>CAYVAM010000020.1:19457-35159 GCA_964449275.1 uncultured Anaerolineales bacterium
TCCGCGCTGATGCGGACCTGGCCGGTTGCCTGCGGGCGGCTCCAGCGGCTGGCCCCGCCGGAGGACGACTTCTGGAACGTGTTCTGGAGCGCATTTTCCACGTCACCGGCGGCGGCATACTTGAGGCGGTAGACCTTGACGGTGACCTGGTCCTCGCTCTGGGCCTGGTCGATCTCGTCGATGACTTTGGCGATGAGTTCGTGCTTCTCGGCTGCGGCGGAAACGATGACGAGCCGCCCGTGCCCCTGCCGGCGCCCGACCGGGAGGCGAAGATGTCCGTCAGCGCCGCGACGACCGTCTGCACGTTGGCGTTCTTCACGGGGTACGTCTTGACGATGGCCGCAAGCGTCTGGTCCATCTCGTCGATGAGTTTGGCGATCTTGAGATGCTCCTCGGCCGGCGCGCGGACGACGACGGAGTTGCTGCTGCGGTCGGCGCTGATTTGGACCTGGCCGGCGCTGCTTGCTCTTGTTGCACCGCCTGTTGCACTCCGCCGCACCCCGCCGGAGGCCGATCGCCCGACCGTCGCCGAAAGCGCCGTGGCGACCGTCGAGGCATCGGCGTTCTGGAGCCGATAGACCTTGATGGTGATGTCGCCGAGGCCCTGGGCCTCGTCCATCTGCGTGATGACCGACTCGATGAGTTTGTGCTCCTCGGCCGGCGCCGACACGATGATCATGCGTCCGGCCTCGTCGCCGGTGATGATGATCTCGGTATCGAGGACCGTCTTGGCGGATCGTTTTCCGGCGGTCGTGGTCTTGGTGGCGGCGCCGAACACTTCGCGCAGCGCCGTGACGGTCGGCGCGATCTCGGCGTTCTTGACGGGGTACGTGCGGATGGACGTGACGGCGGCCATGCCCGACTGGTCGAGTTCCTCGACGATGCCCGCGACGATCTCCATCGCGTCGGTCGGCGCGGTCACGATGACGGAGTTCGTCTGCCTGTTGGCCGACACGTTGACCATCGAGGCGATATCGACCTGGGTGATGCCCTGCTTGGTCCGCAGTTCCAGCACCTGGCGGATCATCTCGACGCGTTGCTGCTGCGGCTGCTTCGGCGTCGGGCGGCCTTTCGACGACGAGCTGCTCGACTTGGGCTGGGGCTTCGGCGCGGACGTCCGCTGGACGGCCCGCTGGAACAGTTCCTTGAGGTTCTGGGCCACCTCCGTGGCGTCGGTGTTCTTGAGGGGGAAGATCCGGAGTTCGCTGACGACCGTGGGGACCTGGTCGAGTTGCTTGATGAGCATCTCGACGTCCTCGAAGTCGAGCGGCTTGGCCCGGACGATGACCGACCGGGTCCGGAGGTCGGCCACGACGTTGATGACGGGCGGCGGCGCGGGGGCGGGCGGCGCCTTCTGTTGGCCCCTCTGCTGGGCCTTGGGTTTCGGGTTGAACAGTTCATCGAGCGTTTGGGCAACGGTCTGGGGGTCGGCCTTCTCGATCTTAAAGACCCGGAACTCGGCGTCGACGTCCATGGAAGTCAGCGTGAGTTCGTCCACGAGGTCCTGGAGGTAGTCGAGTTCCTGGCGGCTGCCGGAGACGATAAGCGAGTTGGAGTTCTTGTCGACGGCGATGGTGACGCCGGGCGGCGCTTCCTTGGTGTCCGCGTCGCCGGGTTCTTGCGTGCCGGCGTCGGGCGCGGAGGCTTTGCCGGGGCCTTCCACGCCGACGGGGCCGGATTCTCCTTCCGGCCCTTTCGTTGCTTCGGGCGCTTCGGTGGTCACGGTCACCTCATTGCCGGTCATCTGCTTGTAGACCGAGCGGAGGACCTGTGCCATTTTCTCGGCCTTGACGCTTATGAGCGGGATCACACGGACGCGGTACGAGTTGTCCTCGGCGGCCTTGTCGAGTTTGGTGATGATCGGCTCGATGACCTTCAGGTCGGCTTCCTTGGCGATGATGGTGATGGCGTTGGAGAACTCGTCGGCCGAGATGACGGGCTTGTCGCCCTTGCGGGTCTTGTACATATCCTCCAGTTGAGCGGCGACCTCGACGGCGTCGGCGTTCTGGAGCCAGACGTACTGGACGTCGGCCTCCGGCGCCGCAGGCGCCTGGTCGAGGCTGTGGAGGATCTCCTCGATCAGGGCGAAGTGCGACGGCGTGGTCGAGATGACGAGGCTCTGCGTCCGGTCGTCGGCGGCGATGCTGAACGGCACCGACGGCGCGTTTCGGCTACGGCCGGCCTGCTGACGCAGCATGTCCTGGAACAGTCTTCCGAGCGAGTCGGCCAGGGCCGACGGCTCGCCGTTCACGAGCGGGTAGACGCGGACCTCGGCGCCGGTGCCGGTGGACCCCTGGTCCAGGGTGTGGATCATCTCGACGACGGCGGGGATCTCGGCCGCCGGCCCGCGCACCAGGACGCTGTTGGAGTTCAACTCCGGCGTGACCGTCACGCTATCGTCCTGCTGGGGGCGTGGCGGTCCGCGCCAGGGACCGAACCTCGACCGGGAGGAAGACGCCGCTGACCCGGCGGCCAGCGCCGAGTTGACGGCCTCGGCAAGGCTTTCCGCCTGGGCGTTCTTCAGTGCGACGATGACGATGCCGGACTGGCCTGTCGCACCCTCGGCATCGAACGTCTTGATCAACTCCGCGGCCAGGGCGAGTTTCTCGGGCGGGCCCTGGACGACGACGTCGTTGGTGTCCGGCATGGCGGCGACGCGGACATCCGCTGCCGTCCGCTCGCTCCCGCGGCCGTACCGTCCGGAGGGGGCCGGCGTATCGACGAGCATCGTCTGGAGCACGCTGACGATGTCGGCGGCCTTGGCGGCCTTCAGGCGAAACGTCCTGGTCTCGCGTGCGAGGTTCGTGTCAACTTCGAGTTTCTTGATAAGAGCGTCGATCGTCTCGAACTGTGTGGGTGTGGCGGCGACGAGGACCTGGTTGGTGGCCACGTCGGCCTCGAATCGCGGCTCCGGCTCGCCGTCGGCGGCTGCTCCGCCGCGCGACCGTTGTTGCTGGGCGAACAGGCGGTTCAGCGAGACGGCGAGTTCCCCGGCCTTGGCGCTGGTGAGCCGATAGGTGCGGACCTGGATCTGGCCGGGGGAATCGGCCACGTCGAGCGACGCGACCAGGGTCGCGATCTCCTCGATCTTGTCGCGCGGGGCGTCGACGACGAGCGTCCGGTCGCCGGGTGCGGCGGCGATGACCACGCGTTCGTCCTTGCCGGTCGTCGGCCTCGACCTGCCGTACCCATACCGGCTGCTGCGATAGGAGGAACTCGACGCGGGCGTGGTCTGGTACAGTTGGCCGAGCATCTGTGCCAGTTGGTTCGCCGAGACGTGTTTCAACTGGATTCTTCGGATCTCGCGAGCCTGCTGCTGCGTGGCCTTGTCGAGGGTGGCGATCATCTCCTCGAACATTTTGCGGTCGGCTTCCGGCCCGCGAATGAGGACGGAGTTCGAGAGCGGTTCGGCCTCGATGACGACGGACTCGGTCTCGCCCGGCTTGGGCCGGGGCACCATCGCTTTGAGCGTGTCGGCGAGTTGCACGGCGTCGGCCGACTGGAGCCGGATCATCCGCATCGGTTCGGCGCCCTCGGCCGGCGGCACGTCCAGCACCGTGATGAGTTCGGCGATGGCCTTCTGGTCGTCGTCGGCGGCGGAGACCAGGAGGCTGTTGGTCCGCTCGTTGGCGGTAATCACAACCGGGACGGTGGTGGCCCCCGGCGTGGGGCGGTAACTGCGGCTTGATGAATACCGCGAGTAACTTGAACTCGATCGGCGCGATGCGTACACCTGCCGGAGCGTCTCGGCGAGTTCGCGCGCGTTGGCGTGCTTGAGCGGCACGATGCGCGTCGTCGCGGTGGTGAGCGGGGCGGCCGAGGTTTCCAGTTCCTCGAGGAGTTTTTCGATGGTCGGCCAGTCGCCGGGTGCGGCCGAGATGAGCAGGCTGTTCGTGGCCGACTCGGCCTCGACGCGGACGTTGTTGGCCGAGACGGCGCCGTAGCGGCCGGTGGTAGTCTGCTGGGCGAGCATTCGCGTCAGCGCCTGGGCGAGTTCCCTGGCGTCGCCGACCTTGAGTCGGACGACGTGAATTTCGCGGGCCTTCTCGTCGAGCGGCTTGTCGAGTTCGGTGATGAGTTTTTCGGCCGTCTGGATGTCGCCGGCGGACCCCGCCACGATGAGGCTGTTGGTGCGGACGTCGGCGCTGACGACGGTCTGGGACCGGGAGATCGTTCGGCCGTAGCGGTCGGTCTCGCGCTTGGCGACGGCGTTCTGGATGACGCCGGCGAGTTGCTGTGCGTCGGCGACTTTGAGGCGGAAGGTCCGGATGTTGCCGCCCTCGGTCATGGCCTTGTCGAGTTGCTTGACCATCTGCTCGATGGCCTTGAAATCGGCGTCCGGCGCGCGGACGAGGATGCTGTTGCTGGCCGCATCGCCCTGGACAAAAACGGTTTGCCGCTGGCCCCGCTCGGTGTATGGCATCAGGCCGCGCAACGTATCGGCGATCTTGACGGCGTCGCCGGCGGTGACGTGGATGATGCGGACGGCGTCGGCCTTCTCGGCGTCCGGCGTATCCATGGTCGCCACGAGTTCGGCGATGGCCTTCTGGTCGTCGGCGGCGGCGGAGACGAGCAGGCAGTTGCTGCGGTCGCTGGCGGAGATAATGACGGGTACGAAGGGCTGTGACGACCTGCTGCGGCTGTAGCCGTAACTGCGGTTGCGCCACTGGTAGATGTTGTTGAGCGCGTCGGCCAGTTCGCGGGCCTTGGCGTGCTGGAGGGGGATGATTCGCATGGAGCCGGTTGCCGTCGGGACGGCCGTGGCCTTGAGTTCTTCGAGAAGTTTTTCGATGGTGGGCCAGTCGCCTGGTGCGGCCGAGATGAGCAGGCTGTTGGTTCCGGCGTCGGCGGCGATTCGCACGTTGGTGGCGGTGCGGTCGTAGGGGTTTCTCGGGTCGCCCTGGCTGAGCATCCGCGTGAGCGAGGAAGCCAGTTCCCGTGCGTCGCCGGCCTTGAGTTGGACGACGTGGATTTCGCGGGTCTGCTCGCCCTCCTCGATTGGTTTGTCGAGTTCGGTGATGAGTTGCTCGGCGACCTGGATGTCGCCGGCCGAACCGGAGACGATGAGACTGTTGGTGCGCGTGTCGGCGCTGACACGCGTGCTCATGGCGCTGGAACTGCGGCTGTAACTGCGGCTGCGCGGGTCGCCGGACGACCGGCTGATGGCGTTCTCGACGACGCGGGCAAGTTGCTGGGCGTCGGCCACTTTGAGTTTGAAGACCCGCATGCCGCCGGCTTCCTGGCTCGCCTGGTCGAGGGTGAGGATGAGTTCCTCGATACGGGTCATCTGGTCGAGCGGCGCGGTGACGATGAGTCGGTTCGTATTCACGTCGGCCACGACGCGTGCCTGCATGGTCTGGCTGCCCGACGAGGAGGAGCGGCTGGAACTGGAGCGCGAACCGGAGTAGGAGGCCTGCTGCGGCAGGAGTTGCTTGATCGTGTTGGCGAGGTCTTCGGCGCGGGCGTTCTTCAGGTTAAAGACGCGCATGTCGCCGGTTGCGCCCGGCTCGATGGCATCGAGTTGCTCGACGATCTGCTCGGCCAGGGCGATGTTCTCGCCCGAGCCGGACAGAAACAGCGTGTTGGTCCGCTGGTCGGCGGTGGCCTTGATGCCCATGTCGGAGGGCTTCACCGGCTGCCCGTAGTTGGGGTTGCGTGTGTAGCGGCCTTCGTGGTCGCGGATGTATTTCGGCTCCGAGCCGGAGCGGCTGGGCGGAAACAGGTTGCTGACGATGGTCGCGATGTCTTTGGCCGAGGCGTGCTTGAGTTTGTAGGTCTTCAGTTGCTTGTCGGCCGAGAGCGTGCCGGTATCGAGTTCGTCGAGGATGACGCGGATGCGTTTCATGTTTTCGAGACGGTCGGTGATGATGATGCCCCGTCCGCGTCCGAGCGGGGCAACGGCGCCGTAGGTCGAGACGACCGGCATGAGGACGCGGACGGCATCCTCGGCGCTGATGAACTTCAGTGGCAGCATCATCGTCATGAGTTGGCCGGGACGCAGTTTGTCGGCCTCGTCCCAGCCCTTGACGATCCGGAGCGGCGCCTTCGCGGCCTCTTTGATGGGAACCACGCGAAGGAAGCGCGGCGTATCGACGGCCGTGTATCCGCGCATCGCCAGAAGGAGGTTGAGCGTATCGAACGCCTCGTCGAAGGTGTACGGCTGCGGGTCGAAGAACGTGAGCGTGCCCTCGACGTGATACTCGCCGAGGATCGGTTTGCCGGCCATCTGGGCGAAGCGGCGGATGACGTCATCGTAGGGAATGCCGTCGAACTGGAATCGGATCTCCTGCTTGTCGGCCGCCTTAGCCGCCTGCTTGTCGGCCACCTTAGCCGCCGGCTTCGGCGCGGGCTTGGCTTCCGCCTTGTCGGCCGGCTTAGCCGCCGGCTTCGGCGCGGTCTTGGCTTCCGGCTTGTCGGCCACCTTAGCCGCCGGCTTGGGCGCGGGCTTGGCGGGGGCGGGCGCGACGGGCTTGGCCTTGTCCGCAACGGGCGTCGGCGCCTTGGGTGCGGGCGCGGGCGCCACCTTCTCGGCGACAGGTGGCTTGGGCGCGGGCTTGGCGGGGGCGGGCGCGACGGGCTTGGCCTTGTCCGCAACGGGCGTCGGCGCCTTGGGTGCGGGCGCGGGCGCCACCTTCTCGGCGACAGGTGGCTTCGGCGCCGCGGGGGGTGCGTCGGCCGCACGCGCGGCTGCCGCGAGAACGATCGGCAGACACACGAGGGCTACCGCGAGGCGTTTGGGAATCAGGTCGGCAGTTCGCATGAACATCTCCTTGGGACCGTACGGGCCGCGGGCCTGGGGGCCCGTAAGGCCTGTCTATTGAGTCGTGCCTTTCGGCGACGGCGTTTTGGCAGGTGGCGTTTGGTTGAGTTTTGTGAGTCCGGGCGGCCATTGCTCGGCCTTCAGCGCATGCTTTTCCGACAGGTATCGTCCGAGTTCGACGGCATGGTACTCGGCGTCGACTCGAAGCACGATGCGACTGCTCGAAAGGATGCCGGGCTTGCCCGGCATGGGCAGCGGTCGGTAATCGACCGTGACGATAGTGCCTCCGGCCAGGTCGTCGCCGGTCTTGTAACTGGCGACGTTGCCGCTGCTGGAGTCGCGAACGAGGATATCGGTCTTGCCGCCCCAGGTGGGCAGTCCGACCAAACGGTACCGGCCTCTCGGCACCTCCGGCGGGCGTGGCGGCGACGGGGCGGTCGGTTTGGGCGTCGGCCGCGTGGGCTCGGGCTGACGGGCACGGATGTAAGGCCGGAAGAGGTCCCGCGTGGCAATGACCTGGTAATGTTTACGGTCGGCGCCTTCCAGGGCGGCCGGATCGATCTCCGCCGCGGCCTTACCCGTGACGAGCGTCTCCCCTTTGGGGGGGTAGAGGACGAGCGTGGCGTACTTGACCTGCAACTCGACATCTGTATGACTTTGAATGGGCGAGAGCACGAGGTTGTCGAGGCGGTGGAGGTGCGGTTCCCTGGTCATCAGGTAGAGGAAGTTGATGATCTTCTCCAGGCCTCCGCGCACCTGCACCATCCATCCGACCTCTTTGTAGATGCCAGGCACCCGCGCGCCGGTGATCGGCTTGAGTGTGAGACGCTCGGCGCTAAGGCCGCTGGCCGCAAGGACGGCGGTGATCCGGGTGCGGATTTTTTCGCTGACCTTGAGTTCATCGACCCCATACGTCTTGGCGGCAAGTTGCGCGAGGCGGATCTTGTAAGAAGGCTCCCTGGCCTTCTCGGCGTAGGCCTCTTCAATCTGGATTACGAGTTCCCTGGCCTGGTTGAACTGTCGGGCGGCGGGCATGAGAAAAACCCGGTTGATCGCCAGGTAGGTCACGAAACCGGCGATGATGAGTCCGGCGCCGGCAGCCAGGATTTTCTCCCGCTTGTTCATGACCCTACCTTGAGGGCGGCCGGCCGCGGTATCGGCCGTCCGGATAGCGTGTTTCGCCCGGGCGAGACGGTGGTTTGGAGGGCCGACGTTGCATCAGTTTCTTGTACCGTTCGTACCAATCCCTGCGGGCGTCGTCGCCGGCGTCCTTCGGCGGGCGCTGGCGCTGGAGTTCGTTGCGCTGCCTGTCCCACTCCTGGTAGGACATCGGCCCTTCGGTTGGAGGCCCGGCCTCTCCCGGGCGCGGCGAGGGCGCGCTTGCGGCTGGGGGCTTGCCCTCTCCGGGCCGGTGCGAGGGCGGCTTTCCGGGGGGCCGCGGCCCGGACGAGCGGCCGAACGCCTCGGCCGACACGTCGTCATCCGGACGCGGGGCGGGCGAGAGGTCGGCCAAAGCGACCTGCATGTCCGGCTTGACCATCACCTTGACGGCGGTCGAGTAATCGTAGCCGTACCGGTCGTTGCCGGTCGTGACCTGACCGGGTTTGAACTCGTAGCCCGCCTTCGCCAGGCGGTCGCCGAGGCTGTTGATGGCGTCGTTGCTGCTCGCCCTGACGTTGAACTTCAGCGACGCGTCGGGGTTGGTGCTCAGGCTCGTGACGTAGGCGTCGCTGCACGAGGGGAACACGCAAGTCAGGTAAGCCCACTGGTCGAGCCAGTCGCGCCCTGCCTTGACCCACTTTTCTATCGTTTCGAGGCGCAGCCTGAGGGCCGTGACCTTTTTGTTCCCGTCCTTCAGGTCCTTGAGTTTCTGCGTCAGTGCACTGACCTGCGAGGCCGCGTTGTACCAGTGCAGTCCCGCGCCGGCAAAGGCAGCCAGGACCACGAGGACCACCGCGGCCGCCCCTCCGACGGTAAGCATCCTCGTGAGGTTGCGCTGGACAGGCGGGCGTTTCGGGTTGAGGAAATCGAATGGCGGCGCGGCGGCGTCGCCCTGCCCCACGGCCAGGCCGAGGGCCGAGATGAAAGCCGAAGCATCGGGCATCGTCTCGCGCAGTTCCAGCGCCGACGACAGGTCCAGGACCTCACAGGAAACGTTCAATTGCATCGCGAGCGATTCGGCCACCTGCGTCTCGATCCCCGTGCCGCCGGCGAGGACGACGGCCTCGATTCGCTGGCCGCGCTCAACACCCATGTAACTCTGGAGGCTTCTCGCGACCTCATGGACGACCATCGCGACGGCCTCGCCGCTGATCGGCTCATCGTCGGCGGGCGGGGACAGAATCTGGATGACCGCCGAGCGGCTGAAGGTCAGTCCGCCCCCTTCCAGGACGTCGATCTCGGTCTCATCGGCCGTGATGTGCACCAAGGCCACGCGGCCTCGAGCCCGAGTGCCGCCGTACGCTTCGACGCACCGCATGTTCGCGTACGGCCGCAGACCCAACCGCATCAGTTTGACACCTGCCGCCTCGGCAATCTGCTGGTAGTACTCGAGGACCGGTCGCTGAACGGCAGCGACCAGGACGTGCTCGCCCTGTGGCTCGTCCTCGGGAGGGTGTTCGGCGCCGTAGTGGCTCTCGATGGTAAAGTCGACGACGGCCTCTTCGGGGCGGAAGGAGAGTTCCTTCTCGGCCTGGAATCCGACCATGTTGGCGAGTTCGGCCGGCCCGGAGACCTGCGGCAGGAGGAGCGGCTTGAGGACGGCCTTGCTCCGGGGGACGTTCATCAGGACGGCGGCGCGCGACAGGTGCATCTCGCCGAGTGTGTGCCCGACGAACTCGCCGACGGCCGCGGCATCGGCCAGGTCGAGTCCCTCCGGCATGTCGGCCGCAACGGCCTTGCGGATGCGTGTCCGCCCGCCGGATGACTCGGCCTCAACGATCCGGAGATGCCGGCCGTCGAAATCGAGAGCACAGAACCGGCCGACTTTCTTCCGTCGCGACAGCCCTTTGACCTTTTCGGAAAGCGATGTCATGGTCACCATGTCCGTTCCACAAGTTCCGGGTCGAGCGCAAACGGCATTCCCAGCCGGGTGATGTCCCGCAGATAAGCGATCCGCGGCACTTGTCCGGCCAGGTCCAAAACGGCTTCCAGCACACGATATCGGCCGCACGGTACGCCGAAACCAACGCACCGGACCGAGAACTGAAACCCTCGGGCCGTCACGTGCGGCGCCACCGTCTTAAACTCGTCTGCGTCGAGCAGGTTCTGCGTATAGAGCCATGCTACGGTGGCTTTGGTCTCGGCGTCAAGCCCGCCGCGAACATCCACGATCTCCTGTGCCAGGTTGGCGTCCAAACCCGGCAGCGTCGCCAGCACCTCGGCGCGGGCCGTGTTGAGGTTCACGAGGCCGACGCCTCGCTTGGCGCCGCGGCCGGACCCGGCCGTCAGCCGGTCCATGACCGTAGGCAGTTCGTCGGCGCCTACACCTGATTCTACCGAGGAACCGGGCTGTTCGCCGCGGGAATTGCCGGGCGGCCGGCCACGCGAACTCCCGGGCTGCGGGTCGCGGGAATCCCTTCCCTGCTGTTTCGGTTGATATCGCATCTCCAAGAGTTCGCTCGGGTGCTTGAACGTATTGCCATCGGCCCGATACGCCTCGATGAACTGGCGTGTCTGGTCGGAGAGTCCGAGATCTTGCGGCAGGGAGCCCCGGTTGATGTCGATGCGCGGGCGACCTTCCTTATCCACATTCCGGTCGGACGTAAAGACGGTGGCCAGACCCCGCAGCCCCAGGTCGAGTCGGCCGTCGCGGTTGTCGGGCGGGAAGCGGTCGTCGCCGTCGTCTTCGTTCGGGTCGAGGATGCCGTTGAAGTTCGCGTCTTCGCCGTACACTTCGGCCGCCGTGAAGCCTTTGACCAGGAACAGTTCCTCGACGGTGGCGAGCGGGCCGTTCGGAATGACGTACGGGGTGTCCAGCCCGTCGTAATACTCCTGTTCGGCGCCTTCGGCACGGGGTTCGCTGTCGGAGTCGAGGTAGTCGAGCAGGCAATCGACCTGTTCGTCGGTCAGGTTTTCGAGGGCCGCCCAGGCCTCTTCCGACGCGGTGTTGAGGTTGAGTTTTCCGGCCTCGTCGGTCACGCCATAGCGGACGGTGTCTTGCGCTGCCGGGTCGTCGCCGTAGATGGTGAAGTACCAGGTACTGGCGCCGTCGTCGGCAACCAACTGGTTCTGGAAGATGTCGGGGTTGTCGTACCAGACTTGCGAGTCGCCTGCCGAATCCTGAAGCACCGCCATGGCGTAATGAAGTCCGCTGATGGCGGACTCGTAAGCCTGTTCGCCGCGCCGCTGTCCGGCCGACGCCGCCCCCTCGGCGCGCATGCGGAACATCACGCCGGCCGCGATCATCGTCAGCAGCGCGGTCACGATCAGCACCGCCACCAGTACTATGCCGCGCCGTCTCATAGTGGACCCATCCCACCAAGCCCGCGGATCACCGGGCCGCTCGGGCCCGCGGCAGCCGCAGGAATGAAAACCACCCGCCGGAACGTCGGATACGGATACTCGAACGCATCATCGATATCTTCGGGCAGCGGCTCAGCGCCCAAGACGATCTCGACGGCCTGGGGCAGGTCGCCGCCGCTCCAACTGTCGAGCCACGCGCTGCCGTCCCAATACTGGAGGCGGATGAACTTGATGTGCGGCGTCAGAAGCGCCGTCTGGATCTCGCCCTCCTCGCCTTCTTCCGCCTCCTCGGCGACGCGCGGCGTCAGCACCTTCTGGCACGTCTGCTCCAACCCCTCCACCACGAGGTCGCCGTACTCGTCCTCGACGTACCGGACGCGGTACCCGACGACCTGCAGGTCGCGTTCCGGCGGAATGCGCTCGGTCTCCGTCACTCCTTGGACGAGCCACACGCTGCCGCTCGGAAGCGTGACGGTGGGAAACTCCACCTGCTCCAGCGTGCCCTCCACCCCCTGGCCCAGGAACCGAAAGACGAACGCCCCGCGCAATTGCCTGGTGATCAGGTCCATGACCGCACGCTCGGCGCCGATCAATTCCGCCTCCTCCACCACCGCGGCTCGCACGTCGGCCACCTGCCGATAGAACGTCAGCATCGCCACCATCAGCACCAGCGTCAGCGAGACCGCCAGGACGACCTCGAACAGCGTGAAGCCTCGGTCTGGCGCGCGCTGCCTCACCGTTCACCTCCGAAGGCCATCCCGGTTTCCCCATACGCGTCCGTACCGGACTCGGCGCTCTCGGTCTGCAGATGGTAGAGGCGGTGCGTGTAGTCGTGCGGCGTGTTGCGGATAACGATCTCGACGCGCGTCAACTCCAGTTCCATCAGGCTGCCCATCACCGGCGTGACCACGACCTGCCACGACCAGTCCTGGAGCGTTTCGTCCTCGTAAGCCATCGGGCCGGCGTCCTCGACTTCGACGGCCCCCAACTGCATTTCCGAGAGCAACGTGATCGCCAGGTCGGCAGCCTGGGCCTCCAGCCGCATGTCGCGCGCCGAGCGAACACAAGCGCTCAGCCCGGCGAGGACCGCCATCGCCACGCCGAAGAACAGCGCGAGGGCGAGAACAACTTCCAGCAGCGCGACGCCGGCGCGGCGCTGTGGCGCGTGCAGCAAACGCGCGGCGGGTCTCCGCACCCGCCGCGACAGTCGCGTCGCAAGCGCGGTGGTTGCGGAGAACCACCGCGCAAGACTTACGTCGGACCGCGTCGTCACGGAGCGTGTCCGCATCAGTACGCCTCCAACTCCTCCAGTTCCTCAAGCGTTAGAATGCGTCGGCTCACGGCCCCGGTCAGGCCCTCGAGTTCGACCCTGGCCCGTCCGAAGTCCGGACCCGTGACGGCTTGCCCCTCGGGCGTCTCGGCGGCGACGAGTTCGATGACGACCGAGTCGCTGGACCCGTCCGGTTCGAACGTGACGGCGGCCCGGTCGGGGTCCGTCGTGTAGCCGCCGGCCACGGTTGCGTCCTCGAAGTTGCGGTAGGCGCTGGCTCCGACGAACCGGCACCGCTCGACCTCAACGCCCTCGATCTGGAGAAACTTCTGCCACGTGCAGGCCGTGTACTCGACGAACTCGCCCGGCCCGGTCAGCGGTTCGGGCTCCCAGAGGACCTTTGCGTGCCCCTCTCCGTCATCGAACTCGAGGCGCAGCCTCCGGCCCTTGTTGGCGGCATCGGCCCGGGCCATGCGCAGGGCGGTTTCCATGCGAAGCGAAGCCTCCTCCAGGGAGTAGCCGCCTCGCAGCGCCGGGAAGTTAACCGCCACAACGCCCATCAGCAGAAGGAGAATGACCAGGGCCAGGAGGATCTCAACAAGCGTGAAGCCCCTGCGGGTTCGCGGGGGCTCCGCCGCCTGATCCCTCATGTGTCGCCGTCCGAGGCCGCTACAACCCGGCGTCCTCTTCAGACCAGTTTTTGATATCATCTTCGGTCCCGTCCACCCCGTCGGGTCCGTTCGACCACAGACGGTAGGGCTGCATCTGGGCCTCGTCGGTTCCGGCCACGTTCACTTCGTAATTGAATGTGTTCCTCCAGGCGTCGCGCGGCTCTTTCTTGAGGTACGGTCCGCGCCACATCTCTCCGACCTGGTCGCTCTCGAACGTCGGCTTGACGCGCAAGGCGGTCAGGTTACCCTCCTCCTCCGTCGGGTAGTGGCCAATGTGCATGTTGTAGGTCTCGATCGCGGTCTCCATGCTAGACAGCATCGCCTTCGTCGTGTCGATCCTGGCACCTTCGCGCGTGCCGACGATCGAGACGATCGTGACGCCGGCCAACATGAGAATGATGGCCAGTACCAGCAGGATCTCGATCAGCGTAAAGCCACGCCTGGCTTTCGGGCGTCTCTGCATCATTCCACTCCTTCTTGCTTGTGCGGCTTCGTTATCGCTTGCTTTCGTCCCGGCCGCGCCCTCGGGCGGCCGGCTTCGAGTTACTCTATCGTCCAATGGAACCGGCCATGCTGAAGATCGGATAGACCAGGGCGGCGGCGAAGACGGCGATGCCCGCGGCCAGCACGATCAGGATGAGCGGTTCCATCAGGCGGACCCCGAGGTCCACCTGCCGGCTGGTGCGCCGCTCGACCGTGTCGGCAATCTGCACCAACGTCTTCTCCAATTGGTTCGACTCCTCCGCCACCGCGATCATCTCGAGGACCTCGACCGGGAAGAACCCGCTCGTCCGCAGCGGCTCCGCCAGCGTCTCGCCGGCCCGCACGTTCTCCGACGCCTCCGCGATGCTGTCGGCCAGCGTGAGCGACCCGGTGGCGTCCTTCGAGATGGCCAGCGACTCCAGCAGGGGCACGCCGCCCGCGAGCATCATCCCGAGGATGCGGCAGAACCGCGTGATCGCCACCAGTCGGGTTGTCCGCCCGATCACCGGGATCTTCAACCGCCATCCGTCCCAGAGACGCCGGCCACGTTCGCTCGCCATGAAACTCCAGACGCTGACGACCGCCACTACCCCGCCCAGCAGAAGCAGCGGCCATACGGTCTGAAACACCGCACTGATCGCAAACAGCATCCGCGTCGGCCACGGCACCGGGATGTCTTCAAACAGGTCACGGAACTGCGGCACAACAGCCGCAAGAACGATGGTGCCGACGATTATGCCCAGCGTCACGACGAGCAACGGGTACACCAAGGCCCCGAGGACTTTGTTTCGCAGTTCGTCCTGCTTCTCGAGAAACTGAGCGAGATTCGCCAGCACGGTTTCGAGAAATCCCGCCCGCTCGCCGGCCCGGACCATTGCCACGTGCAGCGGCTTGAACACGTCGGGGAACACCGCCATCGCGTCGGCGAGCGATTTGCCGGCAGCCAAGTCCTCGCGAACCCGGTTGATGTGCCCGGCCAGACGCCTGTTGACCGTGGACCGCGACAGAATATCGAGCGCCCTGAGCGCGGGGACATCGGCTCCCAGCAGGTCGGAAAGTTGACCGTACAGGACCGCCAGATCGCGCGCCCGCACGCGGCCGGACCGAAATCCCCTCTCGGTTCTCTCGTGCGTCGCCACCCGAACGGGGAACAGGTGCCTTTCGTCCAGGGCGCGGACGGCGGCCACCTCGGTTTCCGCCTGGATCAAGCCGGTCACCTCTTTGCCGCCTACCGTTTTGGCCAAGTACTGATAAGTCGCCACGGGACCTCGCTCTCCCTGCCGTCAGCGTCCGACGCAGCCCTTAGAAACTGTTTCGTATCCCTTGGGTGGCGGGTGTCCCCACGCGCCACCCCGCTTGGCCGCCTTTCTCGCGGCCGGTCGGGATACCCGCCGCGCAACAGCCTCTTAGCGCGGCACCGTCTCCCGCCGCTCCGCCGTGTCAGGCCTTCGTTGACCGCATGACTTCTTCGGCCGTGGTGATGCCGGCCCGGACTTTCATCCATCCGTCTTCGCGCAGCAAGCGGAGCCCGCGCTCCACGGCCACGCTCATGATCGCCCCGGAGGAGGCCCGCTCCATGATCTTCTCGCGGATCGGGTCGTCCGCCAGCATGAGTTCAAACAGTCCCGTCCGTCCGCGGAACCCGGTGTCGCGGCACTTACGGCACCCTGTGCCGCGCCACAGTTTTTGTCCCGGCTCCAGTTTGAAGTCGGGCGGCAGGCTCTCGACGTCGGGCTCGTACTCCTCTTTGCAGTTCTGGCAGATCGTGCGCACGAGACGCTGCGCCATGGCGCCCGCCATCGTGCTCGTGACCAGGAACGGTTCCACGCCCATGTCGAGCAGCCGCGTCGCGGCTGAGCACGCATCATTTGTGTGCAACGTCGATAAGACAAGGTGCCCGGTCAGGGACGCCTGGATGGCGGCCTCGGCCGTTTCGAGGTCGCGGATCTCGCCGATCATCACCGAGTCCGGGTCGTGGCGAAGCACCGCCCGAAGCCCCCGCGCGAACGTCAGCCCCGTCTTCGTGGACACCTGAATCTGATTCACGCCCTCCA
>CAYVAM010000021.1:0-33235 GCA_964449275.1 uncultured Anaerolineales bacterium
GTCGAGGGAAGGGTCGGGGGAAACGCCGGACCGGCTGTCTCGTTCGCCAATCGCACGTCTTTTCAACAGTTTACGCATGGGGAGGTAAGAGATGAAACACGCCACACTGATGGTTGCCGTGGTAGCGATGGTTCTCGCGACGGCCGCCCAGACCGCCGCGGCGCAGGAAGACGAGGAGGCTCCGTTCGAAGAGGAAATCGAACGCCAAATGATGGAACTCGAACTCCGGCAACGCGAGGACGAATTGGAGTTCGACCGGCAGGAACGCGAACTCGAACTCGAGCAGCGCCGCGCCGAGATCGATCACATACGCGGCCATCGGCCGGATCACCACGATCACGGCGGCTTCTTCCTCCTGTTCATCATTATCACCAACATCCTTCTGACCGTCTGGGTCTTCAAGGACATGAACGAGAAGAAGATCGGCCGCGCCCTCTGGGTGCCCATCGTTCTCTTGGCCGGCGTCTTCGGCGCCATCCTCTACGCCATCGTCCGTGTCGCCGACACGCGCCAAGGCGCCGAAGACTGACAACCCAGGGCCTGACAAGGCTCCTTCGACCGCTGCCGACGGGTCCTGACCTCGATCTGCCGGGACCTCGGCCGCCGAGTGCCACTGGCTGCACCGAGTGCCCAGCCGATTTCGCGGCACACTGGCGGTCAAGCCGCCAGTGGCACCCGGCGTACGCTTTTAGCGTGTCATTCCGAGCGAGCGAAGCGAGTCGAGGAATCTCGCCGTTATCCGTGTCCGGACGACGGGCATAGCGCGGTGGGTCTCCCGACCCACCGCGCTCCAATGGCGACCTTCCCGCTCCTGCTGGCGCGGCGGGTCCGGAGACCCGCCGCGCGGTAAGTGGCGCTGTAGTATTTGGCGTGACACGAAAAAGGGAATGCGGCCTTGTGGCGGGACCGACCCAAACCTATAATTGTAAATGGTATGAAGGCGCCGGCCCGCCGCGAGCGGGCCGGGGAGGTGGCCGATGGAACTTCGTTACTATCCGGATCCGGTTCTTCGGGAGCGGACCCGCCCGGTCGAGCAGTTTGACGACGCCCTGGCGGACCTCGCCCGCGACATGGTCAGGACGATGAACGGGGCCGACGGTCTCGGTCTGGCCGGGCCGCAGGTCGGCCTCTCGCTGAGCATCGTTATTGTCTCGCCCGACACGCAGCCGGGCAGCGAGATCGTGCTTGTCAACCCCGAGATCACCGCCACCGAGGGGTGGGAGGTGGCCGAGGAGGGCTGTTTGAGTTTCCCGGGCATCTACGTCAAGATCGGGCGGTTCGAACGCGTTCGCGCGCGGTACCGCAACCTGAAGGGCGAGCCTGGGGAACTGGAGGCGGAAGGCCTGCTGGCCCGTGTGATTCAGCACGAACGGGATCACCTGGACGGCAGGCTCCTCGTGGACCGCATGTCGGCGGTCCAGCGGATGACCCAGCGGCGGCGGCTCCGCCAACTTAAGGACCGATACGAACGCCGAACGAGCGAGGTCGAGACCGGCTCCGAGGCCGCTGGATAGAGACACCCGGCACGCGGGAAACACCTATGCGAATCGTCTTTGCGGGTTCCGGCACATTCGGTCTGCCGTCGCTGCACGCGCTGGTCGAGGGCGGTCAGGAAGTGGCGCTGATTCTCACGCAGCCCGACCGCCCCTCCGGTCGCGGCCAGGTCGTTCGCATCGGGGCCATCAAGCGGTTTGCCCGCGAGCGCGGCATCCCACTGCTGGAGTCCGAGAACGTGAACACGGCATCCGGGGTACGCCGGGTCCGCAGCGTGCAGCCGGATCTGCTCCTCGTGATCGCGTTCGGTCAGAAGATCGGGCCCAAACTGATCGAGATGCCCACCTACGGGGCGGTCAACCTGCACGGGTCGCTTTTGCCGAAGTACCGCGGGCCGGCACCCATCAACTGGGCCATCATCAGCGGCGAGACCGAGACCGGCCTGACGGTCATCGCCATGACCGCCCAGATCGACGCCGGAGACATCCTCGGCCAGCGGGCCACACCGATCGGCCACAACGAGACGGCCGGCCAACTGCACGACCGTCTCGCGGAGTTGGGCGCCAGGCTCGTGACGGAGATCGTTCGCGAGATTCCTCTCGATGAGGTCGAACGCCGCCGCCAGAACGAGAACCAGGCCACCCCGGCCCCGCGCCTCAAGAAGTCCGACGGGCGGATCAACTGGAACCGGCCGGCCCGTGAGGTCCACAGCCACATTCGCGGCATGACGCCCTGGCCGGGCGCGTTCACCCAGTTGGCGATGGCCGGCAAGAAGACGCACCTGCGCCTCGGCATCGACAGGACCGTCGTCTCGCCCGTCTTGCCCGTCTCGGCCGGCAAAACGGCGCCCGGAACCATCGTGGACGCCGCCGCGCAGGGCATTGATGTTGCCGCCGCGCGCGGAACGGTGCGCATTCTGAAACTCACGCCTGCGGGCAAACGGACGATGACGGCGGCCGACTTCGTGAACGGCTATCCGGTCAAACCCGGCATGCGATTCGCATCCGTCCAGGAGAAAGCGAGTGCCCGCCGTCGTTGACAAGGCCCTTGTGGCGCTCAACAATTTCTCGGTCCGGCTTCGCCGCACCAGGTGCCGGCCGGACCAGGTGCTCGTCCTGTTCGCGGCTTGCCTTCAGCGCAGCGAGTGCGAGCGGCGGCTGGACGGCGGCCTCTCGAACTGCGCTCGCTGCGGAAAGTGTGCCGTCTCGCGGTTCCTCGACCTGGCCGACCGCTACGGCGTACAGGTGTTCCGCGCCACCGGCGGACGCGAGGCCGTGGCGCGGGGCCGCGACCCGAACATCAAGGCCATCGTGGCCGTCGCCTGCGAGAAGGAACTGCGGGCCGGCGTGTTCGCCTGTTTGCCCAAGGCCGTCCTGGCGCGGACCATCGCCTGGCCGTGCGGGCCGTGCAAGGACACGACCGTCGAGATGAGCGAGGTGGAGGCGGCCGTCCGGTGGTTCCTGCGATGAGCGGCGCGCTGTCGGCTCGCGGAGCGGCGCTCGAGGCCCTCCGCCGCACCGGTCGCGGGCCGAAGTTCCTTCGCGACGAACTCCACGCCATCTTCGAACGTGGCGATCTCGCGCCGCGCGACCGTGCTCTGGCCACGCAAGTTGCGACCGGCACGGTTCGCCATCGGCGGACGCTCCGCCGCCTCCTGAGTCACCTTCGCGGTGAGCCGGGCGGCGCGGGGGCGATTCAGCCGGCCCTGCGCCTCATCCTCGAACTCGGGGCCTTTCAACTTCTGTTCCTCGACCGGGTGCCCGCCTATGCCGCCGTCAACGAGGCCGTGGAGGAAGCCGGGCGGACGGCGAGAGGCGCACGCGGGGAAAAGGCGGCGGGCTTCGTCAACGCGATGCTCCGCGGCATCGGCCGCCTCATCGTCGGACGCGAACCGGATGGCGCCCCCGCGCGCGACGCCTTGCCGCACCCGGAGGGCGGCGTCGTCCGGCTCGCGGCGGCCGTCCTGCCGGACCCGGCGGAGAACCGGGCCGCATTCCTCGGCGCCGCGTACTCGTACCCCGACTGGTTGGTCGGGCGGTGGCTCGACGCATTCGGCGACGGGGCCGAGGCCATCTGCCGCTCGGGGAACCGGCGGCCGCGAACCTTCGCGCGGGTCAACCCGATCCGCCACGACGCCGCCGACCTCCTGCGGGCGCTGCGCGCCGAGGCGCCCGATGTGGCCGAGGGACCGCGGCCGGGGTCCCTCGATGTCTCGGCCCTGGGCGCCGAACGTCTCGCGGCGCTCATCCACGAGGGGAGCCTGACGGTGCAGGACCCGTCCGCGATGGCGGCGGTCGAAGCGCTCGCGCCGGAGGAGGGCGAGAGCGTGCTGGACCTGTGTGCCTCGCCCGGCACGAAGACGACGCAGATCGTCGAAGCGATGGGCGAGGGCGGCGTGGTCGTGGCGTCGGACCGCACCGACGAGAAACTGCGGCCCATCCGCAGGACGATTGCCGAGCGGGACCTCGCGAGCGTGACCGTCTGCCTCTCGGGCGAGGTTGCAGCGGCGGCGCCTCTGAGCGGTTTCGATGCGGCTCTGGTGGACGTGCCGTGCTCCAACACGGGCGTGCTCGCGCGGCGGGTGGAGGTGCGGTGGCGGCTCAAGCCGAAGGACGTGCCGGAGTTGGTTCACCTGCAATCGGACCTTCTTGCCCGGGCGGCGGCGCGCGTGTGTCCGGGCGGACGGCTCCTCTATTCCACGTGCAGCCTCCTGCGCGAAGAGAACGAGGGCGTTCTGGAGACGTTTGTCCGAGAACACGGACACTGGCGCACCCGGCACCAGGAGTTGATCCTGCCCGGTTCCGACCACGACGGCGCCTTCTGGGCCCTGCTCCGGCGAACGTAAAAAAAGGTACCAGGTACCTTTTTCTCGTTTCCGCGTTCTTGATGGCAAAAACCGGGTTTTTGCAAAAAAGGTACCAGGTACCTTTTTTCGGCGACATCCGAAGGGTGGCTCGGAAGTCGTTGCCGGGCGAGAAAACTGTACCAACGCCACGCCCTCTTGCCGAGAATACGCCTATGGCCCTCGACGCGGCGAATCGGGAGATGTACGGCAAGGTGGCCTTCGGCGCCTACGTGGGCATCGTGGGCAACCTTGTGCTGGGCGGTGCGAAACTGGCCGGCGGCATCCTCGGCGCGAGCGAGGCACTCATCGCCGACGCCGCCGATACACTCAGCGACAGCATCACCAGTGTCGTCGTCCTCCTTGGCGCTTGGTTTGCCCGCCGGCCCGCCGATGCAGAGCATCCCTACGGTCACGGCAAGGCCGAGGTCCTGGCCGGGCGGTCGGTGGCCGTCATCGTGATGCTGGTGGGCATTGTCTTCGGGTACCGCGCGGTCTTGAAGATCGTCAGCCCCGATCCGCAGATGCCCGCGCCCTGGACACTCTGGTTCGCCCTGGCGAGCATCGTCGTGAAGGAATGGATGTTCCGGTACAAGATTCGGCTTGGCCGGCGTATCAAGTCCGAGAGCCTGATCGCCGACGCCCTGAACCATCGCAGCGATGTCTTTTCGAGCATGTTTGCGGCGGCGGGCATCACGACCGCCATCTACTTGGGGCCCGAGTGGCGGTTCCTGGACGCGATTGCGGCCGTCGCGATCTGCCTGATCATCTTCGGCATCGGCGTGGCGGCGTTTCGCCGGACGAGTTCCGCCTTGATGGACCAGGCGGCCGACGCCGAGACGCTGGCGGCCATCCGCAGCGTGGCGGCCGGCGTGGAGGGTGTGAAGGACACGGAGAAACTGCTGACCCGCCGCAGCGGTCTGGAGACGCACGTGGACCTGCACGTGGAGGTCGATCCCGAGATGCCCGTCGGCCGGGCCCACGCGATCGCTTCAGCGGTCGATGCCGCCATCTGCCGCCAGGTCCCGAGCGTCACGCACGTCACGGTGCACATCGAACCGTACTTCCCGGACGATCATTGAGCAAGCAAGATGGGAGAGGGTGCGATAGCAGTGGCATCCGTCATTGTTCCGGCAACTGTCTACAGCCGCCGGTACACCTCCCGCCGGTGACCGATGCGCACCACGAGGACAAGCAGGACGTCGTCGCGGACTTGGTAGATGACTCGATGGTCTCCTGCACGGATGCGGTACAGGTCGTCGGCGCCCCTCAGTTTTTCGGTTCCTCTGGGCCGTGGGTCCTCTGCCAGGGCGTCGATCTTGCGGGCGATCCGCCGCTGGGCGGGGCGGGGGAGTTTCGTCAGGACGCGGGCGGCCGACGGCTTGACTTCGATGCGGTAAGCCATGGCGGGCTAGAGGCCGAGGTCGGCCTTGACCTTTTCCCAGGGGATCGCGCCTTTCTCTTTGAGCGCTTGGCGCGCATCTTCCAGGTCGATCCGGTCTTCGAGCGACTCCAGGATTTCCAGGTCTTCGGTCGGCACCAGTGCCGCCACGTTTTTGCCGCGGCGTTCAATGACGATTCGCTCGCCCTTGTAGGCGACCCGGTTGATGAGTTCGGCAAGTTCCTGCCGGGCTTTGCTGACGGGTAAGGAAGTCACGAGTCCATCTCCTTTGTACGCATTGTACGGTCAGCACATTACGTACAATTATCGGCCATCTTCGGCGGGAAGTCAAGTTTTTCTTGCTGCGGGGGATGCGGATTCGACCCTAGTTCACCTTCCGCAGCCGGTAGCCTGGCGTGCCGAGGCCGACGGCGTCCATCTGCTGGATCTGGATGTACGGGTCTTTGCCGTGGAGGCGCTCGAACATGTGCCTGCCTTCGACGAGTTTGTGGCCGGGCGGCAGGCTGCCGGGCAGGGGTTGGCCGTCGCGAGTCAGGTCGAGGCTGGCGCTCTCGACGGCCACGATGTCTTCGGACGCCAGGATGCCGACGTCGGGGATCAGGGAGGGCGTCGAGAACCCCCAGCAGTCGCAGTACACCGTGATCTGCGTCAGGAAGTTGATGTGCAGGACGCGGCCGGAATCGAACGTGCCGAGCACCTCCTTCGTCGCGAGCGCCAGGCCACGCTGGAACGGCACGAATCCGCCACCGATGATCTTGATCGCACCGGTCGGGCAGGCCAGGACGCAGTGCCGGCAGTAGACGCAGTGGTGGTAGAAGATTTCGAGGCGGTCCCGCTCCTCGTTCCAGCGTGCCGCGTTTCGGGTGCACGCCTCGACACATTTACGACACTTGATGCAGAGGTCCTCGTTGTACTTGAGTCCGCCTTCGAGTTGATGCAGGTGCCCGCGCGTCTCTTGCGTCACGCAGCCCATCGCCAGGTTCTTGCACGCGCCGCCGTACCCGCAGTCGCCGTGCCCCTTGAAGTGGCTGAGGTTGATGAGTGCGTCGGCGTCCTCGATGTTGCCGGCGACGTCGATCGACCGCAGCGTCTTGTATCGAACCTTGTGCTTATAGCGGAACGTATCATCGACGCCGGCCGCGCCGACGAGGGGCGCTCCGAGCACCTCGGTCGTGTACCCGCGTGCGGTGGCGGCGTCGACGGTGAGCGACCCGTCGGTGACGAAGACGCGCTTTGCGCCGGCCGCCTTGATCCTCTCGATGAGGATGCGGATGAAGAGCGGCGGGATGGTCGTGAACCCGATGCCGCCGCCCACGTGCATCTTGACGGCCACCGTCCCGCCTTGGCAGACGCGTTTCATCGGCAGGCGACCCAGCATCCGCTGGAACTTGGCCGGCAGTGTGGCGCCGGCTTCCAGCCGCGCGACGGCCGCCGGTGCGAACAGGACCTCGGCCGCAGGTTTCCGCACGCGGCGTTGCTTTGTGGTTTGTCTTGTCTTCGATGTTGCCATCGCGTGTGTCTCCCAACGATCCGGTGCAGTGAGGACGCGTAGTTTACATCGAACGCGGTGGATGTGCAAGCGTCGGGTGACAAAGGAATGTCAGCGGTCGAAGAGCCGCGACGCGGGAACCGAAACGCCGGGGACATCCACCTCACGCCGCGCCTTGGAGATCTGCCAGGCCGCAAAGGCGATCAAGGCCGCCAGACTCACCGCCAGGAAAGCGAAGAACAGCCAGTGTTTCGCAACCGGTCGCACGGCGGCATCCTACGCAGTTCCGGTGCGCGACGCAAGGTCTTGCCGCCTTCCGCATTTAGACGTTTGCTCCTACACGGGTTTGCCCCGGGGTCGTTTTTACGCCACCCCGGACGTTGGCGGATCGTCGCACCGCCTTTCGCACGGCAAGCGGACGTGGAAGGTGGTGCTGGTGTCGGGCGTTGAGGTAACCCAGAGGTCTCCCCCGTGTTGCATCGCAATTCCGCGGGCAATCGCCAGGCCAAGTCCCGCGCCGCCGGTGTTCCGACCGCGGGACGATTCCACTCGATAGAAGCGATCAAACAGGTGAGGCATGGCCTCCGGGGGGATGTTCCCGCCTTCGTCCTGAATCGTGGCGGTGCACCCGGCGTCGGGGCCGTGTTCGAGGCCGACGCGGACCGTTCCGCCTGCCGGGCCGTACTTCATCGCGTTATCCAGAAGGTTGCGGAACAGCAGGGCCAGCATCTCCTCGTTCCCGTGCACGGTGCATGGTGCCAGGTCTGCCGCGACCACCTTGCCGCCGTGTTCCGACGCTTGTGCGTTGTGTTCGATCACGAGTTCCTGGAGCATGGCATCCATGCAGATGTCCAGCGGTTCCGGGACTCCGCTGAGTCCGTCGATTCGGGCCAACGTCAGCAGTTGGTGGATCAGCCATTCCATGCGGTTCAGGTCTTGGAGCGTTTCATCGATGGCCTGTTTGTATTCAGCGACCTCTCTGTGCTTCGAGCGGGCCAGTTGCAGCGTGCTCTCGGCGAGCGTGAGGGGCGTGCGAAGTTCATGGGAGGCGTCGGCCACAAACTGCCGCTGTTGCCTCAGCGCCGTGTCGAGGCGTTTCAGAAGGCGTGTCATCTCGTTGATGACGGGTTCGAGTTCACGGGGCACGGCCAGGTCCGCGAGATGCGATTCGCCGAGGTTGGTGTCGGTGATCCCGGCCAGCCGAGAGGCCATGGCACGGAGCGGCCGCAGGCCCAGCAGCACCAGCCACGCGCCCAGCGTGGCGCCGGCCAGAATGAGCCCTCCTCCGACGACCAGGAGTGTCACCAGCAACTCGTCGAGCCGCCGGTGCTCGAAACTGCTGGGATGGGCGATCAGGATATTCATGGTGGCGCGGGCAGTGGCGTGACGGACCCAGATGGCGCGAAAATGTTTCTTCTTGTCTGTCAGGCTGAAGAAGACAGGTTCGTTGCCCTCGGGCGGTTCAACGTGTTGGAGGTTCCAGAGGAATCGGGCCTTCTTGCCGCCGGCCGGGACGCTGGCGATCAGGTCGGTGTCCTCCCCCTCGGCCCATAGACGGAAATGGGTCTCCGGGCCGCGCCACGGACTGTCGGTGATAAGCCGGACCTCGTCGGCGAGTTCCCGGGGCTCCTGAGGCTCGTCCAATTCTGTCAGGATGCCCTTGGACATGATTTCGAGCATGCGGTCGATATGTCCGAGGTAGGCGGTGCGGAACCGGAGGTAGGACGTTGCCGAGACGGCCGTGACGATGGCCGCCACCACGAGCGTGACCAGCAAGCGGATGCGCCATCTCAACGACATCGGCTTCACGTGTGGGCTCCGGTGAGGATGTAGCCTTGGCCCCGTATCGTCTGGATCGTCTCGGCGCCGAACCGCCTCCGGAGCGAGGAGACATACACCTCGACGACGTTCGAGAACGTCTCGGAATCGAAGTCGTAAAGGTGCTCGATGATGTCGGTCTTGGAGACAACCTCGCCGGCCCGCATGGCCAGATACTCCAGCAGGCGGTACTCCATGGCGGGGAGCCGCTCGGTCTTGCCCCGGTACGTAACCGTTCGTACAGCGGTGTTGATCTCGACGTCGCCGACCTTGAGGACGGGGTCCGGCCGATTGTAGGCCCGGCGGACCAGGGCTTTGGCGCGCGCGCACAGTTCCGCCATCTTGAAGGGCTTGGTCAGGTAGTCGTCACACCCGAGGTCGAGGCCGCGGATGATGTCCTGCGTCGTGTCCCGTGCCGTAAGGACAAGGACAGGCGTCCGTTTGCCCGCCGCGCGCAGTTTCTCGAGCAGTGCCAGCCCGTCCAGATGGGGCAGCATCAGATCCAGGACGATCAGGTCGTACGGGTTGCCGAGCGCCATGTGCAGGCCGCCGTCGCCGTCGGTCGCGATGTCCACCGCGAAGGAGGTGTGCTCTTCGAGCATGCGTCCGATACTGTGAGCCAGCCTCTCCTCGTCCTCGATGATCAGCGCACGCATACGCCGCACCTTCCGTCGCTCCGACGTCGCTGCACCATCTTAGCGCGCGAGTCATGGCGACGCCAATGGAATGCCCCGGCGGGTGCGCGTGGGGGCACGGCTTTGGACAACCGGGATACCGGCGCTTGGACGCGGACGGGAGTGTTGCTCAGCGATTTCGGACCATCACCCGTTCACCGACACGCAAGGTCATGCCGGGTGGGATCCGGACGAGGACAGGGCGCCCCCACTCGGGCAACCTGGGGTCTTGCCAGAGGGCCTCCGGCAGGCGCTGGACGGTGGGTGCGACGGCCACTACCTCGGACAGGGCTACCTGCCGCCGGCGTCCCCCGGAGGTCAACTTGACGGGAAGGCCGGGGCTGAGTTCGGGTACCTGGCGGTCGTCGGCATAGGCGACGATCTCGGTTGGCTGAGCCTGGGTGATGGCGACGACGGTCTGGCCGGGCACGACGACCTCTCCGGGGCTGCGGATGCCGCCTTCGCCCGGCCTGCGCGCGGAGGCGTCGCGGGGTCTGCCCTGGAGTTCAATGACGATGCCGTCGCACGGAGCCCGCAGGACGTACTCGTCGCGCTGGGCCTGGAGTTCCCGCATCAGCCCCTCCTGGACGGCAATGGCCTGGCGCATGTGACTGAGTGCGGCCTCCTGCGACGGGAAAACCGGTCGGTGCTGAAGATGAGCCGCCAGTCGCTGCTCCGCCGTTTGCCGCTCCGTCAGCAGATGCGCCAGCAGGCGTTCGTTTTCCTCGACCTTCTTCGCCGTGGCCTCATACTCCGCCTTTGCCAACTGGAAGTCGGCGAGCGGGCCGAGACCGTTCTTGGCCAGTTGCTCGGTGTTGTCCATGGTCGCACGGAGCCCATCCAGCAGGGCCCGGTCGTACTCCAGGACCGCTTTGAGTTGCTGCGTGCTGACGGACAATTGCACGGTATCGTTCGAGAAGGCGCGGTTCTCTGAGTCCCACCGCGAGAGGCGAGCCCTGACATCGGCGTCCAGGAGAGTCTGGTTTTCCGCGTATTCGGCGCGCAGGCGTGCGATCTCTGCCGAAATCGTCGCGATTTGGGCCGTGAGCAGGGAATCGTCGAGAACGGCCACCACCTGTCCCTTCCTGACCTTCTGGTAGGGTTGAACATGGATGCTCTTGATGCGTGCGTCATAGGTGGCCGAGACGTGCGATATCCGTCCCTGGACCACCCCAACGACGCTGAACGACGCCGACCGGTATTGGAACAGCACGAGCGCGCCCGCCGCCGCTGCCAGAAACACGGTGACCTGGGCAACGGGCATAATCCGGTACCTGAGCCAGCGTACGCCACACGTCTGCACCTTGCGAGACATCCTTCACCTCCACGCGTCCGTCACGGCTCGGTCATCCGCAGGCCGGCGGGTTCATCGCCGGGCGCCTCGATGCCGCGGCGCTTCAGGAGCGAGCCGTCGAGCCGGTACAACTCGACCAGCGCCTTGAGGTGTTCCGCGAGGGCCTCGGCCTCGGTGATCTGCCTTCGCACGAGATCGCGCTGGGCCCGCGCGACCTGGAACGAACTCGCCTGTCCGATTCTGAACCTCTCGGCCTCGATCCGCAGTTTCTCCTGGTCGAGCCGGCGTGTGGCCGCAACGGCCGCCACTTTCTCTTTGGTGCGGATCACTTCGATGTGGGCGGTCTGGACATCCACCTCGGCGAGTTGTTCGAGGTTCTCGATGGCGTGCTCGGCCTGGCGGCGGCCGAGGACGGCCCGTTTGTGTTGGGCTCGGGCCCCGTGGTTCCCGAAAGGGTACTCCACCGACAGGCCGACCAGGAGGTCGTACCGGTCGCCGCCGACGCGCTTCCATGAGCCGCCGAACGTCTCGGCATACCCCGTATTTCCGAGCGTCATGAACAGGTCCAGCCGAGGGAGCAGACCGTTGCGGGTCCGCATGACCTGGAGTTCCTCCCGCTGGGCCAGGACGCGGGCCTGGTTCAGATCCGGCCTCATGCGCAGCGCCACGCGAACGTGCGACTCCACGTCCTCAAGTTGGACGTGCGGTGCGACGAGGCCGTCCACGAACCGGAGGTCGCGGCCCTTGCTTTGGGCCCGCGGCGGGCTCAGGAATGCCAGCAGGAGGGCCTTCGCTTTGGCCATGTTGCTGCGAGCATCTACCAGGTCCTGCCGTCGCAGGGCCACTTCGGACTCGGCGGCCGCGAGCGCACTCGTCGGCATGGCGCCGGCCCGGACCTTTCCTTTGCAGTCTTCGAGCAGTTGCTCGGCCAGCGCAATGGACCGGTTGTAGATGTCGATTTGCTGCCGCCCCAAGGCGTAGTCCCAGTACGTCTGCTCCACCAGGGCGACGAGCGCCTCCGCAAACCCTCGGACCTCGTACTTTGAGGCCAGCACGTCCAACCGCGCCTCCCGCACCCGCGCCAGGTTGACCGCCTTTCCCGCCCCTCGCAGCAGGGCCTGCGACACCGTCATGCCCAAGCGCGACTCGATCAATTGCTGGCCGTCGCGGCTGGCGTCGTCCACCCAGGACGACGCTCCCAATTCGACGGTGGTGCCGGTGGGGAACAGTTTGGTCAGCGTCGCTTCGCCGACGACGCTGTCGGTGTTGTACCGGAACCAGTGGCCGCCCGAACTCAGGTCCTCCGCCCGAAACCGCTCGTGGCCGAGCACCGCCGCGAGCAGCGGGTCGAAGACCGCCTGCTCCTCCTCCGCGACCGTGTCCAGGATCTCGGGCTCAAGCCGCTCCACGGCCAACTCCGGGTTGTTCTCCAACGCCATGACGATGGCCTCGTTGACGGAGATTGCCAGAGGCCCTTTCACCGGGCCGGGAGACGCCGGGGATCGCTCGTCGGCCGGGGGCGCCTTCGGAGTCGGGTTCCCCTTGGCGGTCTGTGCCGTCGGTTTCGCGCTGCCCCAACCACTCCGCGCGGCTGCCTTTGGCAAAGCCGCCTTCTCTGTGCCGCTTGTGGCCGGCGCCCTCACAGACCGCGCCTTCGGGCCGATGTACGTGTCCGGCCCCGCCGGGCCGCCAAGCATGCAACCTGACGCCGCCGCGACAAGACACACCAACAGTCGGCTCCCCCCGAACCGTTTCGACCAATCTCGCATCGGCCTCTCCAAGCGCGCTGCGCGCCGCTCCGGCGCATCCGAAACCAGTGCACCCGAACAGAGCGACGCACTGCGGCACAAGCCCCGCGACACCCCGCCTTCCAGGGACCGACCAACTGGACCGCTGAACCGCGGAGCCACAACGCCACGGTATTCTAGAGAATCGAACCTTAGGAGAACCTGAAGAGGGAGAAGAAAATCTCGGCTGGACCGCTATTGAGATGACGCTCGTCGTGCAGAGGCGCACGCACTGGCTGACCAGAACTCGCCCGCGGCAAGCCTCATCTGACGTGGGATAGAACGCTACTTCATCCCCACCGCGGCGGCGGGCGCCGCGGTGCGGACGACCTCGTTCCAGGCATCTTGGTTGAACTTGCACCCCGGGTCCGGCCGGCGGAGGTCGTGGAAATAGGCCCAACTGCGAGCGCGGCAGCCGCCGCATACCGCCTTGTAGTCGCACACGGCGCAGTGGCCGGTCCGGTCGTCGCGGTCGCGGAGCAGTGCCATCACGGGGTGGTTCCAGATCTTCTCGAACGAATCGGTCCGGAAACTGCCGATGTGGATCGGCATGAAGACGCAGGGCGTGGCGTCGCCGTTGGGCTGGACGGCCATGTAACAGCGTCCCGCGCCGCACCCGCCGACATATTTGGCGAGGATGCGGGTCATCTTGCCGCCGCCGTGTCCGTAGTGGCCGGTGTTGACGGGGTCGGCGGGGTCGCCGAGTTCGATGCACGCGCGGCCGTACTGTGGGGCGCTTGACATGATGCTGATCCGGCCCTCGACGAGGTATCTCTGGAGGATGCCGAGCATCCGTTCGCGCTGGTCGGGCGAGAGGTCCATCTCGACGATATCGCGGGCCCGGCCCGTCGGAATGAAGTTGAAGGCGTAGAACGTATCGACGCCCTCGCCGATGCACCACTCGAGCATCGGCTCCATCTCGTCCAGGTTCCACCGGGCGACCGTCATCGCCACGCCGCACTTCACGTCGGGGTTGGCGACGACGTTTCGGATGCCCGCGACCGACCGCTCCCACGCGCCGGCGCCGCGGAACGCGTTGTGGCGCGCGGCATCGACCGAATCCAGACTGATCTCGATGTAGCGGATTCCCGCGCCGACCATCGCCTGGACCCTCTCCGGCGTGCACAGCGTTCCGTTGGTTGCCACGGTCAGGTGCATTCCCTGGTCGTGTGCGTACGTGGCAATCTGGAGGAACGTGGGGCTCATCAGCGGCTCGCCGCCCGAGAACGCGATCATCGCAACGTCGCGGTCGGCCAGGATGTCGACGATGCGTTTCTGCTCGTCGAGCGAGAGTTCGTCGTCGGCGCGGCGGCCGGCCTCCTGGTAGCAGTGCTTGCACCTCAGGTTACACGCCTGGGTAAAGTTCCAGACGACCATCAGGGGGGCGACGAAGGTCTGCGGCTTCTTCAGACCGAGATGGCCGACGCTTCGGATAGTGGCCACCAGGCCTCGCCGCGTCGCGGGGTTGCCGAGGACGCGGTGTTGCATCGTCTCCTTGCGGGCGCGGGTCTTGCGGCGAACGTACTCGGTCAACAGGTAGGGCAGGGCGAACTCGAGGTGGTACCAGCGTATCGAGCCGTCGGCGTAAGCGTTGAAGAACCGTTCGAGCCAGCACCGGCGGCCCGGTTTTTTGGCTGTCATGGCCCGGAAGAGGCGCTGAAGTTCCGGACGGGCGAGCATGCGTTCGATTTTTTCGGCTTCGGCCATCGTGTTCCGGCGCTGCGCGGCGGGTCTCCGTACCCGCCGCGCAAAGGGCACTGTCGTGATGCACAACGCGGTCTTCTGCGCGGTGGGTACGGAGATCCACCGCGCACGGATTCAATGGGCGCCGCGGTGCCGCGATGTCCCCGACTCGCGATCTGGATTCGGTTGCCGCGTCGTTTGCGCCGATGCATCATAGGGATAACCGCCGCACGCGACAAGGCCCTTGTGTGGCGAGGCAAAGGGCTTGATTCCACCGCGTCGGCGACTATGCTGCGCTTTCGCACGAGAGGTCGGCAAGGGCCTGCGCTGATGGCATATCGCTGGAACTGGGCGGTCGGCATCGACTCCGAGTGGCGCGAGACGCTCGTCCGGGCGTTCGACCCGGAAACGCTCGGGCCGATGCGGGCCGTGCCGCGTCGGGGCATCTCCGGGCGCGGCTACGGCCTCCTGGAGACGGCCGAGTCCTTGCCGTTCGACGTGTTCGTCAAGATGTTCGAGCACCGTTCGCTCAACAATCGCATTCTGCATCTGTGGGGTCGAAGCGGCGCGGCACGGGAGTTCGCCAACGCGGTTCGCCTGCACGAGATGGGCCTGCCGATACCGCAACCGCTGGCCCTCGTCAGCGAGTCCGGAAATTGGGGCTGCCGCACCTGCTACTACTTGATGGAGCATCTGGCCGGAGCGCAGCCGCTTTCGGCCTGGCTTGCGGTCGCCGGCGAGCCGGGCTCCGACGGGTTTGATGCGTTGATGCGGCCGGCGGCGAGACTGCTCGTGGACTTGGCCGCCAAGGGGGTCTCGTACCGGGATGCCCGTGCCGAAAACCTGCTTGTTCTTTGCGGAAGGGGCCGTTCGCTGCGGGTCTGTCTGGTGGATGCTCGCCACGCGCGGTTCCGAGTGGAACCGGCGCAGGCGCTGGAGCAGATGCTCGTGACGCTCGGCGCGTTTCTGCTCCTCGACGGCGCGGACGATCCGGTCGTGGAGGCGCTGGTGTCGGCGGCCGCGGAGGAAGCCCGCCGGCCCGGCGGCGTGGAATGGGCGCCCGATGGCGAGGCGATCGTCGACATTGCCCGGAAGTCGGCCGCACACCTCGTGGCCCGCGAGGTCCGAAAGGGCAAGCGGGCGCCTGAGAGTCTCGACCGGTTCGCTTGCCGATACGCGAGCGTGGGCGACGCCGAGAACTATCGCGACCGGCGGTTCGGCCGCTCACGTCACGGCCGCAAGGTCGATGCCGCCGAGCGCCGGCTCGTCGCCCAGTTGGTCGAGGACCTGAGCGTCGTCGGCCCGGTTCTGGACGTGCCGTGCGGCACGGGCCGGTTCCTGCGGACGCTGGCGTCGGACGGGCGCGGCTGCGTGGGCGTGGACGTCTCGGCCGAGATGCTGGGTCTGGCCCGGAAGGCGGCCGTGGAGGCGGGCGGAATCTGCCGCCTGGTTACCGCGGATGCCCGGCGTCTGCCGTTTGGGGACGGCCGGTTCGAGTTGGCGTTGTCGATGCGTCTGGTGCATCGCGTCCGCACGGGGGAGGAGCGCGTCGTGGTGCTGCGGGAACTGGCCCGTGTCAGCGCAGGCTGGGTGCTGTTCTCGTTTTACAACCGGCGCTCGTGGCGTGGGCTTCGCGACCGCCTGCGCGGGCGGTACCCGGGCGAGACCCGGGCGACGATTCGCAGCGATGTTGCCGAAGCCGGTATGAGCGTGGAGCAGTTCCTGCCCGTTGGTCCGCTGGCGCGACAGACGTTGGTCCTGTGTGTCGCGCCGGCAGGATAACCGTTCCTGCACGACTCAAGACGAAAGGGAAACCGCGTGGCTCATTCGCTTCTGGTCGTAGGTTCGATCGCGTTTGACAGCATCAGGACGCCGCACGGTGAGGTGCGCGACGTGCTCGGCGGGTCCGCGACGTATTTCTCGATGGCGGCGTCGCTGCATGCACCGGTGCGGCTGGTGGGTGTGGTGGGGGAGGATTTCCCCGACGCGCACCGCCGGGTGCTGGAGTCGCGGCGCGTCGATACGGCCGGCCTCCGGCTGGTTGAGGGCGGCAAGACCTTTCGCTGGAAGGGCTCGTACGAAGGCGACATGAACGAGGCCACGACCGACGACGTCCAGTTGAACGTCTTCGGCGACTTCAGGCCGGCCATCCCGGAGGCGTGGCGGGAGACAGACCTCGTGTTCCTGGCCAACGGCAGCCCGGTCACCCAGATGTCGGTTCTCGACCAGGTGGATAGTCCCACGCTGGTTGTCGCCGACACGATGAACCTCTGGATCGAGAACACACGCGACGAACTGATGGAACTGCTCGCCAGGATCGACGGCCTCGTCCTGAACGACGGCGAGGCGCGGATGCTTACCGGCCAAGACGACCTGGCGATGGCCGAGGAGCGCATCCTCGAGTGGGGGCCGAGGTTCGTCGTCACCAAGATGGGGTCCGAGGGCGCACGGATTGCCGGCCGCAACCTCAAGGCGGAGGCGCACGAGGCAGCCAGCGTTCTCCGCGCCGCGTTCCCGGCGTACTCGAAGGGCGACGTCCGCGACCCGACCGGCGCCGGCGACTCGTTTGCCGGCGGCATGATGGGGCGCCTGGCCGGCCTCGACCACGAAATCACGCTCGAAGACCTGCGTCTTGCCCTGGCGTACGGAACGGTGACGGCGAGTTTCACGATCGAGGATTTCGGTGCCCATCGGCTCGAGGGCCTGACGATCGGCGAGATCGAAGGGCGCCTCCGCGAGTACCACGAGATGCTCGATTTGTGAGATGCCGTGTTAGCCGAACGTTGCCGTGTTAGCCGCGGGGCTTGCCCCGCGCGTTTGAACGTTCGGGGCTTGTCCCGCGCGTGCGGAACGATATACTGTGCCGTGCTGGTTTGCAAGCCTTCCGCGCGGGCGCGACCATGAGCGAAACGGTCCGAACGTTCATTGCCATCGAGATGCCGCCGGAGGTCCGTGACTACCTCGTCCGCTGCCAGGAGCGGCTGCGCGGCGCGGGCGGCAAGGTCCGCTGGGTTCGCACGGATCTCGTCCACCTGACGCTGGTGTTCCTTGGCGATGTGGCTGTCGAGCGGGTCGATGCACTTGAGGCGGCGGTGCGGCAGGCCGTGGCGGGTTTCAGGCCTCTTTCGCTTTGTGCGACCGGGGTGGGGCAGTTTCCGCCGAACGGACGGCCACGCGTCATCTGGGTTGGCATCGACGAGCCGACCGGCGACCTCCTCCGTCTCCAAAAGGCCGTGGCGGATGCGACCGCCCGATTCGCCGAGAGAATCGAGAAGCGTTCCTACCGGGCGCACCTCACGCTCGGCCGTGTGCGCGGTGGCAGTGGGCTCGGCGAACTCAGCGCGGCCGTCGCGGAGATGGCCGACCATCAAGGCCCGCCGTTTGAGGCGAACGAGATCGTTGTCATGAAAAGTGTGCTATCGCGCCAGGGACCGACATATTCGCCGCTGTCGTGCATTGCCCTCGGCGGTTGATTCGTGTATGGTTAGCCGCCGTTGTCGTGCATTGCCCTCGGCGGTTGATTCGTGTTTGGTTAGCCGCCGCGCTTGCGCGGCGCGTATCGCACGGGCTTCAACCAGCCGTGGCATGTGAATAGCAAGGGCACGGGGCGAACGACGGGCGCAGAGCCCACAGCAAAGGAGCCTCGATTATGGCGAAGAAGAAACAGAAGCCCGAAAAGGAACCCGTCGCGTACGTTGAGGACCTCGATGCGCGGGCGACCAACCTGAGCCGCGTCATGTCGCAGATTGAGAAGCAGTACGGCAAAGGCGCGATCATGCGGTTGTCGGGCGACCTGCACGTGGACGCCCCGTGCATCCCGACGGGCAGCATCAGCCTGGACCTGGCCCTCGGCGGCCGCGGCCTGCCGCGCGGACGTGTGGCGGAGTTCTTCGGGCCGGAGGCCTCCGGCAAGACGACCCTGGGCCTCTCGGTTATCGCGAACGCTCAGCGCCTCGGCGGGGTGGCGGCGTTCATCGACGCCGAGCACGCCTTCGACGCCGCGTGGGCCAGGCGGGTGGGCGTGGACCTGGAGTCGCTGCTCGTGAGCCAACCCGACACGGGCGAACAGGCCTTGGAGATATGCGACCTCCTGGTCCGAAGCGCCGCCGTGGACATCATCGTGATCGACAGCGTGGCGGCACTGGTGCCGCGGGCCGAGATCGACGGCGAGATGGGCGACGTGCACGTCGGCCTCCAGGCACGGCTCATGAGCCAGGCGCTGCGGAAACTGACCGGCTCGATCTCCAAGAGCCATACGGCCGTCGTCTTCCTGAACCAGATCCGCGAGAAGATCGGCGTGATGTACGGCAACCCCGAGACGACGCCCGGCGGACGGGCGCTGAAGTTCTACTCCAGCGTCCGGATCGACCTCAGGCGAATCACCACGCTGAAGGACGGCGACAAGGCCGTCGGCAGCCGCACGCGGGCCAAGGTCGTCAAGAACAAGGTCGCGCCGCCGTTCCAGAACGCCGAGTTCGACATCCTCTTCGATCCGCGGCATCAGGGCGGCATCAGCGCCGAGGGCGACCTCCTGGACCTGGGCGCCGAGGTGGGCGTCGTCGAGAAGAGCGGCGCGTGGTTCTCGTGCGGCGAAGTGCGGCTGGGGCAGGGACGCGAAGCCGCGCGGGCCTTCCTTGAAGAGAACAAGGACCTGGCCGAGGAGATCCGGGCCAAGATCCTTGTCGCAAAGGGCTTGGTCGATGAGGCCCCTGACGCCTCTGCCGCCGATGACGGGGTGGAACCGGCCGAACCGGGCGAAGACGACGAGGGGGATGGGGAGGGGTAGCGTCATGCAGTCTAAGCGGTCTGACAGAAGCCGTGCGCGGTCTGGCATAGGCTGTGCGCGGTGGGTCTCCGGACCCACCGCGCTTTCGACGCCACTGTCGCGGCGGGTGCGGAGACCCGCCGCGCACGCACGCCACAGAACTTTCGCCGCACCGTTGAACCGGTTGGTCGGGCCGGCCGCGGCCGTGTTCTGCGTGGGCGTGTTTGCGTCGGGCGCCGCGGCGGGTGCGGCCTCGATGGATGCGGCCAAGGCGGTCGAGACGGCGATCGAACGGGCTGCCGAGGCGGTCTCGCCGGCGGTAGTCAATATCCGTGTGGTGCGGGAACCGGCCGGAGGAACCTTGGGGTTGGGCGCCCCCGACGGTGGTCTCGATGCGCTGCCCGACGAACTCCGCGAATTCTTCCGGCGCTATCCGAACCACCCGCGCGTCCCGTTCCGCTCCCAGGGCAACGGGTCGGGCTTTCTCATCTCGTCCGGCGGGTTCATCCTCACGAGCGAGCACGTCGTGCGAGACGCTACCGAGATTCAGGTGACCCTGGCAACGCGCAAACGCTACCGCGCCAAGGTGGTTGGGACCGACCCCCGGCGCGACCTGGCGGTTATCCGTATCGACGCCAAGGGGCTGCCGGCGGCCAGGCTCGGCGACGCGTCTCGCCTCCGGCGCGGGCAATTCGTCCTGGCACTGGGCAGCCCGTTCGGGTTCGGCCGCGACGGCCAGGCCAGCCTCTCGTTCGGCATCGTCAGCGGAACGGGACGGGCCATCCCCGGCATCGGTCAGGAACTGGACCGCTATTACGGCAACCTGATCCAGACGGATGCGGCCGTGAACCCCGGCAATTCCGGCGGGCCGCTCGTGGATCTCGACGGCGAGGTCGTGGGCGTCAATGCCGTTATCTCGAGCCGGACCGGCGCCAGCGACGGCGTCGGCTTCGCGGTGCCGATCACCTCCGGTACGCGGGCCATCATCGAGCGCTTGAAGCGGGGCGAGAAGATCGTTTACGGCTACATCGGTGTCGTGATCGATGAGGTGGGCCAGGAGCAGGCCAAAGAGAGCGGGGCCGAGGTCGGCAGCGGCGCCCACGTGGCCCAGGTCCTGCCCGATGCGCCGGGCGCGAAGGCGGGTGTCCGGGCGGGCGACGTCGTGGTCGGCATCGGCAAAGAGACCGTCCGCAGCCCGGACGACGTTATCCAGATCGTCCAAGCCACGCCCGTCGGCGAGAAAGTGACGCTCCTGGTCCTGCGAAACGGCAAGCAGAAACGGGTGACCGTTGAGGTGGCCCGGCGGCCGGCGCCGCGGGAGGTCCTCGTCAGCCGCTATGGCATTCGGTGGTGGCGCGGCACGCGCGTCGAACCGCTGACCGACGAGTTGCGGGAGCAGATCGGCCTCGCAAAGAGCGACAAGGGTGTCTTCGTGCGAGAGGTCCGGGACGGTTCGGCGGCGGCCGATGCCGGCATCATGCCCGGAATGGTCATCGACCAGGTGGGCGAGACGAAGATCGCCTCCGTCACGGAGTTCAGCAAGGCCGTCGGCGACGTCAAAGGCAAGTGCCTCGTCCACGTCACGGGCATCGGCGTAAAGGTTATCCAGGCGCCCGGGGCGACGAAGCCGGACGAGAAGGGCGGCGCGAAAGAGAAGCCGAAGGAGAAGCCGAAGGAGAAGCCGAGAGACTGACAGCCTGCACGCCCTGTTAGCCGCCGCGCTTGCGCGGCGCGTCGAAAAGAACACGGCCCGCCGTGGCGGGCCGTGGTTTTGCATGTCTTGTGATGGTCCGGCGGCAGCCTACTTTCTGCGGCGGCGAAGCAGCGCCAGGGCGCCGGCGGCAAGAAGCGCCAGCGTGGCCGGTTCCGGCACGACCTCGGCCCAGGTGATGATCACGAAATCGTCCGCGTACAGCGGTCCGGTGTTGTCGAAGGTATCGTGCAGCGGCAAGTCGCCGAAGGCGCCGCCCAAGAGCGTCGTGGCGTCCCACACGGTCAGGGCGTAGATCGCCTCGGCGACGTCCCACCCGTCCACGACGTGACCGAACACGGTGTAGCCGTCGCGTTCTTCTCCCGGCGGTTCCGTCACCGGGTCGTAGATGTCGCTGTTGTCGGCCATGTTGAGGAACCACCCGGAGGTGGCGCTGTCGGGGTCGCCGGTCCTGGCGGCGCTGAGCGTGCCCAGCAGGTTGGACCATCCGAGGTCGGCCTCGTGAGGCACAGGGTCATAAGGTATGGGAATATCCATAATCGTGGTGCCCACGAAGTAAAATCCCCCGCCCTGGATGATGTCGACCGAACGGTCGCTCCGGTGGATGATCGAGTCGGCAAACGCGCCGTCGGTCACGTACTGCAGAAAATTGTCGCGGTGCAGCGGCGTGTCGTCGTGCAGTTCCACCGTGAACGAGCCGAGGTACTGCACGTCGAATTGGACCTGGAACGGCGCTGCAGCGGCAGGGCCGGCAACGACCACGGCGAGCAGGCAGGCGATGGCTAAGCGACGCATGAGTATTCCCCTCTTCCCAAATGTGAGACGGCCCCACGGACACACCATCCGGCACCCTGCGGCACGCAGGTGCGCAGACGCACGACTTTCCTATCAGCCGGTTGGAACTCCCCCGAGTACCACAGGAAGTATGCGCACGTTTGGGCCTTTGTCAAACGACTACGCCGGATTTGGCGGGCTTTTGTCTGAGGAGGATGTGGCCCGTTTCGGGCAGGAAGGCCATGGCAATCCCGTCTCAGTATCGCTTGACGCTTGCAAAACCGCCGATTCCCGCTAGGATGTGCATTCTATCTGACGCAGGATTTGCGCCGGACTTCAGGAGTCTGGACGTGACAACCGACGAAATCCGCAGCCGCTTCCTCGAGTTCTTCCGCAAACGCGATCACCGCATCATCGCGTCCGACTCCCTCATTCCGCACAACGACCCCACGCTCCTGTTTACCGGCGCGGGAATGAACCAGTTCAAGGAGCAGTTTCTCGGCCCGCGCGCCGCCGACTTCACACGGGTCGCCACCTGCCAGAAGTGCCTCCGCACCGGCGACATCGACAACGTGGGCGTCACCCGCTGGCACATGACCTTCTTCGAGATGCTCGGCAACTTCTCCTTCGGCGACTACTTCAAGAGGGAAGCGTGCCAGTGGGCTTGGCAGTTCATGCTCGAAGAGATGGACCAGCCCCCCGAGAGGCTCCACATCACGATCTTCGAAGACGACGAGGAGACGTTCGAGATATGGAATAGAATCGTCGGCGTCCCCGAAGACCGCATCTGGCGTTTCGACGAGAAGGAGAACTACTGGCCCGAGTCCGCCCCGTCGAAAGGCCCCAACGGTCCGTGCGGCCCGTGCACCGAGATACTCATCGACACGGGCGTCTCGACGGTCGAGAACTCGACACCCGAAAACGATTCCAGCCGCTTCGTCGAGGTCTGGAACCTCGTCCTCCAGCAGTTCGACCGCCAGGAAGGCGGCCGGCTCGTCCCCCTGCCTTCCCGGAACATCGACACGGGCATGGGCCTCGAACGCATGGCCGCCATCATGCAGAACGCCCCGACCAACATGGACATCGATGTCATGCTGCCGATCGTCCAGGCGTGTGCCGAACTTGCCGGCACGAAATACTTGCCGGGCAATACGAATGATACAGACCGACGTTTGCGCCGCATCGCCGAGCACGTGCGGTCGGTGGCGTTCTGCATCGCCGACGGGGCGCTGCCCGACCGGTACGGTCGCGGCTACGTCGTGCGCAAACTCATTCGCCGCGCGGCTCTCGACGGCCGCCACCTTGGCATCGCCGGGCCGTTTCTCTCGCGGCTCGTGCCGGTGGTCGAAAAGACGATGGGCGGGACGTATCCGGAAATCGGGCAGCGCAAAGACACCATCCTTAACATCCTGGAGGCCGAGGAGAAGCGCTTCACCGCCGCCATTGAGGAGTCCGTCGGCATTCGCCGGTTTGAGGATACGGTCGGCCGGTTGAAGTCCGATGGCCAGGAGGCGATGGCAGCCGACGCGCTCTTCCAGTTCTACGACACGCACGGCATCCCGATCGAGTTCATGGAGCAGCGGCTGCAGGAAGAGGGGCTGCGTTTCGACCGCGAAGGCTTCGAGCAGGCCATGGAAGGCCGCCGCGAGCAGTCGCGGGCAGGCTCCGGGTTCGGCGACGAGGCCATCGTCTTCAAACGCGAGGCCCTCTCGCCGCAGGCCCTGGAGCGCCTCCACCGCGAGAACCTGTCCACCGAGTTCGACGGGTACGAGTGCGCCGAAGGCGAGGCCACCGTCCTGGCCATCTTCGCCGGCGACGAATGGGTCGAGAAGGCCGACGCGGGGACCGACGCCCAGGTGCTCCTGGACCGTACGCCGTTCTACGCCCGCGCCGGCGGCCAGGTAGGCGATGTCGGCACGCTCGAGGGGCCCGACGGCACGGCCGCCGTCGGCGACACGATCCTCGACCACGGATTTATCGTCCACCTCGCGAAGGTCGAGAAGGGCCGCATCCAGCGGGGCCGGCGAGTCCGCGCCGCCGTCGACGCCGACTGCCGCCTTGCCACCGCCCGCAACCACACGGCCACGCACCTCTTGCAGTGGGCCTTGCGCCTGGCGTTGGGCGAGCACGTCCACCAAGCCGGGTCGGAGGTGTCGCCGGAGCGGCTGCGGTTCGACTTCACCCATCCGACGGCCCTGTCGCTGGAGGAGCGGCGGAAGGTTGAGGACCTTGTGAACGAGCGCATCCTGGAGGCGGCCGACGTCGGCGTCCGGCACATGCCGATCGAGGAGGCCCGAAGCCTCGGCGCCATGGCCCTTTTCGGCGAAAAGTACGACGACGTGGTCCGTGTCGTCTCCATCGGCCGGTTTAGCAGGGAACTGTGCGGCGGGACGCACCTGGCGAGTGCCGGCCGCATCGGACTCTTCAAGATCACCGGCGAGGAATCCGTAGCGGCGGGTGTCCGCCGCATTACCGGCGTCACGGGCAAGGGCGCCCTCGACTACCTCCACGAGGAAGAGGACCGCATGGCGTCCGTTTGCCGGAGCCTCAAGGCCACGCCCGATACGCTCATAGACCGCGTCGAAGGGCTGCAGCGGCAGATCAAGGACCTCAAGAACGAACTGGCCCAGGCCCGCAGCCTGACCAAGCGCGGCGGGCTGGACGAGGTGATAGAGAAGGTCGAGGACGCCGGCGGCGTGCCGCTCGCGGTGAGCCAGGTCGAAGGCGCCGACCTCGGCTCACTTCGCGAGGCCTGCGACGCCGCACGCGCCAAACTGGGCAGCATCCTGATCGTTCTGGCGAGTTGTGAGGGCCGCAAGGTCAACCTGGTGGCCGCCGCCACGAAGGACCTCGTCGAGAAGGGTGTCCATGCGGGGAATCTTATCCGTGCCGTCGCCAAGATGGTGGGCGGCGGTGGGGGCGGCAGGGCGGACTTCGGCCAGGCCGGGGGCAAGAACGCCGACGCGCTGCCCGGCGCCCTGGCCAAGGTTCCTGACCTTGTGCGCGAACAACTGAGCGGCGCCGAATAGCGCCCCCGGCCGCTCCCGCGGCCGGCTCGATGCGAGCGCCGTGCCGTTCGAGCCGGGAGCGGAAGCTCCCGGTGGCCTCGTCACGCGATGGAACGTGCCAGGGCGGTGGGTGCGGCCACCCGCCGCCCTTGCGCCGCCTGACTTTTTGGGTTGACCGCCGCGGGGCGGCTTTGTAGCATTCCGCCCTTTTGTGCCGTCAACAATGGTCGTAGACGCCTTTGCTCGCGGGAAGGTCCCAAAGGAGGACGACATGCCGGTTCCGAAAAGGAGAACATCCAAGGCCAGAAAACGCAAGCGACGGTCGCATCTTGCCTTGACGCCCGTTCAGACCATCGTCTGCAAGCAGTGCGGTCACGCCACGCTGCCGCACGCCGTGTGCAGTAACTGCGGCCATTATCGCGGCCGCGAGGTCCTCACCATCGAGGAGGAATAGGCGGTGCGGTTGGCGATCGATGCCATGGGTGGAGACAACGCGCCGGGCGAGATCGTCCGCGGCGCTCTGGCGGCACGCGATGCGTTGCCCGAGGAGGAGTTCCTCCTGGTCGGCGACCAGGTGGCCGTCGAGGCGGAACTGGACGCCGCCGGCGCGTCCCGCGAGCGACTCGCGATCGTTCACGCCTCCGAGCGGGTGACCATGGCCGAGCCGCCCGTCGAGGCCGTCCGCAAGAAGCCCGACTCGTCGATGCGGCGGGCGGTTGAACTGGTGGCCAGGGGTAAGGCCGACGCCGTCGTCAGCGCCGGCAACACGGGCGCGTTCGTGGCGGCGGCCCACATGATCGCCAGGCGACTGCCGGGCATCCGCCGGCCGGGCATCAGCGTCGTGTTGCCGGCGTTCCACGGTCCGGTCGTTGTCATCGATGTTGGCGCGAACGTGGACAGCCGGCCGGTTCACCTGCTCCAGTACGGTGTCATGGCCAGCGTGTATGCGCGCGAGGTCTTCGACGTCGCTGAGCCGCGCGTCGGCATCCTCAGTATCGGCGAGGAGAGCGATAAGGGCAACGAACTGGCCCGCGAGGCCCGCGACCTGATGGAGCGATCCCGCCTGCGATTCTGTGGCAACGCCGAAGGCCGCGACATCTTCAACGGACGCTTCGACGTCGTCGTCTGCGACGGTTTCGTCGGCAACATCGTCCTCAAGACCGTCGAGGCCCTGGCCGAAAGCGTCTTCGAGACCATCATGCAGGAGGTCGCCGCGATGGAGTCGGAGGCCAAGGCCGCCCTCCTTCCGGTCATGAAAGACCTCCAGCGCCGACACGACGCCGAGGAATACGGCGGGGCGCCGCTGCTGGGCGTCGACGGCGTCGTCATCATCTGCCACGGAAACGCCAGGGCCCGGGGCATCGCCAACGCGCTGCGGGTGGCCGCCACCTATGCCCGCCAGCAGGTCAATCGCATCATCGTCCAGGAGGTGGCCCGGGCGGGAGGGAAGAACGCATGAGCCGTCCTGCGGCCTGGAACTCCCGACCGGCCAGCGCGCGCATCATCGGCACCGGTATGTACGTGCCCGAGCGCGTCATGACCAACGAAGATTTCACCCGGATCGTCGATACCAACGACGAGTGGATCACCAAGCGGACGGGCATGAAGCAGCGCCGCATCGCCGAGCACGACCAGGCCACCAGCGACTTGGCCATCGAGGCATGCCGCCGGGCTCTCGACGATGCCGGCGTTGAGCCGGCGGACGTGGACCTCGTTATCTGTGCCACGATTACGGCCGACAACACGCTGCCGGCCACCGCGTGCTGGCTCCAGGACCGCCTCGGATGCACCGGCGCCGGCGCCTTCGACCTGACGGCAGCGTGCAGCGGGCACATTTACGGGCTGGCCCAGGCACGGGCCGCTATCCTGACGGGCCAGGCCCGGACCGTCCTCGTGACCAGCGCCGAGGTCCTGTCCTGTATCACCGATTACACCGACCGGTCCACGTGCGTGCTGTTCGGCGACGGGGCGGGTGCGGCTGTGGTCCAGGCGTCCGACGAGCCCGATACGGGCATCCTCTACACGACGCTCTATGCCGACGGGTCGGGCGGCACGATGATGCTGCTGCCGGCCGGCGGGTCTCGCAGGCCGCCCTCGCACGAAACCGTCGATCAGCGGCTGCATTACATGCATATCCGCGGGCGGGAGGTCTTCAGGTTCGCCGTCCTCAAGATGCAGGAACTCATTGAGGAGTGCATGAAGGCATGCGACCTGACGGTGGACCAGGTGAGGTTGGTGATTCCGCACCAGGTGAACACGCGGATCATCAACGCCGCCGCCGGCCGCATGGGTTTTCCGACCGAGAAGGTCTTTCTGAACATCGACAAGTACGGCAACACCGGGGGTGCGAGCGTGGCGATCGCCCACGACGAGGCCCGCCGCCAGGGGGACCTCGGCCCCGGCGAGGTGGCCCTTCTGATCGCCTTCGGCGGCGGTCTGACCTGGGCCGGCGCCGCCATCAGACACTAGAACGGGACGCCCTTCGTGGGACGCTTGACTCGTTGGTGATGGGGTGGCTAAGATCGTGTGGAGGTGGTCGCCATGAAACTGACCGTGACGTTGGAGCGCGATGAGACCGGCATGATGGTGGTCGAATGCCCGGCGATTCCCGGCTGTGTCTCACAAGGAAAGAGCGAGGAAGAGGCGCTGGCGAACATCCGCGAGGCGATTCAAGGGTGTCTCCAGGCCCGCGCCAAAGCCGGGATGCCGCTGACCGTGGCCACACGCGAAATCGAGGTGGCGGTGTAATGGCCAGGTTGCCCGGTGTCGAGGAGGCTGTCATCTCGGAGGAGAAGGTTCGGGGTTATCTGCTCTCGGCAACGCATCCGGCGGGGCGCGGCAAGGCGGCGTTCTTTGTAGGATGCGGCTTTGCGGCAGGTGCGTGGCAGGTATTAGCGGAAGCGCTTCGCCGCCATGCGGTCGAGCACGAGGTTGTCGGCACGGAGCCATCTCGCTTCGGGGTCAAGTACACGGTTGAGGGTGTGTTGAGGACGCCTGGCGGCCGAAGTCGGATGGTTCGTGTGGTCTGGTTTGTTGGCAAAGGTGAAGCCGTGCCACGTCTGGTTACGGCTTATCCGTGTGCGGGAGAATGACGTTATGAAAGAGCACGAAACAGTTGTTCTTGCGGAGGACTTGCCGGGACAGGGCTTGCGCGCAGGCGACATCGGCACAGTTGTTCTCGTGCACGAGGGTGGGGCCGGATATGAGGTTGAGTTCGTCACGCTGGATGGCGAGACGGTGGCCGTCGTCACGCTGGAATCTTCCCAGTTGCGCCCAGTGGCCCGCCACGAGATCGCCCACATCCGGATGGTCGCGGGGTAGAAGCGGTTTGGTGAACTTGTCGGCGACACGGCCCTCCTCGTTGCCTTCGGCGGCGGCCTGACCTGGGCCGGCGCCGTCGTCAGGCATTGACAGCAGAGAGAGCCGCACATGGGTAAGACCGCCTTTCTGTTCCCCGGCCAGGGGGCCCAGTACGTGGGTATGGGAAAGGACCTCGCCGAGACGTTTCCCGAGGCGAAGGCGCTGTATGACCGCGCCGACGAGATGCTGGGCTTTTCGTTGTCGCAGGTCTGTTTCGAAGGGCCCGAAGCGCGCCTGACGTCCGCCGACATCAGCCAGCCGGCCATCCTTGTGACCAGCCTGGCCGCACTGGCAGCGCTGCGGACTACTGAGGCGGGCAGGGCGCTGGCGCCCGAGGCGGCGGCGGGACTCAGCCTGGGCGAGTACACCGCCCTGGTGGCCGCCGCGGCCATCGAGTTCGACGACGCCGTACAGTTGACGCACCTGCGCGGCCGCTACATGCAGGAGGCCTGCGACGCTCAAGAAAGTGGCATGGTCTCGCTCATCGGCGTGGACGAGGCGGGCGCGGAAAAGATTTGCGACGCCGCGCGCCAGGCCGGTATCATCTGGTCCGCGAACTACAACTGTCCGGGGCAGGTCGTCGTGAGTGGCGTGAAGGCGGCCTGCGACCGGGCGTGTGAGGTGGCCGAGAGCCTCGGCGCCCAGCGTGCCATGCCGCTTACGGTAGCCGGCGGGTTTCATTCGCCCCTGATGGCTTCGGCTCGGGAGAAACTGGCGTCGGAACTTCGCGGCCTCCGATTCCAGGAACTCCAATTCCCTGTGGTTGCAAACGTGACCGGGGATTACTATAGTGTCGCGGCCGGGGTGGCGGACCTGCTCGCACGCCAGGTCGATGGGGCGGTCCGTTGGCAGCAGGGCGTCGAGCGCTTGATTGCCGATGGTTTCGACCGGTTCTTCGAGATCGGCCCCGGCCGCGTGCTGACGGGCCTCTTGAAGCGGATTGACCGCAAGATCGGCCGCGCAGCCGTGACGATCGGCACGGCGGCCGACGTCGAAGCGTTCGGCAAGGGAGAGGGCGAATGACGTTCGAGGGCAAGACGGCCATCGTGACGGGCGCGGCCCGCGGCATCGGCTTGGAGGTTGCGCGGCAACTGGCCGAAGGCGGCGCTGCGGTCGTCCTCGTGGACGTGCTCGCGGACCAACTCAAGGAAGCAGCCGGTAACCTGTCCGGGGCCAAGGAGGTCCTGACGTTCGTTGTGGACGTGACCGATGAGGCGGCCGTCGAGAAACTCTTCGACGAGGTCGTTGAGAAAACCGGCAAGATCGACATCCTTGTCAACAACGCCGGCATCACGCGCGACGACCTCCTCTTGAGGATGGATGCCGACGAGTGGGACCTCGTGATGGCCGTCAATCTCAAAGGCACGTTCCTGATGACCAAACACGCCAGCCGGTACATGGTCCGCCAGAAGTCCGGCCGCATCGTCAACATGGCGAGCGTCTCCGGACTGGTGGGCAACCCGGGGCAGGCCAACTACTCGGCCTCCAAGGCGGGAGTCGTCGGCTTTACGCGAACCGTCGCCAGGGAACTGGCACGCAAAAACATCTGCTGCAACGCCGTTGCGCCGGGCTTCATCGACACCCAGATGACGCGGGTGCTGCCCGAAAAGGCGAAGGAAAACGCCCTGGCCGCCATCCCGCTGAAGCGGATGGGCACGGTCGAAGAAGTGGCACGGGCCGTCTGTTTCCTCGCCGGCGACGACGCGGCTTACATCACCGGCCACGTCTTGCCGGTCGACGGAGGGATGGCGCCGTAGCGGAGAGGAATATCCACCCGTCGCGGGTTCCGGCGGGGGATCACTGAATCCGGGAACGAGAAGCAGGATGGAGGAATAACCTTGGCAACCATCGAGCAACGCGTTGCGGAAATCGTGGCAGAGCAGATGGGTGTCGATAAGGCCCAGATCACCCGAGAAACGTCGTTCGTCAACGACCTGGGGGCCGACTCGCTCGACACCGTTGAACTCGTTATGGAATTCGAGGACGAGTTCGACATCAGCATTCCCGACGAGGATGCCGAGAAAATCCAGACCGTCGGCCAAGCGCTCGACTACGTGGAGGCGCACCTGTAACCGATGAGCCGCCGCGCTGTGGTAACGGGTCTCGGCCTCGTGACCTCGCTCGGACACGAGGTGGATGTCTTCTGGGAGCGGTTGCTCGCCGGCGAGTCCGGCGTCAGCCGCATCGAGTCTTTTGACGTCTCGGATTACAGCGTCCAGATTTCCGGCGAGATCAAAGACTTCGATCCGGGGGCCTATCTCGAAAAACGCCAAGCCCGGCACATGGACCGGTTCAGCCAGATGGCCGTTGTGGCGGCCATCAAGGCCGTTGAAGACTCCGGCCTGGACCTCAAGAATCTGCCCGACCCGTTCCGGGCCGGCGTCATCGTCGGCAGCGGCATCGGCGGACTGACGGAGTTCGAGCAGCAGCACAAACGGCTCCTTGAGAAGGGGGCTATGCGCGTCTCGCCGTTCATGATCCCCAAACTCATGATCAACGCCGCCGCCGGCCAGGTTTCCATCCTCTTCGGCATCAAGGGCCCCAACGCCGGTGTCGCCAACGCCTGCGCCAGCGCCAACAACGCCATCGGCCAGGCCTTCTGGACCATCATGAGCAACGAGGCCGACATCATGGTTGCCGGCGGGTCCGAGGCGGCCGTGACGCCCTTGGGACTGGCCGGCTTCTGCACGAACCGCGCCCTCTCGACCCGAAACGACGAGCCGGAGCGGGCCTCACGCCCCTTCGACCGCGACCGAGACGGGTTCGTCCTGGGCGAAGGGGCCGGCATCATCGTCCTGGAAGAATACGAGCACGCCAAGCGCCGCGACGCGCGTATCTACGCCGAGATCACCGGCTTCGGCATGAGCGGCGACGGCTGCCACATCGTCCGACCCGACGCCACCGGCCGCGGCGCTGCGGCGGCGATGCGCGCCATGCTCCAAGACGCGGGCGCCGAACCCGTCTCGGTCGACTACATCAACGCCCACGGCACCGGCACGCCGCTGGGAGACATCTCCGAGACGAAGGCCATCAAGCAGGTCTTCGGCGACCATGCCGCACGCGTCGCCATCTCGAGCACCAAGTCGAGCGTCGGGCACCTGCTGGGTGCAAGCGGCGGCGTGGAGTTTACCGCGACGATCCTCGCGCTCCGCGACCAGGTCGCGCCGCCGACGATCAACCTGGAGCACCCCGACCCCGAATGCGACCTGAATCACGTGGCGCTGGAGCCGCGCGAGATGAAGATCGCCTGTGCCGCCACCAATTCCTTCGGCTTCGGCGGCCACAACGCCAGCCTGCTCGTCAAGAAGGTATCGTAACCGGCCGCCGTCCCCACTTACACTGCCGCGTGCGGTTCAGCCTTCCGGGCTGGATTGCTTGGCGGCGACCTTGCGGGCCAGGGCGAGGGCGTCGTCCTTGGTGGTGACGCGGCTCTCGAGTTGGGCGTCGTAGACGTGGTCGAGGATCTCGCGGAAGGCGGGGCCGGGTTCGAGGCCCATTTCAATCAAATCGCGTCCGGAGATGAGCGGCGTGGGACGCAGTTCCTGCCGGCCCGTGGCGCGGTATCGCACCATGAGGGCCTCGTACTCCTCGGCGGTGCCGCCGGACGCCAGGCAGTCGGCCCGCCACAGTTCCGCCAGTTCGTCGAACCCGTCGTGGGCGAAGAGGCGTTTCAGGCGAGCCTCTCGCATCTGGTCCCAGTTCAGCAGGTTCATGTGCTGGCGGACGAGCCACGTGACGCGCCGCCGCTCGAAGTTGCTGAGGTGCAGACGCCGGCAGACTTGGGCCGCCGCCTCCTCGCCGACCTTTGCGTGGCTGTAGAAGGTCCACTTGCCGTCGCGGAGCATGGCGGTTTTCGGCTTTCCGACGTCGTGGAGGAGTGCGGCCAGGGCGAGTTCAAACGTCGGCTCCCTCAGGTGCTCGACGCACAGGACCGTGTGGACGAACACGTCGCCCTCCGGATGGACGGTGGGGCCCTGGTCGGTCCCGTGGGTGGCGTGGACCTCTGGCAGCAGATGTGCGAGCAGGCCGAGTTCGTCGGCGAGTTCGAGGCCGCGGCGGCGTCCGGCGGGCGGGGCGGTCAGGAGCCGGGCCAGTTCCGCGGCGATGCGTTCGCCGCTGACCAGAGCGACCTTTGCGGCCAGGTCGCGGATGGCGCGTGCCGTCGACCGGTCGATGTCGAACCCGAGTTCGGCCGCAAACCGCACCGCACGCAGCATCCTGAGGTGGTCCTCGGCGAACCGGGCGCGCGGGTCGCCCACCGCCCGGATGACGCGCTTCTTGAGGTCCTTTTGCCCGCCCACATAGTCAGTGATCTCGTCGCTTGTCGGGTCGAGAAACATGGCGTTGATGGTGAAGTCGCGGCGCAGGGCGTCCTGGCGTGCGTCGGTGAACGTGACGGCGTCGGGGTGGCGGCCGTCGGTGTACGCGGCGTCGCTGCGGTACGTGGCGACCTCGACCTGCACCGCACCGTCGTGGACGACGACGACGCCGAACGCCTGGCCGACCGTCAGGGCGTCCGGGTAGAGTGCAAGCACGTCTTCGGGCAGCGCGCTGGTGGCGACGTCGTAGTCCTTGGCGTGCCGGGCGAGGAGCAGGTCGCGCACGCATCCGCCGGCGAGCAGTGCCTCGTGTCCGGCCCCGCGCAGGCGCCCGATGACCGACTCGGCGAGTTGTCGCTGACTCGTCATGGCGTCGCGTTTCTGGTTTCGGCTTTTCGCGACGGAGCCTACCGCGCGGGGGAACGAGGTCAAGCGCTAAAGCACGGCGCGCGCCGAGTGAACTCGGCGGCTAACTCGGCCAAGCATGCGTTAGCCGCCGCGCTTGCGCGGCGCGTGGTGTGAACTCGGTGTTAACTCGGCCAAGCATGTGTTAGCCGCCGCGCTTGCGCGGCGCGTGGTAGTGAACTCGGCGGCTAACTCGGCCAAGCATGTGTTAGCCGCCGCGCTTGCGCGGCGCGTGGTGTTAACTCGCGCAATCATGCGTTAGCCGCCGCGCTTGCGCGGCGCGTGGTAGTGAACTCGGTGTTAACTCGGCCAATCATGTGTTAGCCGCCGCGCTTGCGCGGCGCGTGGTGTTGATTCGCGCAATCATGCGTTAGCCGCCGCGCTTGCGCGGCGCGTGGTAGTGAACTCGG
>CAYVAM010000021.1:33335-34719 GCA_964449275.1 uncultured Anaerolineales bacterium
CGGCGGTTAACTCGGCCAAGCATGCGTTAGCCGCCGCGCTTGCGCGGCGCGTGGTGTTGACGTGACGTAGGCTTCGGGCTCGCCTCACGCCGCCTGGCGCCGGCCGGGTGTGGGGTGGGCGCTGCGGCGGCGGCTCTGAGGGCGCATCCAGTTGGCGATGAGTGGCTCGCAGAAGGCGATGAGGAGGCAGATCATGAGGAAGTACTGCCAGAGTTCGCGGCGTGCGGTATCCTCGAATCGCGAGACGAGGTCCGCCAGGCTCGCCGCCACGTGCGTCTCTTTGGCGCCGAAGTCGAGGCGGAGTTTCTCGTCGGCGAACTCCGCGAGATCCGACTCGGCCCCGTCGGGATTGGTCGCGAAGATGCCAGGCGGCACGTTTCGCTGCGGCAGGCGGTACGTGTAATAGCCGAGGTGCCACGTCTTCTTGAACGTCAGTCGGTTGAGACCGCGCTCGGCGTCGAGGTCGGTCTCGGGCTGATCGGATGCCGTCTCGCCGGCGGGACCCAGCGGGCCGGTCACCTCGACGATGGCCTTCTCCTTGACCTGGGGGTAGAAGTTCGTCTCGAACGGCTGACCCGCCAGGATGTTGTTACGCTGGCCCTGGCCGCGCGACGCGGTGTGCACGATCCGCATCATGAGCGGCAGGAAGAGGTTGCGGATGGGAAACGTGGTCCAGTCGGTGGTGGCCGAGGAGGTGAACAGCAGCACCTGCCCCCGTCCGAACGGTTTGTGCAGCAGGAACGGGTCGCCGCTCGACAGCCGCGCCAGAACCGAGTCGGCCTGGGCGCCCTCGGTCCGGACGTACTCGTACACGAGGATATCCTGGTAGATGTCGGCGGATTCGACCAGGTCCTCCAGATACGGCGACTGGCCCCGGACCTGGGTGACCTTCTCGACGGTGGTCTTGAGGACGGCGTCGCCGACCCGCTCCTTGAGCCGCGCGGGCAGCAGGCCACCCTGCCGCGGCACCTGCTCGATGAACGTCCGGTTGTACGTCTGCGGGTTGACCTCCGGGCCGCAGAAGACCACAAGCGTCCGGCCGCGCGCCACGTAGTCGGCCAGTTCCTTGACGGCCGTGGGCGCGAGGCCGGAGACGTTGTTGAGAAACACGGCGTCGTAGGAGTCGAGCGTTGCGGCGTCGAACTGGTCGGCGGTGACCTCTTCGGGCCGGATCGCCCAGGGAAACTCGGAGCCCATGCCGACCGGGTCGAGCGCGCGGACCAGATAGAAACTGGCGTCGTGGAACGGCACGTCGCTGGTGCGCTGTTTGACCACGAGGACGGGGATGCGGTCGGCAATGACGAGCGCCACGTGCCGCGAGTCATCGATGTCGAGGGCGTCGTCGCCTTCGAGAGCCACGAGCACCTTGTGCGGTCCGCTCTGC
>CAYVAM010000022.1:0-34691 GCA_964449275.1 uncultured Anaerolineales bacterium
GCGGGCCATGCAGGCGTTCATGATGCCCATCGGGCCGGCGCCGATGACCACGACCGTGTCGCCCTGCCCGACGCTACAGTTCTCGCAGGCGTTGACGGTGCAACTGAGTGGCTCGGCCAGGGCGGCGTGCTCGGCCGCCACGCCGGGCGGCACCTTGACGACGTGGCCGCCGGCGATCGCCCGGGCGGGGATGGTCGTGTATTCGGCCATGCCGCCGGGGTAACTGAACCCCATCGGGGCGAGGTCGGCGCAGAGGTTCGGCCAGCCGCGCTTGCAGTAGGTGCACTCGCCGCACGATACCGAGGTGGCCATGACGATGCGGTCGCCGACCGAAAAACCCTCGACCGCGGCCCCCACCGTCTCGACGAGGCCGGTGAACTCGTGCCCCATGACCATCGGGGCCTTGATGCGGGGGTTGCCATGGACATAGGTTTTCAGATCGGTGCCACAGACCGCACAGGCGTCGATCTTCACGCGCAGTTCGTCCCGGCCGCAGGACGGCACCGCGACTGTCTCGACGCGGATGTCCGCGGGCGCGTGATAGACGACGGCCTTCATGGAGTCGGTCACTGGGGCGCTCCGTCGAGGACCTTCTCGGTGGAGGCCACGCCGAGCCGCTTGCAGCCCTGCTCGAGGTAGGCGACGGCGGTCTCCCACGAGCGGACGCCGCCGGACGCCTTGACGCCCACGCCGGGGCCGACGGTCTTGACCATGATGTCGATGGCCTCGGGAGTGGCCGGCCCGTCGCCGAAGCCGGTGGAGGTCTTGACGAAGTCGGCGCCGGCGGCCTCGGCGAGTCGGCAGGCCTGGGCGATCTCGTCGGGCGTGAGCCAGCAGATCTCCAGGATGACCTTGACGAGCGCCCCGGCCTTCTTCGCTTCGGCCACGACGGCCTCGATGTCTTTCCGGACGGCCTCGTGGTTGCCCGAGAGGAACCGGCCGATGTTCATGACCATGTCCAACTCGTCCGCGCCGTCCTGGATGGCGAGGCGGGCCTCCAGCGCCTTCGTCTCGGGCCGGTTGCTGCCGTGCGGGAAGCCGATGACACAGGCCACGGTCGTGTCGCAGTCCTTGAGTTCGGCGGCCGCCGGCGCCACGTCCGTCGGCCTGACGCAGAAGTTCCCCACGCCGCGCTCTTTGCACATCCTGGCCCCGTCGATGACGTCCTGGCTGGTGGCGAACGGCTTCAGGACCGCGTGGTCGATCGCCTTGGCTACCTGCTCTCGGGTGAACATACACGTTCTCCTGGTTCAGATACCATGCCCACGCTTGCGTGTGCATGCCGTGGCGACAACTGATTGGGCTCGTAACCCAGGGGCTCGCGCCGCTTACTTACGTGCGCGGCTAGTTTTCTCACGTGGCTGGTCGGGCGCGAGTGCTAGCCGCGAGCGTAAGCGAGCGGGTGCCGTTCTCGCCACAGCAAAAGACTTACCTGACCCCGCCTAATGCATCTCCCGGCCGCCGGTCACGTTGACGGCCTGGCCCGTCATGTAGGCGGCGCCGTCTGAAGCGAGGAACCGCGTGACGGCCACGACGTCCGATATGCTCGCCAGGCGGCCGAGCGGGACCTTCGCGGTGAACTTCTTGACGACCTCCTCGCGAGGCATTCCGAGGTTCTTGATATAGCCGGCCGAGACGTTGTCCCAGACGCCGGTGTTCTCGGTGATGCCGGGGCACAGGCAGTTGACCGTGATACCATCGGCGGCCAGTTCGTACGCCAGGGCCTGTGTCAGGCCGATGATGGCGGCCTTGGCGGCCGAGTAGTGGGCCATGAGCGCCGAGCCGGTCTTGCCGGATTTCGACGAGAAGTTGACAATCCTGCCGTAGCCGTTCGCCTTCATCAGCGGAACCACGTGCTTGATGAACAGGAAGGCGCCCTTGCAGTTGACGGCGAAGACGCGGTCCCACTCCTCGGCGGAGATATCTTCAACCTTGCTCTGTGCCACGATGCCCGCGACGTTGACGAGGATGTCGATCTTCTCGCCGAAGGCCTCTTTGACCGCCGAGACCACGGCGACGACCTGCCCTTCATCGACCACGTCGGCCGCCAAGGCCCGGCAGGTTCCGCCTGCGGCCGTAATCTCGCTCGCTGCGGCGTCGAGGGCATCCTCGCGCAGGTCGGTGATGAACACCTTGGCGCCGCTGCGGCAGAAGTCGGCGGCAATTCCTTTGCCGATGGCGCCGGCGGCGCCCGTGACCAAAGCGGTCTTGTCCTCAAACCCCATTCAAGACTCCTGCTGGTGTGCTGCCCTCCGCGTGGCGGCCTTCCCGGGCCGCCGCGAGTGCCTGTCGCGAGACTTAGGCACATGGCCACGCAAGCGTGGCCATGCCATCCCGCCATTGCAGCGTGCCCTCTCCTACTTGGCCGGGTGGCATGGTCACGCGCCGTTGCGTGACCATGTTGCGGATTCGAGCACATGGCCACGCAAGCGTGGCCATGCCACCCCGCCGTTGCAGCATGCGCTCATCTACTTGTCCAACTGGATAACCGAGATGGTGTGGTGCTCATCGTACGCGGAGTTTTTCAGGCCGGGGAACGACATGTCGAAGCAGACGATGATGAGTTGGCTGCCGCGGATGAGCACCTCGCACGGCTGGTCCAGGAGGCCGTCCGAACCGTCGGTGTCGTCGTTCTCCCAAATCGTCCTCAGTTTTCCGTCGGGCGAGAGGACGTGGATGGCGTTCTTCTCGGAGTCGGAGATGTAAATCTCGTCGGTCTCCAGGTTGCAGAAGATGCCGTCCACGCAAGGCATCTCCTTGTCCCTGATGATGACCTCGTTCGAGGCCACCTTGCCGTCGGCGTCGAACGTGATCTTCGAGAAGACGCCGTCGCCGAAATTACCCGCGTAGAGGTTGCCCTTGGAATCGAAGGTCAGCCCGTCGGCGCCGCCCAGGTCGTTCCGGTGGTTGGGAACCGTGATGAAGGTGGCGATGAGGTGCGGGTCGGCGGTGCCCTTGGGCTTCAGTTTGACGCAGCCGGCGTTCATCTCATCGAGGCTGATGCAGTAGATGCCGCTGGCGCCGGGCTTGTCCGCGAGGTCGAAGAACGTGTCGCTGACGTAAACGTTGTTGTCTTTCCAGATGACGGCGTTGGAGAGTTTGAACCCCTCCACGACGACGTCGGCGCCCACGGGCACGCCGTCCTTGATAGTGACGCGGATGAGCCGCGACTTGTGGTCCTTGTCGTTGAAGTACTGGTTGTCGGCCACGTAGAGGTTGCCGTCGGGGCCGAAGTCGAGGCCCATGGGGCCGGCCTTCTGGGTCTCGGGATGCACGGGCATGTTGAAGTAGGGCGTCATCTTGTTCCGGGGGTCGATCTTCACGAGGATGCCGGGGAACTTGGTGTCGTTGAAGTTGGGACACGACAGGATGATGTCGCCGGTCTTGGTGTCGAGGGTCATGCCGTCGGGCGTGTTGCACTCATCGGGCAGCGAGAGGAACAGGGTGGGTTTGGCCCCGGCGGGGCCTGTGTCGGCGGCCTCGCATCCGCCGAGGGCCACCAGGGCGGCAAGCATCAACACGACGGCCGACTGCTTCCATGCGGTGTGCCTTCTCATCGGTCTCTCCTTTTGCTCTGGAACACGCGTTGCCGATCAAACGTCCTCCCCCGGACCACAACCGCGCCCGGGGGGCTTAACCCTACCCAAATCCGACGCTCAATGCAACCGTACGATGGGCCCGACCGGCGCGCCGGACCCGCGAGATAACCGTTGCAACGGCCGCACGCTTTGTGTTTCAATTCCCGCCTGGAATCCGCCCGGGCGGCGCACCGTCATCGGCGCGGGCCGCCGTGATGTGTCCTCTTCGAGCAAAGGAGCCTGCGATGCAACGACCGAGCCATCACGCCGCCGCACGTCTTGCCGGGGCAGCGGCGGTTGCCCTCGCCGCCGCCTTCGTGCTGACCGGCTGCGCCGAGCCGCCATCCGCACAGCCGCCTCTGAAGCAGCCCAAACTCGCCATCGAACTGCCCGAGAAATACAACACGCCCGACGGCATGGTGCTCGACACCAAGACGGGCGACATCATCCTGTCGTGCCCGAACGCCGGCGACGACACGTACCCCGCCAAGATGCTGCGGATCGACAAGAACGACCAGATCACCGAGATCATCGACCTGCCCGTCCATCCCGACACGGGCAAGGCGGGGGCGCTCGGCGTGGACATCGGGCCCGACGGCAACCTCTATATCGCCGACAACCAGGCCTTCAGCACCGAGGAATACAAGTCGCGCCTGGTGCGGGTCGTCATGAAAGACGGAAAGGCCGAGACGTGCGAAGTCCTCGTCACGGGCTTCATCATGTCGAACGCCGTTTCCTGCCACGGCGACAGCGTCTACGTGACGGAGACCAAACTTGACCCGAAGGCCAAGCCGCTGACCAGCGGCGTGTATCGGTTCAAAATGTCGGAACTCAGCGCCGAGAAGCCCATCGCGCTGGAACCCGGCGGCAAGGACAAGCACCTTATCGCGACGATCCAGACCAAGAACGAGCAGTGGGCCGTCGGGGCAAACGGCATGGGATTCGACGCCCAAGGCAACCTGTTCGTCTGCAACTTCGGCGACGCACAGATCATCAAGATCACCTTCGACTCAGGCGGCAAGGTCGCCTCTCAAGAGGTCCTCGCAGAAGGCGACGGCATGAAGTCCTGCGACGGCATGAAGGTTGACCGGAAGACCGGCGACGTCTACGTTGCCGACTTCCTCGGCAACGCCGTCCACAAGGTTGACGGCAAGACCGGCAAGGTCACCACCATCGCCAGGAACGACAACACCGACGGCGCCGGCGGACTGCTCGACCGGCCGTCCGAGGTGTGCCTGCGCGCGGGCAAGATTTACGTTTCCAACATCGACCTCGACGGAATGGCCGACAACACGTACGACAAACCCCACACCATCTCGGTCATCGAAATGGACGAGTAAGCGGTCTTGCTTGAAAGCGTGGACAAGTTTACGTTGGAAGTCCTGCCCGCGGAGTAGGCGTCAGCAAGACCTTTTCGCGAAACGCATCGGCTTGCCCTGCGTTATTCCTACCGGTGTGCTTACAGGGAGATCGGTATGGACCGGACGGCAGCAACCGTTCCCTCGTGGGCGTTGGGGTTATGGGCCACGGGTCTACTGGTCTGCTCGCTCGTGCCGGCGCTGAGTGGGTGCGCCCCCAAGCCCGAGGAGCGCCGGCCCGCCGGCCAGGCGCCTTGCTTCGGCCCACGTCCCTTCACGTTTCCCCACCCGTGCCGGGTCTTCGTGGAACGGGAGGAGGACGGCCAGTGGAGCGACGTGGCCCGGTTTCGTCCCGGCGAGACGGCATCCATCCCGCGCTGTTACGTATGGGTGGTGGCCATCGACGCGCTGAAGCCCTCCTGGACATGGGCCCGCTTGGCGGAGGCGTTGCAGCGCGAGGGCGTCCCGGGTTTGCAGGCGCCCGAAACCCGTACGGACGCCGACGTGGCGTTTCTCAGGGGACTGGAGCAACTGAGGTGGCTTGACCTATCGGTTTCCGATCCGTCCAGGAGCATCACCGACGCCGGTCTGACGCATGTGGCGGAACTGGAACGGCTACGGACGCTCGGATTACGCAATTGCGCTGCGGTGACCGAGGCAGGCTTGGCGTGCCTGAAAAACCTCGGCGATTTGCGAAGGCTTGACCTGGCCGGTTGCCACGGCATCACCGACGCCGGTCTGGCTCACCTGGAGAGCGTGCGCGGGCTGCGGACGCTCGCACTGGCAGGTTGCTCGGGCATCACCGACGCCGGCCTGGTGCATGTGGGACGGCTGGAGGCGTTACGGCGGTTGGACCTGTCGGGATGCGAGGCAGTCACCGATGTCGGGCTGGCTCACTTGGGGGACTTGGAGCATTTGCAGACGCTGAGGCTGAGCGACTGCCCCGGTGTCACGGATGCCGGCTTGGGCCACGTGGCACGCCTGTCGCGGTTGCGGCGCCTCGCACTGTTCTGCGTGAACGGGGTGACGGATGCGGGACTCGCCCATCTCAAAGGGCTGACGGGGCTGCAGGTGCTGCGTCTCGGTGGCTGCAAGGGGTTCACGGATGCGGGCTTGGCCCACGTGGCTTGTCTGGACCAACTGCGATGGCTGGATCTCAGCGAATCGAAGGTAACAAACGCCGGCCTGACATATCTACAACCTATGTGCCATTTACGCTCGCTGTCTCTCGCTCGGTGCGAGGGCATCTCGGATGAGGGGCTCGCACATCTGGCACCGCTGCCCGCGTTGCGGAGTCTTGACCTCGGGGGCTGCGGTAGGATCACCGACGCTGGCTTGGCGCGCGTGGCGGAATTGGCACCGCTGCGCATGCTGGATTTAGACCGTTGCGGGGGTGTAACCGACGCGGGGATAGCCTGCCTGAAGGACCTCAGCGAACTGCGAAGCCTTAATCTGGCCGGCTGCCACGGCATCACGGACGCCGGCCTGGCGCACCTGGCAACGATGGAGAAGTTGTCGAAACTGAATCTCAATGGGTGCGACGGGATCACGGCGTCGGGACTCGCCCGATTCCAGAAGGTCCGACCTGGGTGCCGTGTCTATGTCTATCGCGGCGCGACCCGGGGGGCGGGTTTGTGAGCGTCCCGTTATCCCACGGTGGCCGGCCTGTGCGGCCGTGACGACTCGCTTCGCCGGGAGCGCGAGCCCCCTCCTCCACCCGCGCTCATCCTGCCACCCCGCGCGGCGCGCGTGGTCATTATTCCTCCTCGCACACCTTCTTCCGCTGGCGGCCGAGGGCGTCGGCGGCAACCATGGCGCGGGCGATGCTCTCGCTGGTCACCTCGAACGGGTGACAGTGGCACAGCGATCCTTCGCCGGCGCAAATGTCGCCGACGCCCTCGAGGCGGTCGCGCCCGATGCCCTCCAGACCCAGGTCGGCGAAGGTGACGGGCAGGCCGATGGCGATCTCGAAGTCCACGATCCGGTTCCGCTCGTCGGCGTCGAACTCCTTGTCGAGACACAGTTGGGTGATGATGCCGAAACCGACCTCCTCGCCGTGCATCAAGCCGCGGCACTCGGGCAGCGACGGCAGGCAGTTGGCAACCATGTGGGCCGTGGCCACGCCCCCGCTCTCGAAGCCCAGCCCCGACAGGAGGACGTTGGCCTCGACGACCTTCTCGACGGCCGGCGTGACGGTGCTCTGTTCGACGGCGCGTTTCGCCTCAATGCCGTGCTCCATCAGGATGTCGTATCCGAGCCGCGCCAGCGCCATGGCCGCCTCCGTCGAGACGCCGCCGGCCAGGTTCGGCGAGCGGGTCTGCCGGCAGGCCTCCGCCTCGACCCAGGTGGCCAGTGCGTCGCCCATACCGGCCACGAACGCGCGGACGGGGGCCTCGGCGATTGTCTGCGTGTCCACCAGGACGAGGTCGGGGTTGACGCCCCAGGACTCGAAGCCGAGACAATCGCCCTCCTCGTCGTACCAGACGGTGTAGGAACTGGTGGGCGAATCGTTGGAGGCGATCGTCGGACAGGTGACCGTCTTGATGCCGGCGTCGGCGGCTGCCGCTTTGGCGGTGTCGAGCGTCTTGCCGCCTCCGATGCCCACCGCGACGTCGGCGCCGCTCTTTTTGGCAATCCCGGCGACGCGCGACACCTCGGCCTTGGTGGAATCGCCCCGGAAGTCAACGTCCACGACCTCCAGACCCGCTTCCTTGAGGCTCGCCAGCACCGTCTCGCCCACGATGCCCTTGACGCGTGAATCCCACAGCAGGAGCGGCTTCTTGCCCAGAACGCTGAGGTGGGCGCCGATCTCGGCCAGGACGCCTTGGCCCTGAACGTACTTACGTGGAGCAATCAGGACGGCTTTCATGGCAATGGTCCCCTTGTAGTCTGAGACGGGTGCGGTGATCCCGTGCGGCCTCAATCGGCGGGACTCACGCTTCGCCGCAACGGAATCCCGTCTGCCGGAGTATACCGCGTGCGAAGCCGCTCTGCCAAGCGTCTCATGCAGCCGATAGCCAAGTGGGATAGGGTAAGTTCTGCCCGGCCGGTCCCCGCACCGACCGGGCCGCAAGTGTGCGCGGCGGGTCTCCCAACCGTACCTGTTTAGCGTGTCATTCCGAGCGAGCGAAACGAGTCGAGGAATCTCGCCGTTATCCGTGTCCAGACGACGAGATTTCTCCGCTCGCCCTCGCCTTTGGCGAGGGCTCGGTCGAAATGACATCGCTTCAAGAGCACGCTAAACAGGTACGGTCGGGAGACCCGCCGCGCGGGAAGTGGCGCTGTAGCGTTACTTCTCGTCGTTCTGCGGGGCGCGCTTCGCCGGCTCGGGCAGGGCGTACATGGGCAGGTAGCGGTAGTAAACCTCCAGCGACAGGGCCGACATCGCCGTGGCCATGATCTTGCCGCCCTTGCCCTTGGTCCACTGGCCTTTGTCGGGCCAACTGCCGGCGTCGCCGCCCTGCCGTATCTGGCTACCCAGCAGGACCGGCTTCATTTTTGAGTTCCACTCCTCCCAGACCGGGCCCCGGTGCTGGTGGAGGGCCAGGCAGGCGTAGTACCAGTAGTAGTAGTTCGGGTTGCCGGGGTTGGGCAGGTTGCTTTTGAGATACGCTGCCGAGCCGTCCTGTCGCTCGTCGGTCGGTGGAACGCCCATCAATTGGCGGCAGAACATGCCCTCGGCCGTCATCGCCGGCGAGGCGTCTCGGCCCGGCTGATAGCAGTAACGTCCCTTGAAGGGACCGCTGGCCACCTGGTCGAGCCAGGCCCCCGCCAGTTGCAGCGTCCGGTCGGGCACCTCGAGTCCCGCCAGCCGGGCGCTGCTCAGGGCCATCACTTCCCACCCGAAGACGCTGGTGTCGTTGTCTCTGCTGCCCGGCCGGTACCGCCAGCCGCCCAGTTTCTCGTTCTGTCCCTTGATGATGAAGTTGACCGCCCGCTCCAGTGGCTCGCGCAGCGCCGGGTCCTTCGTCAGGCCGTACGCCTCGGCCAGGGTCATCGTGGCGATGCCCTGATCGTACATGCCGTTCTGCTGGCCGCCCGTCAGGTCGCCGTCCTCGCCGACGCGGCTGAGGAGCCACTTGACGGCCTTGTCCATCACCTGGTGGTAGTCGTACTTATCCTGCTCGGTGTGCTTGATGTTCCAGCCGAAGAAGGAGAGCATGGCGAAGCCGGTGGCGGCGATGTCGTGGCCCTTTGCCCCGCCGTGGTTCTCCAGGGACCACCTGCCGTCGGTCTCCTGGTTACGCTTGAACCATTCGAGTGCCAGTCCGATGGCCCGTTCGGTGTCGTCGCCGCCGCCGCCGAAGCGTGCCATGGCCCGTCTGTTCTTCCGTCCGATGTAGGGGTCCAGGCGATCCGTGCCGTCGCCCCTGCCGGTGCCTTCGTCCAGGCCGCCGCCGAGCAGGACGTCCGGCCCCGGCGCGAGCGGTGGAATCCGCTTCGAGAGTATCGTCCCCGGCCCTTCGAGTTCCGGCACGGCGCGGGCGGGCGGCGTGGCCTTGGCAACCGCCACGTTGTCCGACCCGGTGACCTGCGGCAGGGCGCCCTCGGCCATCTGTGAGGGCCGTTTGCGTGGGCTGCCGTCCGACGGCTGCACGGCCCCGGCGGTCTTGCTGATGCGGTCGGCCGTCTCGACTGGCGCAACCGCCACCTCGACGGGTTCGGGCGCCTCGCCGCCCTCGTCGGCCTTCGCGGGTCCCTCTTCGAGCGCCAGGTCGGTCGGCTTCAGATGCAGCGCCGGTTTCTCCTCGACGGCGGGCTTGGGTTTCGGCAGTTGGATCTGTTCGGCGATCTCGACGCGCCGCGCCTCGGCATGCACGTCGGCCCTCTCGATCACGAAGTCCGACTCGGCGATCGTCGTTGCCGTGGGATTGACCGGCTCGTAGTCGGGCAGGTCCTGATACGGCACGTCGGATTTGACGTAGAGCATGTCCTCGGTGTTCGGCATTTCGTTGACGGATTCGCGGATCTCCTGGGCCAGCCGTTCGCTGGCCAGGGCCCTGGCATCCACGGCCACCTCCATGGGGCCTTCGGTCCGTTTGTGGAGGACCTGGCCGATCATCCACAGGCTCAGCAGCACGAGGAGCATCCCGTGGAAGAGCAGCGAGACGACCAGGCACCGCGTGTACTGTCCCAGCCGGCCGTAGCGTCCCCACTTGAAGTACCACACGAGGAGGCCGGCCAGGATGAGCAGGCCCGCCACCAGCGCCAGAAGCCACCACCTGGACCGCTCGACCCACCTGAACGCGTCCCAATCGTCGACACTCGTGACTTCCCACGAGACCTGCGAATACAGCAGGCTCGCCCGGCGCTGGCTGAACACCCGGTCGGACGTCATCAGCAACTCGAAGCCGCTGCACGTCAGGGCGGGCGCCAGGTCGTGGTCGGGGCTGTTGATCCGTTCGCCGGCGTTTTCGGGTGGCCGGATGGCGCCGCCCAGAATACGACTGCGGTACAGGTCCATGTCGCCCAGACCGCCGGGGCGGTCGGACTGGACATAGACGAAATCGCCGTGGCGCGTCAGCGTCGGCGACCGGTCGGTCGACGTCGACGAGAGGACATCGACGCGGACGGCCTCGCCGGAGGCGGGCCGGGCCGGCTCGGGCTCGGCGCCCGGCGGCCCGAGGTTCACGCCGTCGATGCAGAAGATGTCGAGTTTGCCCGCCTCGCCGCCGCGGTCCGACGCGAAGTACAGCCGCCGCTCGTCGGCCGAGAGACAGGGGTCGCAGTCGTTGGCCGAACTGTTGACGGCCTGGCCGAGGTTCCGCGGCGCCGACCACCGCTTGCCGTCCCACCGGGCGACGTAGAGGTCCTGGCCGCCCAGTCCGCCCGGCCGGTCCGACTGGAAGAGCAGCACGGTGCCGTCGGCGCTGAGGGCGGGGCTCTGCTCGTCGGATTCGGTGTTGAGTGTGGCCAGGGCCACCGGCTCCGACCACTCGGCGCCGCTGAAGAACATCATGTGCAGGTTGGAGTCGGTCTCGGTCGGCAGTTGACGGGAGAAAACCATCATCCGGCCGCGCGCGGTCGTGGCGACCGACAGAATGTTCGGCCGCGTGTTAACCTTCGTGTCGAGCAGCAGCGGACTTTCCCAGGCGACCCGGCGCAGCGAGGGGTCGCCGGCCCGGACGTTCAACTCCCCGCCGTCGGTGTGCCGGCGCCACTGTTCCGGATGCGCCAGGACATGGTGCACGAGCGCCAACCACGCGATGACCAGTACGGCCAACCCGTAGGCCAACCCCCACGTGATGCGGGCGCCCGTGCGGGTCTTTCGGCCCCATGCGATGAGCCAGACCAGCAGGACGATCAGTGCGGCCGCCGCAACCTCCAGCCCGAAGATCCACTTCTCGGCCACCACCGCCCGCCATCCTTCGGTAACAGTCACGAGTTCGCGGGCGAGGTGCGTGTAGAGGCGCGGGCCGCTCGCACCGTCCGCTTTCCGGTCGGACGCCACGAGCAACAGCGACCCGTGACACGCGGGCGACGGCGAGAAGTCGGCGGCGGCGGAGTTGACCAGCGGCCCGGCGTTCTCGACCGCCTGGAACTCATCCTGGCCGATGCGGCTGCGGTAGACATCCATGCCGCCCAGCCCGCCCGGCCGGTCGGAACTGAAGTAGATGAAATCCCCGCGCCGCGTGAAGCGAGGCGAGCGGTCCACCGCCGGCGACGAGAGCGCCGCGACGCGACGGGCCGTCAGGTCCGCCGGCTCCTCGGGGAACTCGACCGGCACACGCCCGAGCGTCTTGTTCGCCTCGACGACCGGATCGGTCTCCTGGTCCAGTTTCCACAGGTACCGGTAGTAGACTTCCAGGCACAGGGCGGCCACGGCCGAGCCGCCTACCTTGCCGAACTGCTTGTAGCGGCCGTCCTGCCACGAGCCGGACTCATCCTGGAGGGCCAGCAGAACCGGCTTGATCGCGTCGTTCCACTTGGTCCAGTTCGGGCCCTGCTGCTGGTACAGCGCCAGGCAGGCGTAATACCAATAGTAGAAGTCGGGGCTCTTTGCCTCGGGCAGACGCCCGGTGAGCCAGGCGGCGGTCTGCTGCTGGCGCCGCTCGGCGCGCCGCGCACCGACCAGTTGCCGGGTAAACATCCCCTCGGCCGTCATCGCCGGTGTGATCTTCTTGTCGGACTGGTACCCGTACGAGCCGTCCGGGGCGGCCACCTGTGTCATCCAGCGTCTGGCCAGTTCGTACGTCTCTTCGGGCACGGCCAGCCCTGCGCTGCGCGCGCTGTGCAGGGCCATGACCTGCCAGCCGGTCACGCTCATGTCGCCCGTCTTGGGCGGCTTGTAGTCGTATCGCCAGCCGCCCGTCGTGCGGTTCTGGGCGTCGATGATGATTTTGACGGCCCGCTCGAGTGGCTCGCGCAGGGTCTCGTCCTTGGTCACGGCATAAGATTCGGCCAGTGCGATGGTGGCCATGCCGTGCCCGTACATGCCCTGACCGGCGGCCTTGGCGAAGTTGCCCTGGTGCTGGATCGCCTGGCCCTTGAGCCAGCGAACCCCCTTGTAGAGCGATTCGTTGAACTCCCCTTCCTCGGTGTACTGGGCGCCCCACCCGAGATAACTGAGCACCGCCAGGGCGGTGCCGGCGATGTCCTGGCCTTTCTGTCCTCCGTGTGCGGCCATGTCCCAGTGGCCGTCGGGCTCCTGGTTGGCCTTCAGCCACCGCAGGGAACGGAGGACGGCTTCCTCGGTCTCGGGGCTGCCTCCCAGTTGCGTGATCATCGCCTTGCGGAAGGCGGCGTCGCGGAGCGGATTCTTGCGGCTGGGAACCGAGATGCCCTCGGCGACGAAGATGTCCAGGTCGCCGAGTTCGCGCCGGGCGACGGTTTTCTCCCACCGCGCCTTGCGCTGCTCGGCGGTCGCGTCGGCCTCCGGACGGTTCGACGCGAAGTAGAGGGCGTTCTCGTCGGGCGACAGGCACGGATCGCACTCATCGAACTCGCTGTTGACCTTGCTGCCGAGGTTCAGCGCCTGCGTCCAACCGGCCCCGTCCCACCACGAGACGTAGATATCGAGTCCGCCCATCCCGCCCTTGCGGTCCGAGGCGAACAGCAGGGCGCGGCCGCTCTTGCTGAGCGTGGGGCTGAACTCGTCGGCGTTGGTGTTCAGGAAGACGATCGGCTCGGGCGGCGACCACGCCGCACCGTCAAAACGGGCCATGTACAGGTCGGAGTGCTCGGCGCCCGGCGGCTTGCGCGTGAAGACCACCAGGTGCGCGCGGGACGAGAGGGCCCCGTCGGCGATGTCGGGGCCGGCATTGATCGCGGCGTCGATAGACTTGGCGGGTTCCCAGATGACGGGGCGCACATCGGGGTCCCCGTCACGGATGTAGATGCCCCGACCGTCGGTCCAGGCCCGCCACGATCCGGGATTCGCCAGGATCCAGGCCGCGGCGGCCATCGCCAGGATGACCAGGGCCAGAAAGACGATGCCGACGATGGCAAAGAGATTCCGGCTGGACTTGGCGCGGGACGGCCTGTCATCGGCCGCCGGCGGCTGCGGTCCGGCCTGGTGGCTCTCCGGTTGTTCGGTCACAAGAGACCTCCGCCTTCGACTATTACTACAACGCTACAAGGGCATTTTGCGCGGTGGGTCTCCGCACCCACCGCGCCGAAAACGGCGATTTCGCCCATGCGCGGCGGGTACTCCAGACCCGCCGCGCACGAAGTAGCGTTGTCGTGCTATCCGGTCGGCTTCTTGTCGTAGCCGATGTTGACGTCCTTGATACCCGCCTCGCTGCATGCGGTAACAGCGGCGGCCACGTCGCCGTGGAACGCATGTTTATCGCCGCGCACAAGGATCTTCTGATCCGGGTCTCCCCGCACGGCCTCGGTCACGGTGGCCCTGAGTTGCTCGAGGGTCATCTGCTTGCTGGACACCATATAGAGCGGTTCGCCTTTCGGCCGGTCGGCCGCGCGAATGTTGATGACGATCAACTTGGTCGCCGCGCTGAGCGACTCGTTGGCCGCCGACTGAGGCAGGTTGACCTGGAGGTCCAGTTCCTCCTGCTTGAATGTCGTGGTGGCCAGAAAGAAGATCAGCAGGATGAACATCACGTCCACCAGGGACGAGATGTTGATGATTGCCTCGCCTTCATCTGCGGTCCGTCGGATTCGCATGGAAGCGTTCCTTACTTGCCTGCGCCGCTACGGATCGTGTACTCGAGCAGGTCGATGGCGTGCTCGTCGATGTCGTCCACCAGGCCGTCCACTTTGCTGCAAAGAAGTTGGTAGACGACCAGGACGGGAATCGCCAGCGACAGGCCCGTGGCGGTGGTCACGAGGGCCTCGTAGATGCCCTTGGCCAGGGCGTCACCCCTGCCGACGCCCAGGGCCGAGGAGGACTGGAACGCCGAGATCATGCCGTACACCGTCCCCAGCAGGCCCAGGAGCGGCGAGACGGTCGCGATGAGCGACAGCGGCTTGAGGCTGCGTTTCAGTTTGTAGGCTTCGCGTTCGCCGGCGTCCTCGATGCCCTTCTCCATCGCCATGTGGCCGAGGGTCAGGCGGCTGAGGCCCGACCGGAAGATGACGCTGACGGCCGACGGGTGGCTGTCGCAGTACGCGACGCCGGCGTCCACGTCGGCCGACGGGCCGAACTTCTTCTTGAGCCCCTCGATGAAGCCCGGAGGGATGATCTTGTCACGCCGCAGACCCAGAAACCGGTCGATGGCCGACGCCACGGCCAGAATCGAGCACAGGGCCAGCGGCAGCATGACCCACCCGCCCTTGAGCAGCAGGCCGAAGACGCTCTCGGTGCCCGGTTTCGGGCCGGCGGCCGGGGCGACCTCGCCGGCGGGGGTTCGCGGCGTAACGGCCGGCGCGGGCTTCTCGGGAGCGGGCACGTCCTGGGCCAGCGAGTTGCCGAGCAACACGAGTCCGACAAACGCCGCCGACACGACCAGAATTCGCATCCACATCGTTCGGACAGAAGGCATGGCATCCGTTCCTTTCCAACCGGGTCACTTTTTCTCCATTGTCGCCAGGAGTTTCTCGGCCAGTTCGGCCGCCGTCGTCTTCGGATACTTCAGGATAACGTCGTCGAAGTAGGCCCGTGCCTGCATCGTCTTGCCCCGCACCTTGAAGCAGCGTCCCATTCCGAGCAGGGCCAGGCTGCTCCACTGGTCAAACCCGTACTTCGTGATGACGAGGTTGAACTCCGAGATCGCGGCATCGTACCGGCCCTGGACGAAGCAGCACTCGCCGATCTGAAACTGGGCGCGGGCGCTCAGGCCATCTTTGACGTTCGCAGCCGTCACCTTCCGGTAGTGCGACAGGGCCGGCCCGTACTGTTTCTGGTTCTCGTGTGCCCATCCGATCGAGAAGAGGGCCTCGTATTTCAGTGTGCTTTCGGGAAACGACTTCAGCAACGTCTGGGCCGATTGCAAACTCTCGCGCCACTGGCCGTTGATGGCCTGAAGTTGGGCCAGCCTGAGCAACATGTCGTCCTGATCGGCTTGGCGGGCGGTGCCCCGAAGTCGTGCGGCCTTCTCGAACAGTTCTTTCGCCGGCGCGAACTCCTGCATCCGTCTGCGTGCCTCGCCCGCCTGGAAACACGCCGAGGGCACCAGGTTGCTCATCCGGTGGTTTCTGTCGGCCTTCGCCGCCTCTTCCTCGGCCGCGATCATCGTCTCGAACGACCGGGCGGCGGGGCCCATCTCGCCCTGCTCGAACAGGCACCAGCCCAACAGATACAGCACGCGGTTCCGCAGTTCGCCGGTGGCGGGCGTCTTGCCGTCTTCGGCCAACAGCGGACGGAGCGTCGCGGCGATGGCGGCGTAGTCCTGCTCAACCTCGCGGCGACCGCCCTTGGTCTTGCCGAGCCTCTCGCGCTCACGGCGCTGGTGGAACCGCAGTTCCGCCAGTTCCAGCGCCACGTCGGGCGCCAGTTTGCCGGTCGGATACTTCGAGAGGAACGCCGTGTAGAGCGACTCGGCCTGGCGGGCGCTGCCGCGCTGCTTCTCGCACCACGCCTGCCAGTACAGGGCCTCCGGGATGCGAGGGTTGTCGCCGGACCGGCGCACGACGTCGCTAAAGTTCTCGACGGCCTTGGCGTAGTTCTTTTGTCGTGCGCGGCAGAGGCCCATGTAGAAGATGGTGTCGATGCGGTCGGCGGTCTTGACGTTTCGCGGAAACGCCTTCGCCAGCGCCGTGAGTGTGGCTTCCGCCTCGGCATAGCGGCCCGCGCGATACTCCAGAACCGCTCGCTGGAGGGCGGCATCGGTCGCCAAGGTGTGTTTACCGTGCTGCGTCATGGCGCCGAAGTGCTGGACGGCCGCCTTGGGGTTCTTTCGCTTCATGGCCACCCACCCCAGGTAGTAGATGGCGTCGGGATGGTCGCCGGCGCGTTTGAGCGTTTCCTCGGCCCGCTGATAGTCGCCGGTTTCGTACTGGAGGCGGCCCAGGTCCACGAGTGCGCGGAGGCGAAGCGTCTCGGCCCCGGCGTCCGGCCGCTTGCCACCGTGGAGGAACGGTTTCAGTGTCGTAATGGCGTCGGCGGGTTTCTCGTTCTTTTCTTGCGCCAGGGCAAGGTTGTACCGGGCCCGGTCGGCGTTGGCCTCGTTCGGATGCCGCCCGAGGAACGTCGCGAGGGCCTCGATGGCCTTGGGCCACCCCTGGAGGCGGAAGTAGCAGTCGCCGGCCATGAACCAGACCTGGTCGTAGATCCGGTCTTCGGGCGCGGAGGGTTTCTTCCTGGGCCCTTTGCGAGGCTTCTTCGCTGCGGCGTCGGGCGCGGAAGGCGGGTCCGCCGCCAGGAGCGGGCCCAGGCTCTCGGCGGACTTGGCCCACTCTTTCTGGTGGTAATAGGCCTGGGCGATTCGCAGATGCGACTGCTTGACCTTCGCCTCATCGGGCCCCGCCGCCAACGCCGCCTCGAACGCGAAGATGGCGTCGGGCAGGCGCCCGAGCACCATGAGGTTCTCGCCCTTGATGAACAGGACCTCCGGCTTGTGGGGGTTGTCCGGAAACTTCATCAGAAACGAGTCGCACAGCGGCAGGCTGTCGCGGCATTTGCCGTCCCGGTACAGGCAGAACGCCCGCAGCCGCAGCGATTCGCTCGGCAACGGGGCCTTCCCCCTCTCGCTCTCGGCGAAGTGCTTGGCGGCCGAAGCGTACTGGCCGCCCTGCATATCGGCGGTCGCCAGTTCGTAATACAGTTCCGTCGAGACCGGGTCCTTGCGATAGTTCCCGACCACGGGGGCGAGCAACTCACGGACGGTCTTGTGCTTGCCCTGTCGGGCGTAGGTGCGGATGAGCCACAGGGTGGCCTGGGCGGCGGCCGAACTGTCGCCGACCACGAGTGGGCTGCCCGGTGGCCGCTTCCGTTTCTTGCGCCCTTTCAGTTCCGGGCCTTTCAGTCCGCTCAGGATGCCCTCGAAGATCGAGACGGCCTCCCGGTACTTCTTCGCCTCCAGGTACGACCGCCCGAGAAACAAACTCATGTCGTCCGCCAGGGCCGAGTCCGGGTGCTTTTTCGGGAAGCCCTTCAGCGTGGTGATGGCGGCGGCGTAATCGCCCGTCTCGAACTGGAGCAGGCCGAGGTTGAAATACGCCAGTTCGCTGTACTCGCCCGTCTTGGTGGTTGCGGCCGTTTCGTACATCTTGATCGCCTCGGCGGGCTTCTTGAGTTTGACCAGGCATTCAGCCGCCCGATAGACGCTCTGGTGAACGAGTTCGGCGTTCTTGCCGGCGCCGATAAGACCCTGGAAGACCCGCGCGGCATCGGCGTGCTGCTCGAGGTTCAGGCGGGCCACGCCCCCCTGGTACCGGACGAGGTCGGCGTACGGCGAGGCCGGCGCGAGTTTGATGAGTTCGTCGCTGACCCGGACGGCGGCCGCCCAGTCCTTGAGCAGGGAGTGCGCCTGGGTCAGTCCCGCCAGGGCGTCGGCCTTTCGGGCGGCGGTCTTGCCGCGCTTCACGGTCCACTCGAACGCCTTGACGGCCTCGGCGTGGTTGCCGAGGTCCACGAGGCTCGAACCCCACAGGTTGTGCAACTGCTCCTGGTCGGTGATTTGTGGGTTGGCGACGAGTTTTTCGAAGAGTGCGGCGGCCTTGCCCATCTCGCCCGTGCTGTAATAGCAGATCGCCAGGCCCCACTGCGCTTTGGGGACTTTCTCGTGCTTCGGATGGGCCGCCAGAAACGCCTCGAAGTCCTTGATGGCCAACGGATGCAGCCCCCGCCTGCACAACGCATTGGCATTGTAGTATTTGTCCAGCGCCGGGTCGGACCCCTCGGCGGCTGCGCACACCTGCACCGAGACCGCCAGCGAGATCAACGCTGCAATGACCCACCTTGTGTTATTCAACCTGGAGACCCTCAGGCAAACCAACGGACGCGCGTCGGCACACTCTCACCGCACCGAGGCGACGCCACTGCCCCTTAAACGCCCTCCCCCGCAGTGGGTCTCGCAAGATTCCGGCGAGGAATCCCGCTAAGCGGGCGTCGGTGCGGACCCGGCCTATCCGAGAAAACAGCAGGTCCCTGTCAGCCCTTCGTGCCGACGAGAGCCGTGCGAGCGGCGCGGACGAGGCGGTGGAGCCAGCCGTCCTGGCGTTTGAGCGCATCCCGCATCTGCCGGAGTTCCTCCACTGTCCAGTCCTCGGTCTCTATCATCCCGCCTTCGGCAAACGACCGGGCGACGTTTTCGGGAGTCATCTCCTGCTTCAGATACCCCTTCCGGACACAGGTCTGATACAGGCGCGTGCCATAAAGCGGCGTGGCCAAGGCCACGTGTCCCCGGATGCCGTAGCGTCGCTTCAGCAGGCGGGCAAACTCAACTGTCTTCTGCATATCATCAAGCGTTTCACCCGGCAGCCCCATGATGAAGCCGGCGCGCGCCTTGATCCCAAGACGTTTGCACGCCCCGGCGGCCTGGAGGACCTTTTCGAGTTTCAGCCTTTTTTCGATAACCTGGTCGAGCACGCGTTGTGAGCCGGATTCAGCGGTCAGATACATCGACCGACACCCCGCCTCCTTGGCTTTGGCCAGGATCTCGTACGTCAGCCGATCGGTCCGCATTCCAATCGGCGTCTCCCAGACGATCGGAAGTCCCTCGCGCTTCATCTCGATCAGACCGTCGAGAATCGCGTGGAAGCGCTGCCGGTCCTGGCCAAGGTTATCGTCGATAAAATGAATGTGTCGCATGCCAAGTTCGCCTGCGATGAACCGCAGGTGTGCCAATACACGCTCGGGCGATTGCACGCGATACCGGCGCCCCATGTGCAAATGGACCGCACAATAGGTACAGCGGAACGGACAGCCACGACTGGTTTGGACCGTCATGACGCGGCGGGGCTTCCATCTCCAGCGGCCGGCCGAGTCCTGGTTTGGTACACGCATGTAACGCGACAGGTCAACCAGATGATACGCCGGATCGGGCAACGCATCGAGGTCTTCCACAAATGGACCGCACGGATTGCGTTGGATGCCCCCGTCGGCACGATACACGATGTTCGGAACGCCCCGGAGGCCGGTTCCTCGTGCGAGCGCCTCCAGCAAGAGCGGGAACGCCACCTCGCCCTCCCCCGCGAGCGCCATGCTGACCGCCGCTTCGGACAGGTAATCCTCCGGCCGGACGGTGACCGGCGCGCCGCCGACCACGATGGGCACGTCGGGCAAGACGCGCCGAGCAATCCGGGCCGTCTCCAACGCCTGCGGCATCTGCGTATAAAACAGGTTGGTGATGCCTATAACGTCCGGCGCCGTCGCGCCGACCACGCGAGCCACTTCATCCCAAGCGGCGCCAACGCGAAGAATCCCGTCTTCGTCGAATATCAGACGCGAGTGCTCCTCCTGTACCGCGCCGTCGAACACGACGACTTGATGGCCGGCCCGTTCGGCGACCGCCCCCAGGTACATCAGGGCCAACGGGACATCCGCGTGAACGGCCACGTGGCTGCCGCGGCCGAACTCCTGAGGCGGCCGTATCAGAAGCACCTTCACTCGTCACACCCTTTATTCTTTGCGCGATAACAACTGTCGGACCGCCGCCGAGAGACCGACGCGCCGTAATCTCCCCTCCAGCGGCCCCTGCTCACGGGCGCCGGGCCTCAAACAGGACTTCGTCCGTTCTCCCGACAAGCCGCGCCACGTGGCTCAAGAAACGCGACAGTGTACGCGACCGCGCCAGGTACCGATACAACGCTTTGCCCGTATCGTCCGCCCGGCACACGAGGCTGCGGCGCATGAACGTGGGGCGGCGGATCGGTATGGTGCGCTCCACCTCCAGCCCTGCCGCCTCCAGGTGTCGCCTCAGCGTCTTCTGCGAGAAATGCGTCAAGTGCCGAGGAAGTTCCCTCATGCCGAACCAGGAGGCCCCGAACCAGGAGGCGGCCAGGCTGTCAAACAGCGGACACACCACCACCAGCCGCCCGGACGGCAGCAGCAGATCTCGCGCCGCTCTCAACGTCGCCATCGGGCTCGGCACGTGTTCCAGAACGTGCCACATCGTCACCACGTCATACTGAGCCGCAGGCAACTCGGCGCCGGGAAGGGTCCCCTCATGAATCGTCAGGCCGGCTTCGCGTCCGGTCGCCACCGCCGCGGGGATCACATCCATGCCTTCCGCCTTCCATCCGGCGGCAGCCATCCTGGCCACGTATCTCCCGATGCCACAGCCAAAATCGAGCAACCGCCCTTGGCCCCTGTAGGGCAAATAACCGATGTACTTCCTCCCGCGAAGCCTGAGGCAGGCCCAGGGCATCATCGCCAGGCGTACAATGGCCGGCGCCTTGCGGCCCAGCGGATAGTTGCGGTAGTTGACAAGGGCCCACCTCAAGAGACCGCCCGGCGGCCCGGCGGGGACGAGACCGCCCTGATGGCATTCATAGTTTTCCGTGTACGCCTTGGGCAGAGAATCCAGCGTCGGCCTGGGGTTCGTCCGGGCCAAACCACACGTGCGGCAAACGACCACGTTAAAGCGCCCGGGCAATCCGCAGAGACGGTCACCGGCCGTCAGAACAACGTCGGCCTCCGTGGCCCCGCAGTAGTCGCACGGGACCTCCTCAAGATGCAAGCCTTCGGTTGTTGCAGGACCGCCCTCAGACATGGATGATCCCTGGAAACGCGGGCCGTGAGGTCAGGCCTTCAGAAAGGTACGCCAGCCGTCACAGAACACGAACCGTGCCGCCGACCGCGCCCGCGTCACACGCCGCCGGGCACGACGCGTCTGCCCGACCATCGCCAACGGTCCGGCCGCCAGAAGGCTCCCGATCAACAGGAGCCCCTCACGCAAGAACATCCCGAACCGCAGGATAAACTCCATCCCGAACCCTTTCAGCCAACCGTTATGCTTGCGCACGTAACAGAACAGGCTTCGGCAGAAAAACAGGTTGGCCGTCGCCGTCGCCGCAGACACCCCGCCAATGTGCGTCACCTTGGCCGCCGGCTCGAACCGGACACGGTACCCCGCGTCGTGGACCCGCCGGCAGAAGTCCATCTCCTCAAAGTACACGAAGAAACGCTCGTCCAGCACGCCGACCTCATCAAGCACCCGCCGCGGCACGCAGAAGGCGGCCCCCATGACGACATCCACGTCCGCCGCCGTCCGAAAGTCGAAGTCCTTCATCTTGTACCGCCCGTACGCGCCTCGCAAGAATCCCAGGACCCGCAGCGGGGTGTACTGATGCAGGAGCGCCGCGAACGTCGGAAACCGCCGCACCGACGGCTGAATCGAGCCGTCCGCGTTCAGGAGTTGCGGCCCGCACACGCCCAGGCGCTCGTCGGCGTCCAGCGCGGCGACCAGCGCCGCCGGCGCGCCGCCGTGGACGACCGTGTCCGGATTCAGCAGCAGAATGTGCCGGCCCGAGGCCAGGCCGATACCCTGGTTGTTGGCGGCGGCAAAGCCGCGGTTCGCGGCGTTGGCGATCAGGCGGACCCGCTCGAAACGCCGGCGCACCATCTCGGCGGCCCCGTCGCGGCTGGCATTGTCCACGACGATGGTTTCCAGCGAGAGAGCGCCCTGGTCCGATTGAAGCGACGCCAGGCAATCCGCCAGGGCATCCCGGCAGTTGTACGCCACGATGACGACCGACAGGTCCGGTTGCATCAGTCGTCCCCGTCCTCGCGTGCCACGCGCACCGCCAGATTCCACCAGTGACGGATGTTGCGGAAATACCGCTTGCCGAAGATCGTCCCGCCGAGACCTGCCCCGAACCGCTTCCAGGCCGACGGCTGCTCGTCCCACCGCTCCAGCGTGCGGCGCCGCCAGGCCTCAGCCAGGTCCTCCAGATCGTCGCGGGCGGCTTTCAGCCCGAGCACAAAGACCGCACGCGGCGCCTTCGCGTGCCCCTGCCAGCCGTACAGCACACCCTCGAATTCCTCGAAAAGCCGAGCCAGCGCACCCGGCGTGAAACGCCAGTAGTCCCGGGGAAACCCGTGAATGTCGAAACCGAACGCCGTCGTCACCAGCGCGAGGCCCTCCGGGGCCGTCACCCGGACGATCTCGTAGACGCCCTCGCGAAACCGCCACACGTGCTCCAGCACGTTCAGGCACAGAACCGTCCCGGCCCAGCCGTCGGCAAAACTCAGCGCTTCGATATGCTCGATGCGATCGACGCCCGGCCCCTGCTCCATGTCACAGCCAACGTATTCGACCCCGGGAAAAAGCGGCCGCAGGTCCGCCATCGCAAGGCCCTGGACCTGGCGTGAACCGATCTCCAGGACCGGCCCCGACGGGTTGAAAACCTCGATCGCCGCCTCAACCAGTGCCCGTGTCAGACCGTCCACGTGGCGATTCCTTGCATCGAGCCAGGCGACCCCCCACTCAAGAGAACTCACATTATAGGTAGGGCCAAGGACGGGGCAAGCGGGATTTCCCCCCGACGTCGCCGGCGCCCCAGACATCGTACCCCACTGGTGCCCGGTCGCACGTGAAACGGTGGGTGCCACTGGCGGCTTGTCCGCCAGTGCCTTCCTGCTGCTCGCCACACACTGGCTGACAAGCAGCCAGTGGCACCCCGCAAATCAGCAGCGACAGAGCACCAGTGCGGATTCCCTTCTCCAATGGCCACTCGCCGTAGCGAACGGCGGGGGCGGCGCCGTGGCAGGTGCATTCACGCGGCGGGACTCACGGCTTACGCGACTTCCGCTTCTTCTGCGGCTTGGGTTGCCCAGCCGGGGCGGGGCCTTTGTACGTCCAGGTGGCGAAGGGGGAATCGGTGTGGGCCTCCTCAAGGATTACGCGGATGCGTTTGACGACGTCGGGATGCCCGGCGGCTACGTCGGTTGACTCCGACGGGTCGTCGCGAAGGTCGAACAGTTGGAGGCCGGCCTTGGCCTTGACGGCCTTCCAGTTGCCCATCCGGACGGCGCGTGCGGCCCTGAGTTCCCAGTAGAGGTACGCGTGCTCTCGCTGCTCGCCGCGGCCCAGGAGCGTCGGCACGACGGAGATGCCGTCGGTCGGTTTTCCGACACTCGCGCCGGCGAGTTCAGCGAAGGTGGGCATCATGTCCTGGAATGCAGACGCGTGTCGGCTGACGGCGCCCGGTGCGACTTTGCCCGGCCACCGGGCGATCATCGGCACGCGGATGCCGCCCTCATACAGGCTGCCTTTCTGCGCCCGCAATGGGCCGGAGCCTTTGAACTTGCCGTGCAGGTCGCCGCCGCCCGACCCGTTGTCGCTGGCGAAGATGACCAGCGTCCTCTTCTCGACGCCGAGTTCCTTCAGAAGGTCCAGGATCGTGCCGATGTCGCGGTCCATGCGCGAGATCATGGCGGCAATGTTCTTCTGCGTCTCGGTCCACGGCCGGTCGGCGTAGATGCCCTGCTCCGGCACTTGAAACGCCGCGTGGGGAATCGTGTACGGCAGGTACAGGAAGAACGGCCGCTTGTGATGCTCGCGAAGAAAGGCGAGGGCCTCGGCCGTCAGCAGGTCGTGGGAGTAATCCTTCTTCTGGCTTCCGGCGTTGCCCTTGAGGATGACCTTCTCTCGATTTCGCCACAGGTGCGGCGGGTAGTACGTGTGGGCCTGGCGCTGGCAGTTGTATCCGAAGAAATGGTCGAACCCCTGGTTGGTCGGGTCGCCCTCGGACCCCGGATACCCGAGGCCCCACTTGCCGATGCACGCGGTGGCGTATCCGGCCGCCTTCAGCACCTTGCCGATGGTCTGGGAATCGGCGGGAATCGGCACGTTGCCCTCAACGGGCAGCGGCTTGTTGTTGCGCACAAAACAGTGCCCGGTGTGCAGGCCCGTCATGAGCACGCATCGCGACGGGGCGCAGAGGGCGGAACCGGCGTAGTGATCGGTAAAGCGCATCCCCTCGGCCGCCATGCGGTCGAGGTGCGGCGTCTGGATGTCTTTCTGCCCGTAGCAGCCGAGGTGCCCGTAACCCAGGTCGTCGGCCAGGATGTAGATGATGTTTGGCTTGGCCGCCGGCCCGGCGTCCGCGCCGGCAACTCCCCTGGCACCTGCCAGCAGAGAGAGGCCCGCGGCAAACCGTCCGGTGCGCTTGAAAAACGCGCGTCGGTTCAGCATGATAGGCTCCACCAAAGTAGGGCTACTTTGTCAACTTCGCGCTCCTCCAGGGAAGGTGTAGCGCGGCGGCCAATCTTGGCCGCCACGCAGTGGGCAAGATTGCCCACCGCGCTATCCCCCGTGAGCAGCCGTGCGAAGAAGCGCCGCGTGGCTGCAAAGCAGCCACCCTACAAACTACTGCTCCGTTACGCGTCATCCGATGCATAACAGCCGGGTGCCACTGGCGGCTTGTCCGCCAGTGCCTTCCTGCTGCTCGCCACACACTGGCTGACAAGCAGCCAGTGGCACGCGTCAGATGAGCAGTCACCGAGCACTACCCGGGGCGCGGGCAGAGGCGGACTTGGCGGCCAGGCTCTTCCGCTGCCGCTCGGCACGGACTTGGCGGACCCAGCAGCACCCGCAGCGGCACCCCTTGCCTTCCGGGCTGCCGCACGTGCCCGCGATGTCGTGCCGCTTCAGTTCCGGGATGCACGCCTCGACCAGTTTGGCCATGTGCTTGTAGGCCATGTCGTTCGTGCCCGCCCAGGCGCCGCGGGGGAACGACTGTCCCCAACCGCCGGCCTTCTCGGCGAGGGGGGCCTTGAGGATGCGGCTCTCGGACGGCAGGGCCAGATTCACGAGGGCCACGAACGGTTGCTCGGCGATCTTCGTGCCGAACCGTCTGGCCACGGCCGCACGCAGCGCCTTCTCGCCGGCCCCCACCGGCTTCTGCGTCTCGAGTCGGTTGAACGAATAGTCGCCGTAGAACTGGGCGTTCAGGTCGAGCCAATCGATGATCCGCTGCAAACTATCCCGGTCGAGTTGGACCTTCGGCTTTCCGGCCTTGTCGGGATGGCCGTCCAGGAGCATCTTGGCCAGGCGGCCGGCATGGGCGAAGTAGTCCTTCGGCTTGCTGTAAGCCGTCTCCCGGTTCCGTTGCGCGATCTTAACCATGCCGCCGCGCCGCATGATCGATTCGTAAGAAAGCGTGAACCGCAGTTTTTTGCCACTGGTGTCGCGAAACGCCCCCGTCAGGTTGACGCCGGCCTCGGTCTTCTCCAGGCCGTGGCAGCCGATGCAGTACCGGTCGAGGACCGGCTGGACGGTCCGGACGAAACTGAATCCGCCCTCGTATCGCGGCCCGGCCGGGGGCTCCAGTTTGCGGAACCTCAAGGCGCTCGCCCGACCGTGCATCACCGGGGTGTCCTCCCGCGGTTCATGGCAACCGACGCAGCCGCTCATCTCCCCCGGCCGCAGGTACACCAAACTGCGCATCGTCATGACGGCCATGCCGTCCGAATCGAGCAACTGGAACTGCAGGGGCGTGTCGGCGGGGGCCTCGAAGGCCACCGAGCCGTCGGCCTCAACCGGTGCCGTCCCGAGGATACGCTTGATGATCTCGTTGTTGACGTGGCTGAGGATCGGCTTGGACCGGGTCGGCTGGCTGATGATCGCCGACACGCGCAGCCGCTTGATGCTGCCGCGCTCGATGGGCTGCGTGCTCTGGTACACGTCTCGGACGTAGAACCGGCCGGTCTTCTCCGTCTCTCTGCCGGCTACCGTGGAAATAGGGATCGGGGGCACCGGGCGGGGCCGGACCGCGATCGGCGAAAAACAGGAGATCTCCGGATCGTAGTAGATGAGTTCGCGGCCGCCCACCGTGTCGATCAGGTAGATGGCACAGCGCGACTCGTGCGGGTAGGCCACCAGGAACAGGTCCTCGCTGAGGGCGTGCGGCGTGGCGCATCGGCGGCGGCGGTTGCGCCGCGACGGCCCGATGTCCGCCGGCAGCGGCCGGGGCGTATACATCGTGCCCTTGGGCGCACCGCGTTCGGGGAACCCGATCTCCGGCGTCACACACAGCAGCGGCGCACCGCCGTCCTGCCCTCTGGCGGGGTCGATGACGATGATCGACCCGGCGGTGTGGCCGTGGTGGTCGGTAGCGGTGGCCACGACCTTGCGCGAGCCGGGGATTGCCGCAGCCTCGGCGATCATGCACGGGCCCACCGAGTAGTTGCCGTAGTAGTGCGCGGTTCCGGTGCCGTCGGGGTGGGTCACCCAGACGCTCTGGAAGTTGGTGTCGTGGCGGTTGATGTAGTCCCACCGCGTATAGATGATACGCCCGTCGTCCAGGACGCTGGGGTCCCACTCGTTCGCCTCGTTGAACGAAATCTGCTCGATATTCGAGCCGTCGGCGTCGGCGCGGTACAGGATGTACGACGGCACGTAGCGGCTGCCGTGACAGCGTCCGAACTGCTGGCTGCGCGTGGAGATGAACGCGAATCCGCCGTCCGGCAAGTAGCACGGATCGAAGTCCTCGATCAGGACGGTCTGGCGGCCCTTGGCGCCGGCAAAGGGGTCGCGCGCCGTGCCGGTCACCTGGCGCACCTTGCCGCCGTCGATGGTCACCTCGTAGATGAGGTGGCTGCGACGCTTGTTGTCGCCCTTCCCGGAATCGTCGCAGAAGGCAAAGAGGACCCGCTTGGCGTCGAACGAGAGGTCGGGGTGCTGCACCGCCCCCGTCGGCAGTTTGCCTGCCAGCAGGAGCCTGACCCGGGGCTTGTCCTTCCACGATTCCAGCACCGCCAGGCCGGCGCCCGGCCGGCTGTGGCGGCCGAGGTACTGATCGCACATGTGCCCGGGCAGGTTGGCGCTGCGTTTGTTGATGAGGAGTTTGTCGAAGTCGAGCGCCGGGTGCGACAGGATGATCCGCCGCCGAAGCGAGCGGACTGCGGCGTACAGCGTTTTGCGCCGGCCGTCGTTCAGTTTGCCCCCTTGCGGGAAGCGCTTCTGGAGCGTCTGGAGTTCGGCGGCCAGTTTCGGACGCGGGGCGCTTCGCTCAACCAGGGCGAGCGTGTTTCGAGCCAACTCCACGACCTTCTCGATGTCACCGGTCGAGGGGACCCGAGCGTCTTTCGGGGCCCGCGCGCCGCTCGCCGCAACCGGAGCGAGAACCAGAAAAGCAAGCCACAACAGCGCTGACAACTTGACCGAACCGTGCAATGCGTTCTTCCTTTCCCGGAGGCCACCACCATCAGGCCGGTCTTGCCCCGCAGCAAGACGTTAAACCCGCGCCGGCCCGCTTTTGTATCGCGCCGTTCCAAAAAGTGAAGGCAAACGGTGCAGGCGCGCTTGGGTGCCACTGGCGGCTTGTCCGCCAGTGCCCATCGGATCAGCACACTGGCGGTTTGTGTGCCACTGACAGCTTGGGTGCCAGTGGCACCCGCGAGAAGCCCGGCCCACGTAAGCGTGTCCTCGACCCCACGAGGCGCTTGGCAAAGAGCAGCCGCATGGCGTATACTCTGCCCGACGGAAGACGGCCGCCGCGCTCGAAGTTGCCAAGACTCACCCGATAGGGCTTAGTCCGGGAATACACGATGAACCATAGCACGAAGTTTCTCGCAACGGTTACCGTCCTGTGCGCCGGCCTCGCGTCGGCGGGCCGCATCGGAGCAGCGGATTGGCCCGCCTATCGGCACGACCTGGCCCGAAGCGGTGTCACGTCCGAGGCGCTCGCGGCGCCGCTTCACCGGCAATGGGTCCACGCCGCCGCCCATGCGCCAAGGCCGGCGTGGCCCGAGCCCGGCAGGGAACTCAACCGCGTGGCGTTCGACTACGCCTACGACGTGACGGTGGCGAAGGGCCTGGCGTACTTCGGCTCGTCGGCGGACCACAAAGTGTACGCCATCGACCTCGGCACCGGCCGCGAGCGGTGGAGTTTCTTCACGGAAGGTCCGGTCCGCTTCGCCCCCACGATTGAAGGGGACCGCGTCTTCGTCGCCTCCGACGACGGCCGCCTCTATTGCCTGTCGGCCGCGGACGGGAAACTCCTATGGCGTTTCTACGGCGCGCCGCGGCAAGAGAAGATCATGGGCAACGGGCAACTGATGTCCCGCTGGCCGCTGCGGGCAGGCGTCGGTGTGGAAGGCGGCGTCGTGTACGTCGCCGCCGGCATGTGGCCTTCGGAAGGCGTGTACGTGTACGCCCTCCGCGCCGAAGACGGGACCGTCCTCTGGGAAAACGCCACCAGCGGAACCAGTTACGTCAGGCAGCCGCACCCCGGCTCCTTCTCAATGACGGGGGTCGCCCCCCAGGGCTACGTGTTGGGGCACGACGGGCAGATCTTCGTCCCCACCGGCCGCAACGTGCCCGCCGCTTACGACCGCCAGACCGGCAAACTGCTCTACTACCGCGGCGCTCCCACCAGTTGGGGCAACCGATGGGGAGGCTGCTGGAACTTCCTGGCCGACGGGCGGCTCTTCGCCTGGCGCAGCCACATCGGCCCCGACATCGACGTCCAACTCGGAGAGTATGCCCCGGACAAGAACGACGGAATCGTCGTCTTCGATGCGGCCACCGGCAAAGAGAAACGCGAGTTCACCGGCAAACTCGATGCGGTGGTCGGCGGCAACACGCTCTACGCATCGGGCGGCGGCAAGGTCACCGCCTACGACTTGAACGCCTGGCTGGGCGGCGCGAAGGCCGCCGACTGCACCAGGTGGGAAACGCCTCACGGCCGCGCGTACGCCCTCATCATGGCCGCCCGCACGCTCGTCGTCGGAGGCAAGGGCACGGTGACAGCCATCGCCGCCGACACCGGCCGCGTCCTCTGGAAAGACGAAGTGAAAGGCCAGGCGCGCAGCCTCGCCGCCGCCGACGGGCGGCTCCTCGCCGGCACGACGGAAGGCCGCATCTACTGCTACGGTGCGAAGGCCGTGGCCCAGCCGCCCGTCATCTCCGCGAAATCGGGCCCGCCGCCTTCTGCCGTGGACGAGCGTGAATTGGCGGCCGCCCGCACGGCTCGAAACATCATCGACGAAACGGGCAAGAAGGCCGGTTACTGCGTCGTCCTCGGCGCCGGCGACGGACGGCTCCTCTATCACCTGGCAAAGCAGTCGGAACTCGTCATCACCTGCGCCGAGCCCGACGCGAAGAAAGCCGCAGCAGCACGCCGGGCCCTCGACGCCGCACACCTCTACGGCGTGCGCGTGACGGTCCACCACGGAACGCCGGCCTCGCTGGGGTATCCCGACTACTTGGCCGACCTGATCGTGATGGGCGATGCGCCGAAAGAACCGAGCAAATGGTCGGCCGAGCAACTCTACCGCGTGCTGCGCCCCTGCGGCGGCCGGGCGCGTATCCCGGTTGCAGCGGACGACGGAGCGTCGCGAAACGCCGTCGAGCGCTGGCTCAAAGGCGGCAAGGTGCCGCACGATGAGATCAAGGCGACGAAGGCCGCCGTGCAGGTCGTGCGAAGCCCCCTGCCCGGCGCCGGCGACTGGACCCACCAGTACGCGAGCGCGGCCCGAACGGGCTGCTCCGACGACCAGCGTGTCCGCCTGCCGGTGAGGCTGCTCTGGTTCGGCGAGCCGGGGCCGGAGCGGCTGGTGGTGCGGCACTGGGCCGGCCCCGCGCCGCTGTGCGTCAATGGCCGGATGTTCGTCATCGGACAGCGCAGCCTCATGGCGGTCGACGCCTACAACGGCCGCCAACTGTGGCGCCGCGACCTCCCCACCGTGGGATGGTGGCCGATACGAAGCCGAGGCAGCAGCGCCGCCGCCGACTCCAACAGCGTCTACCTCGTCCAGGGCAAGACGTGCCTTCGCCTCGACGCCGCCACCGGCAAGACCGTGCAGACGTACCACCTTCCCGCCCCGCCGGCCGCTATCCCGAAGCCCGAAGCCGAGAAACTCGCCTGGAGTTACCTGGCCGTCGGCCACGACCGGATCCTCGGAAGCATGGGCGGCCGTACCGACGCCAAGTGCGTCTTCCTCCTCGGCAAGGACGGCAAACCGCGCTGGACCTACACCGCCAAGGGCATCGTGGACAACAACTCGCTTTCCCTCGACGAGCGCCGGGTTTACGTGATCGACCGCAGCACTCCCGGCGAGATCGACCGGGCGAAGCGGCGCGGCCGGAAGGTGCCGGTCGTCTGGACGCTCCTCGCACTCGACGCCGACACGGGCAAGACCGTCTGGCAGACCGACGAGGGCATCAGCGGCCGCACGGCCCTCTGGTTGTCGAAGGGCGTGCTGCTGGCCAGCGGGTCCACCGGCATGACGGGGTACGCGGCCGCCGACGGCAAACTGCTGTACGTCCGCCCGGCGAAGATACGCCGGTTCCCCGTCATTGCCCGCGAGACGGTCTACACCGAGCCGGCCGCCTACGATCTGCGGACGGGCTATCCGCGGCAGCGGACAAATCCGTTCACGGGCGGCCAGACGCCGTGGGAGTTCCGCCGGTCGTACGGGTGCGGCGCCATTTCGGCCGGGCCGAACCTCCTGATGTTCCGGTCCGGCACGCTGGGGATGTACGACCTGGCGGGCGACGGCGGGGTGTTCAACTTCGGCGGCGTCCGAGCCGGGTGCTACGTCAACGCGATTGCCGCGAGCGGCCTGGTGTTCGCGCCGCCGGCCGACGCCGGCTGCACCTGCTCCTACAGTTTTCGGACGACCGTGGCGCTCGCGCCCACTAAGAAGGAGCGGAACTGGTCCATCTTCTACGACCGGCTGCCCACGACGACCGTGACACGGGCCGCCTTCAACCTCGGCGCGACCGGCGACCGGCGCGACCAGACCAAGACGATCTGGCTCGCCCTGCCCCGTCCCGCGACACACACCCGCCGGTCGGCGCTGGCCGAGCCGTTCCGGTTCACCTTCGACGAGGGTTTCGGCCCGTATCGCCGCAATGCCGACCGCGTGCCTGTCGCCGGGACGGACCGGCCGTGGATCTACACCAGCGGCCTGAAGGGACTGAGGCGGGCGGAACTGGACCTCGAGATCTTCGACCGCGGCGTCACGGCATGGCCGGCAAAGGCCGCCCCGACCGTGGACGGCAAGGCGGCCGACCCGTGCTGGGACGGCTACAAGACCGTGGCACTCGCCGGGGGAAAGGCCTCCGTCACCCTCCGGCACGACGGCGAGAACCTCTACCTGGCCTATAAGAGACCGGCGGCTGCCGACCCGAAAGGGAAGCCCGTCCGCTGGAAGGCCGCGGCCAAGGGCAGCGACGCCCAGGTGTGGCGCGACGACTCGTTCGAGGTGTACCTGAGCAACATCCCCCGCGACGCCAGGACCGCCGCCGACCGGTGCCTGCACCTGGGCGTCTCGGCGTCGGGCGCCCGCTACGATGCGCTGTGGACGTACGCCACGCCGCGTCTGCCCGTGTGCGACATTCCCCGTCTCGACGCCGAGATCGACGGCAAGACCGGCGATTGGGGTGAGGAGGGCCTGAAGGTGGTGTCGCTTCCCGGGCCGCACGGCAAACTGCGCGCAGCGAACGACTTCGACCCATCTTTCAGGATCGCCTGGAACGATCGAGGCCTGCTGCTGCTGGTGCAGGTCAAGGACAACGTGGTCCACGAATGGGAGGACACGTCCGCGCTGACGCTGGGCGACTCGGTCGAGGTCTTTCTGGCGCCGAAACTCGGCGCCCGCGAGGGCTACCGGTGCGTCCTCACGCCGGGCTCGGCCCCGAAGCACGAGGGGCGATGCCATCTTTCGCACTATGGAAAAACAAAGACGGGCGGGAACCTGGCCGCCGAGGTCGCAGCGAGCAAAACGCCGGACGGGTACGTCCTGGAAGCCCTGCTGCCCTGGACGAACCTGAAGGTCGCTCCCCGCGCCGGAGGCGAGGTCGCCATGCAACTCCTCGCCACCGACGACGACGCCAAGGGCGACCGGCACCGGTTCCGAGCCCTCTGGCACCAGGCCGGCGACCCCAGAAAGGACCCGTTCGCGTACCAGCGGTTCCGCCTGGCGGCCAAACCGAGCGAACCGATCGCGTTCAAACGGGGCAAGAAAAGGGGCAGGGACGGGCTGTACGGCGCCGTCCCGCCGCATCCGCTTCCGACGGACCTGCCGCCTCTCGGCGCGGGCGGCGAAGACGCCGACCACGCCGGCGCCTGGACGAGCGCCGCGCGGGCCGACGCCAAGGCCCTCATCGTCGAACTGGCCGTTCCCTGGAAGACCCTGACGGACGCGGGCCTGGGCCGCACGGACCTGATGATCGACCTCGAAAGCCGCGGGCCGCTGCGTCGGCCTCCGCTCATGCGCCGCGGATTCGAACGCATCATCGTGGTTCCCGAGGACAGGGCCGCACCGAAGACCCTTTCCGTCCGGCTTCACTTCGCCGAACTCGAGGACAGGGGGCCCGGCGAGCGCGTCTTCGACGTGAAACTCCAGGGGAAGGTGGTCCTGAAGGACTTCGACGTGGTCAAGGCCGCCGGCGGCAGGGGCCGCGCCGTGGTCAAGCAGTTCGACGGCATCGCCGCCACCGGGGCGCTCGCGGTGGAATTGGCGCCCAAGGCGGGGGAAGTCACGGCGTCAACCGCCCCGATCATCAGCGGTATCGAGGTCACGGCCGGCGGCCGGTGAGGGTACGTATCCGGCCGAGGAGCGCGTATCCGGCCGGACCCGACGATGGCGGCGGCGTCAGGCTTCGGCCGGCGGTGGCGCGTTTCGTCCTTGACTTTCACGGCCCCCAACCGGATACTGCCCCGCTGTTGGGAAATCTTCCCAACGACGTGGGCGGTTGCCTGTGTCCCCCCTCAGGCGCCGCCCCGCTTTTTTCGTAGGATTTTAGTTTTGGCCTTTCGCGCGGTGGGTCTCCTGACCCACCGCGTTTGCGTTTCAGGGCACGAGCCTTTGATCCCGCCCTTGACATTACATCGCCAGGACGTATCTCCAAGACATGTCCCATAACCGCCGAGCGCGTGCCCCCATCACCACGGACGGGCTGTCCGTTGGGCGATCCGCACTCTGTGTTGCGTCTCCAGAAGATCCGTCACAGCCGCCACAGGTACATGGTAACCGCGAAGATGGCCCAATAGGCCACTGCTGCCACCAGCAGGGTCGCGCGCGGGCCAATCGGCAGGCGGGCAATGGACGCCTGTCTGCGGAACATCGCCAGGATCACCGCCAACACGGCCACGAGCACGACGACCACGATGACCGTGATGGCGGGCTGAAGCGCCGCCGGCAGCGACTTATCGACCACAAGCGTCCCCGCGATGATGCGGTTGGCCGTCTCGACGCCTCTCGAGTCGGCCAGGGCCCCCTTCAAGTACGGAAGGCGCGGGGTCATCTTGAGGATGGTCTTGATGAAGTGAGCGCCCGCCATGGTCGGGACCAACATCAAGGCAAAGGCTTTGGCCGACTCGCCCGGCGGCGTCCGCCCGAGAAGCCTGGCCAGGACGGTCACCACCAGGAACAGGGCGACCGGGAAGACGACAAACATCACCACCGCGCCGGCGAAACCCGCCGCCGGTCCCGTCAGGCCCAGGGCCGCGACGACTTGATTCGGCGCCCATTTCACGACGGCCTTCGACGGGGCCCATTCCGACAGGTCCTCATAGATGACGAAGGCGCAGACGATCATGATGAACCCGACCTGCGCGGCCGTCAGACGGAGCGGCCGGAAGAAATCGGCGAACGGTCGGCGCACCGACAGCCGCAGGTTGTCGTTCGGGCACACCTTCAGACAATGCGTGCAGAGCAGACAGTCGCGGTTCGTCGCGATCTTCGGCGGATACAGGTCGCTGGTGCACGAGTGGCCGAGGAGGTCGTAACGCTTCTTCTTCGCCACGCAGTCCTTCGTTTTGCATTCGTCGCACACCGACTCGTCGGCCGCACGCCATTCCAGCACGGAACAGTGGGAGTACAGGCCGAGCAGATGGCCCACCGGGCAGACATACGAACAGAACGCCCGCTTCTCGAACACCAGTCCCACCACCGCCGCCGCCGCCAGCAGCACAAGCATGTACACCGCCATCCGGTGAGGCACCCGATGGATCGCCAACGTATGCACGCCCACCAGCACAACGAGGAGATAGAAGATCGTGATCACCCAGCCGCTTCTCATGAAGGGCGTGGCCTTGCGCTTCAACCCGATTCGGGCGGCCAGCGACGTCACCAGTTCCATCGGGCACACCGTGCACCAGACCCGGCCGAAGAGCACCGCGCCGCCGATGACCAGCGGCCACCAGAACGCCCACACCAGCATATTCGCCAGGTTCGTGTTCCGCACCACCTTGGCGAAGGCGGCGTCCGGCGCATGGACGCCGAGGCCGCGCCAGATAATCAACGCAAACACCGCCAGCAGTACGACCTGGGCCGCCAGCGGAAACCACCACGACTTCAGCAGATTCCGCAGCGGGCGAAACCGCAGCAAGTTCATCCGGAGGGACCTTTCATATAGGCGATCACCCGATTATCGCCCCGCCCCGGCTCCCGTCAACGTTTCTCGCGCCAGTATGCACCAACGTCTTGGATGCCGGAGCCAAAGCGGTTTGCCCGCCG
>CAYVAM010000023.1:0-34209 GCA_964449275.1 uncultured Anaerolineales bacterium
GAGATTCCTCGACTCGCTTCGCTCGCTCGGAATGACACGCTAAACACGTACCCTGTATTGTACGCCCGGGACAAAGAGCAAGCACGAGATTTTGCAGGTCCGTGGGAGGCGGATAGGGGTTCAAAATCTGCTCGGCTTCCCGTATACTTAGTTGCTCCGTGTTTGCGGTTTAGTGGAGGGTGCCTGTTTAGCGTGCTCTCGAAGCGATGTCATTTCGACCGAGCCCTCGCCAAAGGCGAGGGCGAGCGGAGAAATCTCGTCGTCCGGACACGGAGAACGGCGAGATTTCTCGACTCGCCCTCCTGCGGCGGGCAGGCTTCGCTCGCTCGGAATGACACGCTAAACACGTACGCGTGCGTGTACCTTCCGCGGCGCGTCTCCCGCGCCATCCGGCCTGCCACCTGCCAGGCGGGGCCCCGGATCACGTCGTGACGGGCTCGGCCGGTCTTCGTGCCCGCCCGCTATCGGGGTTTCCCCCGACGCAAATTTGGGCACGTTCCACGATACCCGAAACCGGTGCGTCCCGGATTGTCCGTCGCAAGCGAAGACGCTTTACTTAGTGTGAGGAGCGGGCGCCTTCGGATGCATGGGCGGGGGGCAACGCCCCGGTGGCGTCAGAGGCGTTCGATCCGAACACGTTGCAGCATCATAGCAGGGGAGCACATCATGCCTTCACGACACGCTGTGGCCGACCTGACGGTCGGAGCGGTGGTCAAGGCGATTGACCACCTGGTGCTGGCGCCGGACCAGACGTTCCAGGACATCGAGCAGGCCTGTCGCGACGCGGTCGAGTACAAGTTCGCGTCCGTCTGTCTGCCCCCGTATGCGATGTCGTACGGAGTGCGGCTGCTGCGCGGGACGGGCGTCGCGATCTGCGGCACGGTGGGAATCCCGCTTGGCTATTCGGGGTTGCGCGCCAAGTGTGACGAGGCGAGCACGTCGATCGAGGCCGGGGCCGGCGAGATCGACATGGCCATCAACCTGGTGGCCATGAAAAGCGGCCGATACGCCGACGTCCAGAAAGAGGTGGCGGCCGTCCGGAGACTGGCCACCGGCCTGGTCCTCAAGGCCACGCTGGAGTGCTGCTACCTGAACGACGCCGAGAAGATCCGCGCGGCGAACCTCGCGCTGGACGCCGGCGCCGACGTCATCAAGACCCATACCGGCTTCGGCAAAGGCGGCGTGAGGCTGCACGACGTTCAGTTGCTGAAGCGGGCTCTGGGGCTGCCGGTTGAGATTGAGGCGGCCGGCGGCATCACGCGGTTCAAGCAGTTTCGCGACATGCTCGACGCCGGCGCGACGCGAGTCGGCGTCGAGGCGGCCGTCCCCATCATTAAAGACTTCTACAGGTGGGAAGCCGCCTAGGGGGACCGGCGCCTCGACCCGCCGCCGCACGCGGGCCGGGAACGCTGCGGCCAGGAAGGAGACGGCAGATGGTTTTGGCAAGCCAGGACTTGCTCGCGGGCGTGAACAAGCCACTGGACCCCTGCAACCTGACCGACCTGGAGAAGAAGCACCTGCCCATCATCACCGCGCCCGACCGGGTCGAGGCGGGCGAGTGGTTTGACGTGGCGGTGGAGGTGGGCAAACTCATGGCACACCCCAACGAGCAGGCCCATTTCATCCGGTTCATCGACCTGTACGCGGGCGATAAGTATCTCGCGCGTCTGTCCCTGGCGACCGGTACGACGTGGCCGGTCCTGAGGGCACGCGTTCGACTCGGCAAGAATCTGGGGCCGCTGCGCGCGCTCAACGTCTGCAACCTCCACGGCACTTGGGAAGGTTCCAAGGACATCGAGGTTGTGTGACGTACTCCCTCTCCCCCGTGCGCGCCGGCGGCCTTGGGTGCAGGCCGTCGCGCCACCGTCCCTTTCCGCCGATGAGGCCGCCTTGCTGCTTGACGCCGGCTGGTACGGCAACTATGGTGACCCGTGATGTCGGGTGTGGCAAGTTTTTTTGGCGGGCCGGCAATGGCCTCTGTCACCCCGAGCGAGCGAAGCGAGTCGAGGGGTCTCGCCGCTGGCTGTTTCGGACGGCGAGATTTCTCCGCTCGGTCGCCAAGGCGACCTCGGTCGAAATGACAGGCCCGCCCACCCCTGGGCACAACGGCCCTGCCGGGAATCGTTGCCACACCCGTGATGTCCCATCGGCATTGCGAAAGAGGTCGGGCATGAAGCGCGAGATCACGGCGGCGGTTGTTCTCCTCCCGCTTCTGGCGGGCGCCTGGACGGGGGCTCTCGCAGCGCCGCCCGCTGGAGCACCGATGGCCGAACTCGACGTCGCCATCGAGACCAACCTCCGCGAAACGGCCGAGCATCGCAAGGCGTACCTCAAGACCATGCTCGAACTGGCGAGGGGCGCCCTGGGCGGTCTCGTCTCCCCGCGGATGCGCGACGCCGCAACGCCGCCCGGAGATGGTGCCGCCCGCTACCGGCTCTTCATCCGGCATCAGGGGACGGTCGAGGTCGAGCAGAATGCGTCGCCGGCGAAAACCGTGGGCCCCGCACCGGCCGGCGTCCGGAAACTGTTGGCCCGGCAGAAAGGGAAATTCATCTTCCGCCTGGCCAAGTGGACGGGGGCGAGGTACCCGACGCTGGACCAGTGGTCGAGCGAGTTCGCCACGTCACACGTCCTGCCGATCCCCGCCAACGTGACGACCGAGGACATGGCCTACCTCCGCAACGAGGCCCTCTTGACGGCGATGCCCGACGCCGTCTCCCGGGGTATCCTGGATCGCATTCTGCCCATCCAACTGGCCCGGACGTCGGGCGACCCGGGCAAGCCGAAGGCCTGCACCGTCACGGTCGAGAACCGGTCCAGGTGGGGGCTCTGGAAACTGGCGGTCGAGGTAATCTGGTGCGAGCAGGCCGGCGAGAACCGGCGCCGTTACCGCGCCGAACCGCAGTACGAGGGGCTGCTCGCACCGGCCAGGAAGATCGAACTGAAGGGCACAGCCGCGCCGTCCCCGTCCCCGTTGGCGTGGGACTACCACTTGCCTGCGCAGATTACGGCGACGCCGACGTTTGTCCCGGGCGGGTTCGACGCGGCGGAAGGAAAGTAGTGGGAATCGCCGTCCGGCGATTTGGAGATCCGGCGAAGGAGCGGGGCGCATGGGCAGTCTCGGATGGCGGATGGCGCTGGTCCTTACGGCTCTTGCCCTGCCGGTTGCGGCGGCTGCGCAGGGGGAAAAGCCGAACGCCGAAGTGGACGTCGTCATCAAGACCAACGTGCGGATCGCGCCGGAGCACACCAAGATGTACCAGTCGATGCTGGGCATGTACACTCGCCAATGCTTGGGAGGTCTGGCGGCCCGGCGCCGGGACGGCGCGCCGGCGCAGCCGGAAGACGGTGCGGCCTACTATCGGTTCACCGTCGTTCATGCGGGATCGATCCTGGTGGCGAGCGCGCCGCAGATCGGCAGGCCGGTCGACCGGGACGACCATTCGGCCCATTATCTGGCGACCCAACAGAAGGGGCGATTCCAGTTCAACCTGACGAAGTGGACCGGCAAGGCTTACGAGAGCGTTGACAAGTGGACGAGCAATTTCTCGACGGCACACTACACGGTGATCCCGGCGGGCACGGGCCGCAAGGACATGCCCAAGTGGCGCAAAGTGGCTCTCATGCGGGCGTATCCCAAAGCCGTGAAGGGCGGGATCCTGGACCACATTCTGCCCATCAAGGTCGTGCGCACGTTCGGCGGGCCCGGCGGCACGCAGAACATCATCGTCGCTGTCGCGAACGAGTCCCTTTGGCCGCTCAAAACGTTGAAGATCGTCGTCATGTGGCCGCAGCAGCAGGGCAGAGAGGCCTGCCGCTATCATGCGGAACTCAACTACAGCGGATCGCTGATGCCCGGAGAAAAGACGACGCTCAGAGGGAAGGGCACGGTCGCGGGCGCCACGTATCACTATGAGTTGACCGCGCCCATGGAGATCGCGGCCCTGCCCACGTTCGACCCGAACCGGGGGCCGTTGTGGATCCGGCGCCACGTTGAGGCGATGAAGGACGCGGCAACGCGCTCCGCGGCCGCCCGAGTCGTGGAACGCTCACTGGGCTGGTTGACTTCCGTCGAAATGAAAGCGACCGTCGCGGCACTGATCGAACTCCTGGCCCGCGATGCGCCGAAAGGCGAAGCCGACGTCCCGCAGGGCGTCCGAGTCCTGCTCGAGAAGATCGGCCGGCCGGCCGTCCCGCTCCTCTCCGACGCTCTCGTGCACGACAATCCCGGCATCCGTCTCGGTGCTGCGTGCGTCCTTCAGAAGATCAAGGTGACCGAGCAGGCGGTCCTCAGCCGCCTGCGCGATGCGTTGAAGGACAAGTGCGAGCCGGTTCGCGCGGCCGCCGCCAAAGCGCTCGAAGCCAGCGGAGTGAAAGCGGAGGAGGAACCAGACGCAAAGCAATAGCAGGATGCGAGGGGAGCAGGGTCCAGTGTTCTGTCCCACGTGAAACGGTGGGTGCCACTGGCGGCTTGTCCGCCAGTGCCTTCCTCCTGCTCGCCAAACACTGGCTGACAAGCAGCCAGTGGCAGCCTGCAAATGAGCAGTGACAGAGCACCAGGTTAAAGGGGGACATGCCATGCGCGCTTCTATCAGATTGGGTCTGCCGGGTACCGCTGTTCTTGCGCTGCTGTGCGGATCGGCGCCGTTGATGGTGCACGGCGCGGAGCCGGCGCCGGAACTCGACATTTTTGCCCGAACGGCCGTGCGGGTCAGCCCGCAGCATACCCAGATGGTCCAGCGGAGTCTGACGGACTACGCCAGGCGGTGCCTGAGTGGTCTGGTGTCGCGCAATGCGCCACTCGAAGTCAGTGTGCCGAAGGACGGTGCGGCGCGGTTCCGGCTTTTCATCGAGCACGCAGCCAGTCTCAAGACCGCCAACCAAGCGGTCAAAGAGACCCTTTTGGCGGACAGGGACTACTTCTCACGGTTCCTCGTGACGCAAGAGAAGGGCGTCTACAAGTTCCGTCTCGCGCAGTGGAAAGACTCCCGTTACGTGAACGTGGAGCAGTGGGCCGCCCCCTACGCGGTGGTACACCATTACCCGTTGCCGAAGAGTTTCAACAGCAGGGACCTGCCGGCTCTGCGCGGGAAGGCGCTCATGCAGACGTTTCCGAAATCCATCAAGCAGGCCTTACTGGGGCGCATTCTGCCAATCCGGATCGGCCAGTCGCGAGGCGCGGTGAACAAGACGCAGTCTTGCCAGGTCATCGTCAAGAACGCGTCTCGCTGGCCGCTCAAAAGCCTCGAAGCCACACTCCGGTGGCCGGAGCCGCGCGCCAAGGGGCAGGCACGCTACGAGGGCACCATCACCCTCGCGAAGACGCTGGCCCCGGGCCGGCAGACCGTCGTCCCATGCAAAGGCAAGCCCCTCAAACTGGAGTTCCGCTGGGAATACCTGGAGCCGGTGGAGATCGACGCCTCGCCGGTTTTCGCTCCGGCCGATGGGTAAGACGGCGGCGTGGCGCCAACGACTTTCCGGCGCGTTACGGCGATTCGGCCCGCCGCTCAGGTGAAATACCGCATCGACGTCTTCTTGAACTCCCGCTCGGAGAACAGCACTTCGTAATGCCTGAGTCCCGCGTCGTCGGCCATGCGTGCGACCGTCCGGCCGACCTCGTCTTCCGAACGGCCGTGCGTCATGGCGAACAGGTTGTACGGGAAATCGGGAAGCGGCGGCCGACGGTAGCAGTGGCTCACCTCCGGGTGCTTCGCCAGGGTCTCCCCGGCCGCGTCTACCTTCTCGGGCGGCACGCGAAAGACGGCCATCCCGCCTGCGCGGTAACCCAACTCGCGGTGCTGTACGACAGCCCCAAAGCGCCGGATGATGCCCGTATCGACCCACTCGCGAATCTGTGCGACGACCTTGGCCTCCGGCCATCCCAGACGCTCGGCAATCGTGGCGAAGGGATCGCGCTGCGGCCGAAGGCCCTCCTGAATCAGCCGGACGAACTCCTTCTGCTCGTCGGTGAGCGGCAGAGCCCGTGCCGGTCGCTCAGAATTGTTGCGCGGCGGGTCTCCATTGTTGCGCGGCGGGTCTCCTGACCCGCCGCGCTCCTCCCCGCGCTCCGGCTCGCCGTCCGTCAGGTCGAAATGGACGCGAATCTTGTAAACCGTCAGGGCGGGGAGGCTGTGGAACTCGGAGATGCCGGTTTCAGAGCGCAGCCGCTCGAGCGTCCCGTCCAGGGCGCCCTGCGACGCCTCGGTCAGCGTGAACCAGAGGTTGTACGCCGCGCGGCGCGCGTAGTTGTGTGTGACCCCGGGCAGCCGGTTGACCGTCTCTGCCACCTCGTCGAGGCGATCCGCGGGGACCTTGACAGCGACGAGCGTCGAGACGTATCCCAGACGCCGCGAATCGAACACCGGACCCACACGCCGGATCACGCCGCCGGCCAGCAGGCGGCCGACCCGATCGATGACGTCGGCGGCTCCGATGCCCAGCCGCGCGGCCACGGCGTCAAACGGATGCTCCGTTACGGGCAGGTCCGATTGGATCGCCGTCAGGATTTGCTTGTCGAGGTTGTCCATGCTATCAACAGAACACCGGCGCGAACCCGCCCGCCGACGCCGCGCTACGCCCCCGTCTCGCACGACACGATGGCATCCACCAGGCCAGGAATGGTGTGCGGGTCGGCCTCGACGGTCGGTTCCAGGCCGGCCTCGCGAAGCGTTGCGGACGTCGTCGGCCCGATGCTGGCGATGCGCGCACGCGACGCGCACACGCGGTCTTTCCCGACGGCGCCGACGAAGTTCCCGACCGTTGAGGAACTCGTGAACGTCAGCCAGTCGATCTCATCCGCTTCGAGCGCCTCGGCCACCACGCCGCAACTCGCCGTGTCGGGCGCCGTCCGGTAGGCGACGACCTCGTGGACTTCGGCGCCTTGTGCGGCCAGTGTCCCGGGCAGTTCCTTCGGCGCGATGTCGGCGCGCGGCAGGAGGATGCGCAGGCCGGCCGGGTTGCCGGTCGCCGCGAGCGCCTCGGCGACGGCTGCCCCCGTGAACGTCTCGGGCTGAAGGTCCGGCCTGAGGCCGAACCGCGCCAGCCGCTCGGCCGTCGCCGGGCCGATGGTTGCGATGCGCGCGGACGCGAGCGCGCGGGCATCGAGTCCGGCGTCGGCCAGCGCCTCGAAATAGGCCGCCACGCCGTTGACGCTTGTGAAGACGATCCAGTCGAAGGATGCGGCGTGGCGTGCGGCCGTCTGGAGCGGGGCCGGATCGTCGGGCGGCTCGATGCGGATGGCGGGCGATTCAATCGTCTCGGCGCCCAGGGCATCGAGCCGCTTCGTCAGTTCCGACGCCTGGGCCCGCGCTCGCGTCACCACGATCCGCCGGCCGAACAGCGGCCGCCGCTCGAACCATTGCAGACGATCGCGCAGCCTCACCACGTCGCCGACGACAATGATGGCGGGCGGCTCCAGCCCCGCCTCCCCGGCCGTCTGCGGCAGCGTCGCGAGCGTACCCGTGATGGTCTTCTGCCGCGGTGTGGCGCCCCAGCGGACGGCGGCGGCCGGTGTCTCGGCGCTGCGGCCGTGGGCGATGAGGTTCTCGGAGATGGCCGCCAGGTTCCTGACGCCCATGTAGAATACGAGCGTTCCCGGCCAGCGGGCGAGGGCGTCCCAGTCGAGGGCCGGGTCGACCTTGTCGTCGGCCTCGTGGCCCGTGACGAAGGCAACGCCGCTTGCCACGTGGCGATGCGTCACGGGGATGCCGGCGCAGGCGGGTGCCGCGACGGCGGCCGTGACGCCGGGCACGACCTCGAAGTCGATCCCCGCCTCGACGAGCGCCAGCGCCTCCTCGCCGCCCCGGCCGAATACGTACGGGTCGCCGCCCTTGAGGCGGACGACCGTCGCGCCGGCCTGCGCCTTTTCGACGAGCAGCGCGTTGATCCCCTCCTGCGGGAGGGTGTGCTGCGCGGCGCGTTTGCCCACGTAAATCCGCTCGGCCTCCGCGGGGGCGTGGTCGAGCAACCGCTCCGAAATCAGCGCGTCGTACACGACCACGTCGGCCAGGCCGAGGACATCGCGGCCGCGGAGCGTCAGCAGTCCCGGGTCACCCGGTCCGGCGCCGACCAGATACACACGTCCTTTGCTCATCCGATGCCTCTTTTTCTGCTCAGGCACGGCCCATTGTACCAGCGGCGTTGACGTGCGCGTGCGAAATCTTCTTGCCCTGTTTCCTTGCACTCGCACGGGGCTGGCGTAGAATCGCTGCCCAAGAGCCGGTCAGCGAAAGGGAACGCACATGGCAGATGAGATCCGAATCGGCATGGTCGGCATGGGCGGGTTCATGAACACGCACAGCAAGGCTCTCGGCGAGATTCCCGACGCCCGGGTCGTCGCGATCGCCGACCCGCAGCCCGGGCACCGGGCCAACCACAAAGAGCGGCACGCCCACCTGGCCGACGCCGCCGAGTACGACGACTACCAGGCCATGCTCCGCAAGGAGAAACTGGACGCCGTCGTCATTGCCAGCCCCCACACGCTGCATTTCGAGCAGGTCATGGCGGCGCTGGACCGCGGCCTGCACGTGCTCGTCGAGAAGCCGATGGTCTGCCGCATCGACCACGGAGTGACGGTCGTCAAGAAGGTTCGCGAGACGGGCCTCGTCCTGACGATCGGCTATCACCGGCACACCGACGGCACGTACCGCTACGTTCGCCGCGAGATCGACGCCGGCCGCATCGGCACGATACAGGCCGTCTCGGCGTTCCAGTGCCAGGAGTGGAAGAAGGCGACGGCCGGCGAGTGGCGGCAGGCGCCGGACCTGTCGGGCGGCGGCCAGTTGAACGATTCCGGCAGCCATCTCGTGGACGTGGTGCTCTGGATGACCGGCCTTGAGGCCGACACCGTTTCGGCGCAGATTGACAACTGCGGCACGGAGGTGGACATCAACTCGGCCGTCAGCGTCCGCTTCACGAGCGGCGCCGTCGGCACGCTGACGGTCATCGGCGACGCCCCCGCCTGGTGGGAAGACATCAGCATCGTCGGCGACGAGGGCGCCTTCCACATTCGGCAGGGCGCCGGTCTGACGCAGCAGGTCGGCTTTCGCGATGCGCAGATGGCCGTGGACGCCGAGCGGCTGGGCAGCGAGTCGGTCTCGTTCGACTTTATCCGCGCCGTCAAGGGCGAGGGAGAGCCGGTGGCGCCGGCCGAGTGCGGCCTGCGCGTGATTGAACTGACCGAGGCCGCCTGGAAATCCGCCGCCGACGGCGGCAAGCCCGTCGCCGTGCCCAGGACGGACCTGTAGGGGACGGGCGCCGTGCGGAGGGTGGGCGTTCAGGAGGGAGGGCGGACACTCACGCCGTGTTGAGCGTCCTCGAGTTGCACCGGCACGAGGTCCGTCGCCAACAGGGACATGGCGCCGAAGCGGTCCTCCACCGTGCCGGTCCGTGTTGATGGCCGGGTGGCACGGCCACGCGTAAGCGTGACCGTGTTGGGCGCTTCGGGCGCACGGTCGCGGCTGCGTCGCTTCCGTGCCACCCGCCTTTTCAGTAGCGGGTTCAGCCCGATGAGCGGCCGATAAACCGCCATCGGGTTGGCCGAGGGCGTCATGCCGAGCAGGTGGTCCTCCAGTTCGAGTTTCTTGAGCGGTCCGTAGTCCGACAGGTCGGGGCAGGGCGGCGGGTCGGCCGCGCCGACGAAGCGCCCGCCTCAGGGCAAGGAACGGGCGGCCCGGTTCACGAGCCGCCCGCCTGATTCTTGTCAGCCGTTTGCCGCGCGCTACTTCCGCCTGCGGCGAACGAGCACGCCCAGGCCGCCCAGGGCCACCAGCGCCAGCGTGGCCGGCTCCGGCACGTAGGTCAGAACGTCCGTCGCGCGGTCTAAGGCGGAGTTCTCCGGCATGTTTATGGTGGCCGGGCCGAGGCACGCCGGCAGGTCCCCCCCCGGCCGCGACGTCGAAAAGGTCGAACGTGTCGGCCGGGTCGGGCGCGTAGCCATTGGCGAAGACGATGTCGATGGGGGTGGAGGTGAAGTCGACGCCCGCACCGACGATGAGCCGGTCGCAGGCGGCCGAGTCGGTGCCGGCGATCTCCATCAGGACCGAGGATCCGTCCACAAGGACGTCTTGAAGAATCATACACCCCGGGCTCGAGCCGACGGTCACGTTGCCGTAGATCTCCACATTCGTCAGGCTGCCCGAGCCGCTCACGTCCCCGTAGAGCGCCAGTCCCGCGCCGCTGCCGGTGATCGACGCCTCCGCCAGGTCGATCGCGCCGTAGATCGTGCCGTGGCCCGCGATCTCCTGTCCGGCCGAAAGCGTCAGCCCGGCTCCGGCCGTCAGGACGCCGCCGGCCAGTTGCGTAAGCGGACACTCGAAGACGCCCCCGTTGATGGTCAGGAAGCCGCCGGCATTGACGGTGGTGACATCCGTGACCCGCAAGGTCTGGCCGGCAGCAGCCAATGCATTGCTTCCGAACGGTGCACCCGGCGCGACGGTAAGGCTGCCGGAGAACTCCAGCGTTCCAGAAAGCCAGTTGAAAGCGCCACCGGCGGACCGGTCCAGCGTACCGGCGCGGATCGTCCCGCCGTCGAGCGTCAACACGCCGGCGGCGGCCAGCGTCAGCGTGTCGTCTACCTGCAGCGCCGCCCCGGTCGGGATAGGCACGTTGGTTTTGAACAGTCCCCACGTGTCTACGGTCGTGCTGCCCGGAACGCGCACCGTTCCTCCGGTCCAGTTGACGATTCCACCGGCGGATGCCTCCAGCACGCTGAGTTCGGGCACCTCCAGGACACCTCCCGCCAACGCCAGCGTGTCGCCCGACCTGACCTCGAGCAACGTGCTCACAGTGAGGTGCCCGTCGATGAGTTCGTACGTTGCGTTGCCGGAGCGTCCGATGCACAGCGTACCTGTTGTGTTTGTCCCGCCGGTCTGGGTAAACAAGCCCGTGTTGTCGTAGGCGATGTACTCGGTCCCTGCGACCAGGTCGCCGCCGCTGAGTTCGTACGTTCCGTTGCCTCCCGACCACTGGCTGCCTCCGACCCCCAGATGGCCGGCCACCGTGTGTGTGCCGCCGGTCTGCTGAAAAAGCCCCATCCCGGTGGAGCCGATATACTCAATCGGGGCCGATAGTTGACCGGTCCCGCCCAGGACGTAGGTGCCCTTGCTGCCTCCCCACACGGCGACGTTGATGTAAGACGGCGTGGCCAGCCCTGCGTTTTGCGTGATCTGCCCGGTTCCGTGGCAGCCCACGTAGAGTACCTCCGTGGTCGTAAGGTGCCCCGGTTCCGTGATCAGCGCGTATCCGCTCTCCCCGGCAAAGTAGCCCAGATACATGCTCTTGGCCGTTGCGTTGCAGTCCACCGTCACCGTGCCGCCGTTTCTGACCCAGGCGCTGTCGGCCGGGGCTGGCACGCCACCCCCCAGTTGGCCGCCTCGCCCCAGGAACCGGAGCCCACTCGCCAATTGTAATCAGTGGCGTGGCTGCTATCCGCCGCCAAGACAGCCAGGATCGACGAAAGGGCAGCCGCCATAAGGATATTCCGAAGTGCCGACATGATCGTCTCCTTTCCCTGCTCAGGGAGGCATCGCAGTATGACACGTCACCGCTACCGAACGGACAGAACGGCTCCATACGCACCGGCACACCTTCGTGTGCCGTCCTGGGCCCCAAGGGAGTCGTTGGCGTTTTCCCCGAAACGCCGGGACGTGTTCCAACCTGTCGAGCAAGTTGGCATGGGCGGCGGCGGCGACGCCTCAGTCTTAGTACTACAACGCTCTATGGCGCGCTTCTGGCAGGAGCGCCTATCCGAAAAACCGCCGAGTGGTCCTGACCCGTGATTTTCCCGCCCGGGCGACGGCCTTGCTGGAAGGTCTCATAGCGTTGTAGGCTTAGACGTCTTGCCGCACGCGCTGCCGCCGCACGGACAGAAGCAGCGCCCCGGCGCCGAGCACCGCCAGCGTTGCCGGCTCGGGTAGCGTGGCGTAGATATCGCCGTCATCCTCCCAAACCACGACGTGGCCGTAGACCGGGTCGTAAGAGACCGCAGGGAACTCCTGGTTGCCGGGGCCGGCGTAGATCAGCACCTCCTCGTCGGCGTTCAGATCGTAGCCATATATATCGCAGGACCCGTTGCGCCAGTCATTCCACACGACCAGGCCTTCACAGATGGCGGGGCAATTCTGCGCGGACGCATGGGAGCCCAGGGGCTTCTCGGTCTTCGTGACGAGGTTGTAGGCGTAGATGTCGTCCACGTAATCCTCGTTGCGGTCGTCGGCCCAGACGACCCAGTCGCCCCAGATGGCGGGGTGGGACTGGCGCCCGGCGGCCGTGCAGATCACCAGGTCGTCGCCCGTGACAAGGTCTTTGCCGAAAATGTCGCTGTCGTACGAGTTGGTGGCGCTGCCGAGCCAGACGACGGTCGAGCCGTAGACGGCCGGCGCGTCCTGCGAACCGGGCGCGGTCGTGATGGCGAACTCGCCGCCGCCCGAGAGGTTGATGCCGTAGATGTTGCGGCCGCCGCCGGGCCGGTTGCGGTCATCGGGCCAGACGACGGTCCGACCCCAGATGGTTGCGCCTCCGCTGGGGTCCGCCGTGCCGCCCGTGACGGGCAGGGCCGGGCCGGCCGGCAGGTCGTAGCGGCAGACGGTCATGGGGACGTGATAGTCAACCCAGACGACGGTCTGTCCGCTGATGCGCGGCCCGAACTCCGGCGAGAGAGCCTGGGAGATGAAGAACTCGCCGCCACCGGCAAGGTCCCGGCCGTAGATTTCCTCGCTCCCGCTCCGCTCGTCGCGCCAGACGACGGTCGTGCCGCAGATGGCCGGCCGCGACTGCTCGCCAGGGGCCGTGCAGATCGGAAACGCCGGGAAGTCCCCCGCCGCCGGCCGCGATAGGTTGAAGCAGGCGAGACCCGCCAGGATGACGGACAGGGCCCGCCATGCGCCTCGCTGTCGCGCGATTGTAGAGACACGCCTTGGCGTGCCCGCGTGTGGATTGCGGGATTCGGCCGGACTGGATTCCGACAGCCGACAGGTGTGGCGAGGGGCCATCCGCCGCATGATCGCTCTCCCCCGGGCACAGGGACTTGCGCCATTGCGATAAGTATAGCACAGATTTGGCGGAAGTCAAATCGCGGCGGCTCGAGAGAGCCGACCCGCGGTATCTCCTGCGAGCGGTATGTCAGCGAGCGTCCCGGCGGCGCCGCAGCGCCATACCGACCGCCCCCGCCGCCACCAGGCCGAGCGTTGCCGGTTCGGGGACGGTGGCGGCAAAATCGTGGTACGCCTGCAGGGTGGCGGGGTCGGCGCCTCCCGCCGTCAGGTAGCCTTCGAGCCAGAACGCGTCGTCGTGGTCCGAGAGCGTCGGCAGGCTGCGGCTGCGGGCGAGGGTCCGGAAGTCTGCGTAGCGGACCTTGACGGTGACGGTGCGGGCCAGCAGGTCGATGTCCCGCAGCCCGTGGCAGGCGCGCTCCAGCAGGCAAGAGAGCATGGCCTTGATCCGGGAACGGTCGATGAGGTTGGTCTCGAAGGTGGTCTCGCGGCTGATGGATTTCGGGCCGCCGAGCCGGCCGGTAACGGGCGTGGGGTCGATGCCGCGCGCCCGCTCGGCCAGTGTCCGACCCGACGGGCCGAACTGCTCGACGAGCATCGATGGGGAAGTCGGCGGTTCTCATTCGCATTCGGACGTTGTCATTCGCCATTTTTACTTTCGGATAGTACCCTAACCGCACCCTAACATCAAGTGGGGAATCGGCTATTTTGTGTGGGGAATGCCTTTTTTTCTCAGGAGGCACGTCCCTTACAATAGGTTGGGGTCGGCTTGATTTTGCACCGGATATGTGCTATACTTGGGGCGAAGACAAGTTCGAAGACGCCGTGGGGGCGACTGGCTTCGACGGGGCCTTAGAGGGCTTGGAGTTGCGCGAAGAGGTTGTCGGCCACCTCTTAAAACTGCCGGCAAAACCAAAATGCCAATCCTAACATGGCAATGGCTGCTTAAAAACGAGCAGCCACGTCCTCCCGGATTCGCCCGCGGGTTCGGGCAAGGGCGTCACGACGCGGGCTGGTCGGCTAGTCGGCCGGGTGCGACGCCGACGAGAACCTAGTCCCGGCTGGGTCCAAGCGTAGCCTGTCGGTCGGCGCCGCACGGACCGAGATCAAAACGATCGACTATTCGCGTAGACGCTTCAAGTCACAGGCATCCGGACGTGGGTTCGATTCCCACCGCCTCCACCATCTCTCTGCGCTCGAACCCGTCTCTCGTATCTCAGCGCGCGCCAGGCCGCGCGCGGACCGCTCCGTTTTCGGCCAGTGTTCAAGCGGTTTTCGTGCACTCCTCTTGCCAACGTGTGGACTCGACGTCCGGAGCCGTCGGCCCGCGCGTGCCCATTTCGTCTCTTTCTGTCCCCAGAATCTCCAAAACGTCCGGACTTCCACGGGGAAGTCCGGATGTCAGGAAGTGCCGCGCTCGCAAGGACTTACGGGATCGGGACATCCGGACGCGCGACGGTTTCGGGCGTAACGGTCGGAGTAGCGCTTGCGCGCGGCGAACTCCGCCCTGAAGGACGTGAGTCGCGGGGTGGAGGTCAAAGACCGAAGCGGTCCGCCTGGCTTTGCCAGTCGAGCGGAAGGTCTCTTGACAGCGCGGCCAGTGATACGCCGTCGAGCGCCCCGTGATCAAGCGCGGCCTCGACGACTGCGGGGCTCAGGCATGCGAGTTGCAGGATACGCCGGACGTAGGAGCCATCGACGCCGAGACGCTTGGCCAGAGCCTCGACCGAATCGACTTTGCCCGCGTCGAGCGCCTCCTGCCAGGTGAACGCCCGGGCAATGGCAACAACCACGGGGTCGGGCGCTCTGTCCTGCGCCTCTGCGACAGGCTCGGCGCCGTCGGGCAGGATGATCTCCTTGCGGCCGCTTCGCCGACGGAACGTCATCGGGATGTGGATGGCGACCACGGCGCCGTCGTCTTCAACCGCGACCTTCATGCGGGTGCACCCTCCAGTTCAGCGACGAGCGACCGCAGACCGTTCGTCTGTAACCGCAGGACGAGGCCATCGGTGTTGACAACGACCTCCTTGACGAGCAGCCGGACGATGCGTTCCTGTTCGGCCGGGAACAACTGGTCCCAAAGCGGATCGACGTTGCGCAAGGCCTCATGTACCTCCTGCTCGGTTGGCAGGTCGACCTTCGTCTCGCCCGGCGTGTCGTCGATACTCTTCAGGCGCTGCTCAACCGCGGTGAGTTCCTTGTTGAGCGTCTCGATTTCCTCGGCCAGGAATCCCTCCCCTCCCGTGCTGGCCAGACGTCGGATGGCCCGCTTGAGTTCGGCGGCTCGCGTCTCGAGGTTGTGCCGCTCGCGCCTGTGCACGCAGCGCTGCTCGTCCGCCTTGGCCTGAACGGCCCGGAACGTCCGCGCGACCAGTTCGGGCGTGCGGAACACGTGCCGCAGTTGCTCGACGACCACGCGCTCGACCTCGCTGGCCGCCACCGATTTGACGGGACAGGCGTCGCGTCCGTGCTTCTCGGCCCGGTTGCAGAGGTAGTAACGGTAGCGCCTGCCGCGGCGAGTCGTGAAGGTCGTCCCCATGGCCCGGCCGCAGTGGCCGCAGCGGATGACGCCCTTGAGGAGCGCCGCCGTCTTTCGCCGTGTCTCACCGGCGCGGGAGTGTCGGTTCGTCGCGAGGAGCGTCTGAACGCGTTCCCAGGTCCGCCGGTTGACGATGGCCTCGTGCTCGCCGGGGTAGACGTGGCCGCGGTGGGTCACCTCGCCGACGTACTTGCGGTTCGTGAGCACCCGGTGCACGCTCATCTTGTGCCAGGGCTTGCCTTCGCGGGCAGTGCCTTTCTTCGTGGTCCATGACTTGGTGCGGTAGCCTTGGCTGTTGAGTTCCTGTGCGACCTTCAGCGTCGAGCGGAGCACGAGGAACCGGCGGAAGATGAGCCGCACGAGGTCGGCTTCCTCGGCGTTGACGAGGAGGCGCCTGGCCTCGCGGTCGACGTCGTACCCCAGGATAGGCGGGCCGCCCGTGTACTTGCCTTTGCGTTTGGCGGCGGCCACCTTGTCGCGGATTCGCTCCCCGATGATCTCGCGTTCGAATTGGGCGAACGAGAGGAGGACGTTGAGAGTCAGCCGGCCCATGCTGGACTTGGTGTCGAAGCGCTGGGTGACGCTCACGAAGGAGACGTTGTGCTTCTCGAACCGTTCCATGAGCCTGATGAAGTCCGCAAGCGACCGCGACAGCCGGTCGAGCTTGTAGCACAGGACCACATCGACCTGCCCGGCCTCGATTTCCCTGAGCAGTCTCTGCAGGGCAGGGCGGTCCGTGTTCCCGCCAGAGAAGCCCCCGTCGTCGTACCGGTTTGGCAGGACGGCCCAACCATCGTGCTTCTGGCTGGTGACGTAGGCCTCGCAGGCCTCCCGTTGGGCATCGAGGGAGTTGAAGTCCTGATCGAGCCCTTCCTCGTGGCTCTTGCGGGTGTAGATGGCGCAGCGGACGGTGTCGCGCTCGGTCTGGACGGCGGCCTGGATCACGGCGTCTCCTTCCTGGTCTGCTGGAGGCCGAAGAACCGCGGCCCGCTGTGATGGGCACCGGTGATGGTCCTGGCGACGGCCGAGAGCGACCGGAACCTGCGACCCTCGAACTCGAAGCCGTCGCGCAGGACCGTGACCTCGTACCGCCTGCCGTGCCACTCCCGGATGAGCCGCGTTCCGGCCACGGGCACGTTGCGTTGACGGACGCGCCGGCCCCGTCGTCTGCGTACCCCGCCGAGGGGGTTCTCGTCGGCAATCTGTCGCAGCCGGGCCTTCGTCTCGTCCGCCAGTCCCCCGAAGGCCAGTTCCTGGACGCGGTACGCGAGACGCCGCACCAGGTGCTTGCGCTTGCAGGTGGCCGGCGGCTCCGTGCCGTAGAGGGTCCGCCACTGCTCGCGCAGCGCCTTCACGTCCAGCCCATCCAGGTCCGCAAGTTGTTTCAGGACAGAGCCTTGCATGCGGTCTCCTTCCGTCGCCCCCTCGACCACATGAGGGCCCGTCTCGGCGCCCGGCTCAAGGGGATTCCGGGGGGAAAGGCCCGCGTTTTCGGCCGCTGTTTGCGCCACAGGCGAAGGAGCCCAGCGGCGAGGAGGTCGGCCACTTCGTCGAGACGTTCGGCCTCGGTCATGGCCTCGACGTCCGGGGTCGGAGCGGTTTTGCCGTCTGCCGGTATCATACGCGGGCCCTTTCTCCCTGTGACGGTGCATTCGCCTGTAACCGCGCCATAGCCTCATTCCGCGCCGCCACCCGCTAGAGGCGGTGCCTGCGAGTGCCGAGGATGGCCGCCGGTTCCTTCACCGCGAACGGCCCGGCCAGCTGAGTCACCGTGTGTCCCCTTCCTCCGGCAGGTAGAGCGGTTCGATCTCCATCGCGTCCAGGTCGAAGCCCTCCGCCGGTTCGCGGGCCTCGTCCGGCGCGAGTTCGCGGGCGAGGCGCTCCCCGGCCAGCGTCAGCCTGATGTGCGTCGTGCGGCGTCCACCGTGGAGGTTGTGCCGCTCGATGAGGCCCATCGCCTCCAGTCGAACGCACTGCCTGTGGTAGATCACGCGTTCGCTGTTGGTGGGCGGGTGGCCGATCCACCCGGCCAGGTTCATCGGCACCAGACCGTTCTCCCGCGCCATCCGGGTGCGCCGCCTCAGGAGGCCGTAGCGCTCTCGCGAGAGACCATCGAGTGCCGAGATGTTAACAGTGGCCAGCCGGCGCCGATCATGCCAGATCCCGCGTAGAAGGCCCTTCTGACGCGAATTGAGCCGCATTCGTACCCTCCCTCCGGTTTTCGCGCGCGTTAATAGACCAACTCTGTCCTGGGCCGTGATTGGTTCCGCCGCCCTCGGAAAAGGTCATCGCCCGGAAGTACCTATGCCGCGTGGACTTACACGTAGCACTAGGTGCATATAGCCTGTTCTCGCGATGTAGCCGTGCCGCCTCTTCGCGGGAGTGCCGTTGTTGCAGACACGCGTGTCGGAATTACCCTCTGCGACATCCTCACTGGGGAGTTCCCCAGTGAGGGGGCTCGCGCTGTGTAGGCATGCCCCGTTCCTTTCAGGCCACCATGGTGGCGCAGATCTCGCCCCGGCGCGCATCGAGGGCGCCGAGGTCCTGAAGGGCCCGGCACCGGGCGCAGGCCACGGTGCTCAGGGCGTCCTCGACGGCCGCCAGTTGCCGCTTGTCCGCGTTAACGCTTTTCCCCTTGGCTCGGGTGCGTCGGCGCCGGGTCGCCTTTGCGGAGGCGGCGCGCGTCAGATAGTCGTTCCGCCGCGCGTGTAACCGCTTCTCGATCTTCTGGAGCGCGAAACGTCGGTACCGCAGAAGACGGCTCAGATGGAGCAGGCCGTCCCACCTCGCCCGCCGGATGCGCGACCGCGCGACGCCCACGTCCACGGCGTCCCGGTCGGTCCAGGTGTCGGGATCGACGAGGCGTCGGCAGTCGGAGAAGAGTTGGTCCATCTCCTCGAGCGTGCGTGCCAGTTTTTCATTATGCGTCCGGGCCAGCGCCGAAGCCTCCCGGTCACCGAGCGTGACATCCGGTCCGACCGGTGCAAGGTCCAATCCTCGGACGAGCGCCTCGTCCTTCGCCGTTTCGACAGTCCAGTCCATGAGGGTTCCTCCACCTGGCCGAACGTTCTGGGCGCCCGAACCGGCGGTCGGCCAGACGGCCGCCGGGGGCGTCGCTTTCTGTCATTCTTGTCATTCTTGTCATGGGGGTCGGGTATAGGGACCCCGGGGGCACGGGGACAGGCCCCAAGGCGGCCCAGGCGACGTAATCCCTTGCTTATGAAGGGCTTAGCGTCCGTCCGGTTGTCAGAACAGAGAGAGAGTAAGTCCTCAAAACCCCTATTAAGGAACGTGTGAAAGAATGACAAAAATGACACAATGCGGTTCATGCCGTTGCGGTCTCCAGCGCCCGGGGGTTCGTGCGGAACCGGCGACCTCGGCGGCCCCGTTTTCCCGGCCGTCGCTCCTCGACCGGCAGAACCAGGTTATGGTCGAGCAGCACGTCGATGGCCGGCTCGATGTCCGCCGTGGTCCGGAACGTGCCTCGCAGGGGGTGCCAGAGTTCCGAGAAGGTGAAGTCGGTCAAGCCGCGATCCTGAACGTGCCGCCAGACGCGCCGCGCCGCCTCAAGCGCCCCGCCGCCGTCCATCAGGTCGAAAACGGCCAGGGCATGTTCGGCCAGGAGTTCGCCGAGGCGTGCGGCGCACTCCATGGTGTCCGCGTCGATAGGCCGGTCGACGGGGTTTCCCGGCTCCAGCACCCAGCGTACGCAGTGGAAGAGGCCGGCTATACGGGCGACGGCGCCGGGGAGTTTCCCCGCCCAATCCGTCATCCCTGCAAACCGCCCTCCTTGCCGGAGCTGGACCTCGACCCGCCTCTGGTGGTCCTTCCAGACGCCGTAGGCGGGGCCGTCGAGCGAGAGGACGTGCGGATAGGCCATCTCCGCCGCCGCGTCGTACCGTAGCGTCACCCGGAGAAGGGCCAGGAGTCCGTCGGCGTAGCGCAGGGCGACGTCGTCGGGGATGCGCCGGGGCTCGAGTCCGCGGTACCCCATGCGGGACTTCGGTAGCGCGTACAAGAACCTGGCCAGTAGACCGCGGCCGCGGAACCCGGGTTTTGTGCTGAGGGCCTTCAGCACGTCGGGCTGGGGGCTTAGGCCCATCGTCAGGAGCGTGTGGTCGAGGACGACCGGCGGCCGCGACCCGCGATCCACGCGCACGGGCGCGCCGGAGTGGCTCTGCAAGAACAGGTCCAGATTGGGGATACCGTTGGAGTACCGGCCGGCCAGGACGTCGAAGATGCCGCCTTCGTCCGAGAGGATGGCCATCCGCCCGCTCTGTTCGGCCATCATCGTGCCGAGGTGCTCGGGCGTCACGTCCTGGGTGAAGAGCCGCGGCGGGACCGGGACACGCGGCACGGACGCCTCCACGCCTTCGATCTCCTTCTGCAACTCGTCCCGTTTTTGCGGGTCATCTTCGGCGGCGCACTTGGCGCGCAGGCGGGTGATCCGGGCCTGAAGCGTCTTGGCCTTCGACTCGGCCCTCTGCCGCTCGTCGGCCGTCCGTTTTCGCTCGGCCCGTTCCCAGTCCACGAGCGGTCCGGTGGCGAGCTTGTGGACGGCCGTCTTGCGTTGACCGCTCTTCATCGCCGGGGCGGTCCAGAGGTTGACCGGTTCGAAGTAGCCGGGTTCCGGCCGGACGCTGAACCGTCCCTGGGCCGCCGTGGCCGCGGCCGACAGGCACAGCAGGGCCGGCAACTCGAGCGGCGTTTCGGTCGCCTCGGCGATCTCCTCGGCCATCCGTCCGAGCCAACCGTCCAGGAGGCGCGGTGGCATCGCAGGAGGCTCGGGATCGTCGAGCGGGAAGGGTTCAGGGGCCTCGTCCGCCACGCAGACCTGGCCGATGGCACCGGTGCGCGGGCCGGGGACGGTGACACCTGGCGCGGCGCTGCCGGCGCCTGCGTCCGCCGAGGCAGCCGCCTGCCCAAGGATGCCTGACAGGTCCACGTCAGCGCCCTCGGCGGGAATCTCGGCGGCCGCCTGATGGGCCCTGGCCAGCGTGCGGAGCATGTAATCACGCCTGAGGGATTTCTCGGGGCTGGCGCCCGTGCGCCGCCTGGCCGCGATGAGCAGGTCGGCCGTTTCCTGGTCGGTCCAGTCCAGGCGCGCGGCGATGGAGGCGAGGGCCAGGTCGTAGCCGCTCTGGGACTGGTCCGCGAGATCCGTCCGCTCGTGGTTCCACGTCTGGCGGAACTTCGGACACGCGGCGATGGCCTCGGCCATCTTCGCCGCCGGCGGCTCGGCGTCTGCGCGCAGGACGAGGTTTTCGCCGGTGGGCACCGGTGCTTTGTCGTCGGTTTCGGCCAGGTACGGTTCGAAGTCGCCAGGGTTGAAGCGCCGTTCGAGATGGGATTCGATGACACGGACCTCGGCCGGCGGTGTGCCCTTGTGGTTCAGCGTACCGGGCAGCCGCAGCACACGGGTCAGGTCGCCGAGATTCTCCAAGTGCCAGCCCAGCGACTCGGCCGCGGCGCAGACGGTGCCGTGCCACCCCTTGGCGAGCCGGGCGGCCTGGTCACGTTCCCCGTCGGTGTCGAAGACCCAGGGCTCCTTCAGCACCCAGTAGGCGTGCAGGCCATGCCCACTGTGGACGAGCATGGACGGTGCGTGCGGCAGGCGTTCGAGGATGCCCTGGGCGTCGTCGAGCGTCGCAGGGAGGGGCTTCTTGTCGCGGCCGGGGCCAAGGAGGTCGATGTCGGCCCACAGGGCACCGATGGCAGCGACGTCCTTGGCCTTGCCGCGACCGGACGGACTGCCTTGGATGAGACCGACGCCGAAGTAGACGTTCTGCGCCGGCGACTGCTCCTTCGCGTAGACAGCGGCCCCAGCGGCGTCCGCGAAGAGGCGGGTCTGGAGGCTTGGCACGGTGAAGACGGCCAGGCGGCGCTCGGCCGAGAGGGCGTCGTCGAAGAGTTCTGTGATGAAACCCTGCGAAGGTGGCTGGTTCCATGCCGGAGCCTCAGCCGCCACGCGGCCGTTCTCAGCCGACAAGGACGGCGCGCGTGTATCTTGCGCCGGTGTTTCAACCGCATCAACCAGTGCCGCCCCGGGTGAGTCTGACGCGGCCGTTACTTGACAAGTGCTACTTTGCGACATGGCAGACGCTCCCCAGGTCCTGGAACTCCTTCGTGAAGGCAGCCGTGTCCTCGCCGCAGTAGACCACCGCCTGCCCTTGGAGCGGCGCGGAGGTCTTCTCGGGGTGCCAGAACCGGACCCGCCCCGCAGGGAAGCACACCGCGGACGCCACGCCCAGCAGCGCCTGGAACCACTGCGTCTCGGTGGCGTTGTTGACGAGCACGACGGCCTGGGGGACATCGCCGGCGCGGTAGTGTCGGAGGAGTTTCTCAGAGAACCGCCGGACCAGCGGCTGGGCGTACGGCGGGTTCATGAACACCCGGCCCGACCAGTGCTGCGACAGGCCGTCGTCTGCGGCCGTGAAGAAACGTGTCGCCCGGACCACCTCATTGGCCGCCGCGCTTGAGGCGGGGTCGAGGTCGATGCCGCCCATCACGCGACGGGCGCGGTCGACGTAGTCGGCCGGCGTGTACCATTCGTTGTCGCCGGCGTTGTGGGCGACGTGGGGACGGGTCACCTGGCGCATCGCCTCGGCGGAAGTGACCTCGCCGGTTCTCACCTTGTCGGCAAGGTCGGGGCGCTCGCGCTGGAGCCGGTCCATTCGTTCGACGGCACCCCGGTTGGTCTTGCTGGCTGCGGCCCGGATAGCGCTGCCCCGGCCGCGAGGCGCCGAGGACGACCGTCCACAACCTGCGGCCGGACGTTCCGTCGCTCTCGGTTTCGGGATGCCCTTCTGCGATTCGCTGCGCGCCCGGTTGGCCCGCTGCCGGAGTTGCTGCTGTTCGGCCTGCCAGGCCCCCGACTTCTGTGTGCATGACTTCCAGATCAGGTACCGCTGGTCCTGCGTCAGGTCGCGGCGTTCGCCGTTGACGCTCCAGACATAGGCGAACGGGTCGGCATCGTCCGGCAGCCGTTCGATTCGCGGCTGGACGCCCGCCTTCCGGCACGCCAGGTACCGGTTCCGCCCGTCCACGATGAGGCCGCGGTGCGTGCGGATGGGCTCGCGCTGCCCATGGGCCCGGATGTCGTCGGCGAGTTCATCGATCCGCTCGTCATCGAGCAAGGGGAACTCGTTTGCGGCGCGGTGGAAATCAAGCGAGATCAGGCCGGGGGCCTCCTCGTCAAGCCCCGGCTGTTCTTGCGGTTCCTTACGCAAAGACAGGTTGCATGTGGCTGCTGCCATCACCATCCGTTTCATCTCCGAAGAAAACCAGTTCGTCGTCTGACGGTGGCCGGTTGGGCACCGCCCCGCTTCAGGTCCGCCAGATCACCGAGCGCCGGTCCATGACGTCGCCGAGAAGATGGCGCGTGCGGCGCGTCACGAAGGTGTTTCCCTTGTGGAAGTGTAGCCTGTACTGGAACAGGTGGCCCTGCTCGCACACGAATGTCAGGTCGATGGTGACGCCGCGGTCCATCGGAGGCGCGTGCGGGTCGACGGTCAGACCGTCCGAATCGATCACGACAAGCCCGTTGGCCGTGCCTGGCGACCAGCAGGCCAAGCGAACCGGATGGACGTATTCGTCGCCACACACGGGGCACGCCATCGCGGGATCGCACGAGGTCTTGCGGCCGGTGGGGATGAGTTCCTTGGGCATCATAAACGACGTCTCCACTGTGGGTTCCTGGGTTCCGTTACGTCCCATGCGTTCTGACGAGAGAAGCGCTCGGGTGGCCATTTACACCGGCCGCCGGCTCCTGCATCGCTCTCGCCTGCGCGCATCGAGTCAGTTCAAACACGGTGTTCGCCCGCCCAGCTTCCGTTGGGCTTGGCCGGCGGAACGGACGTTCCCGGCCCTCTCCTGTTCCCACTCCGCCAGGAGCCAGGCGGCCAGGGCCTGGGCACGGCGAGACCACGTTGCGGCGGTTTCCGGCGTCGGGGCGGCCGTTGCCACCGACAGACCGAACCGGCCGACGCGTTCGGTGGGAAGTGTCTCGGTGGTCAACCTCCACCCCCTTCCGCAGCCAGCAGGTCGCTGGCGTCACGGTGACGGAAATACCAGCTTGCTGTCGACACGTCTTTGTCGCTCCAGAGATACGCCCCGCCGGGGCCCTTTTCGGGTGCTGGCAGCCTTTGGTCCCACACCGCCCGCGACAGCCGGCTGGTGCCGATGCCGAGCAGACGGGCCACCTCCCGCGTGCTGCGAAAAGCCATAGCGTTCCTCCCGTGTTCTGCGATGGCGGATTCCCGCCAGGTTCGAAAAAGCGGCGCCGGCCGTGCCAGCCCCTTCTTTGCGATATCGCCTTCACCCCTTACCGACACGGCGCGGGCCGAATCGGCCGCGAATTCCCAATTATTTTTTGCCGGGGCCGACGTGGGCGCCCCGGTTCCCATCTCCGTCAGGCGATGTGGTGAAGGCCGAATCTGGCCCGAAAGGCCCGTTTTTCGGCCTCATTACTGTCCCATGGCCCCGGCCGGCAGTCGCTGGACTCCTCTCAACCGCCCGAAAATCGTTCCACATATAGACCCTGTGGCCAACATAGCCCTCCGTCCACGTCCGTTACCCTCGCCGCGGGGTCGGCGCGCCGCCGTGGCGATCGTTCCGCGAACGCGTTTACCCCTACATCTGCCCGAGCCGCCGAATTGATGCGCGGATTTTCGGGGCGGGCGACTGGAACCCCCCCCTCTACCATTGTCTTTTTGCGGAAGGGGGCGCACTTTTGCGTGGAATCTGCGGCGGGGGCTGGTTTCCTCGCTCCGGTTGGAGCCGTTTGCACTGGCCCTCCACAAGGTTATTTGCCGCTCGGCCCGAATTTCCGCAGTCGAATTCCGGATTTCCGCATTTTTTCTGGCCAGCGGCATCCGGCGGGCGGCCGTCAGGTCCTTTAGTGGGCAGGTGCCATATGGCTCGCGACGGACGGTCTCACACCAGCGCCGGTGAAAGGGGCTCCCATCTATAAAACATACGCCGCTGAGCCGCCGCATGTACGCGAGTAATCGCCAGAATCGGAGAATCGTTCCACATCTGGACCCCCGCGGCCCAGAGGGCTGGGATGGCGCGCCTCCACGGGGGTGGTGCACCGCGAAACGCGGCTCCTACTGGTTATGTACCCGGCGCGGCGGCGAACTGTCGGTGAAGAAGCCGCCGTTGGCGAGGTGAGCGACGAGGGGGACGCGAAAGCGGGACTGTGTCTCTGAGATGGGCGGACCAGCCGGGGGTGCGTGTTCTTCCGCCGGGGTATCAGCCGTTTTGGCCCATTCCCGACAGGTGTCTGCACAGGCCGTCCACGAACGCGTAGAAACCGGGGAAGAGGAGCAGGCCCGCCTCTGCCTCGTCGGCAGACACGTCGATGCCGGTGGGGTGCCCGGACTTGTTCCGCAGGCCGCGGGCGTGCTCGAAGATGGGCGTGAGTTTCCGGTCAAGCGCATCGGCCAGCGGCCCGGGCAGACGCTTCTCGCCGCCCAGTTGGATCAGGCAGTCCCGGATGAGGCCGAAAAGGCGAGAAGCCCCCACCGGCGGGCCACCCAGGGCCTTCTGAATTCTATCCGCCCACGGCTTGATGTCCGCGTCAGCGATGTGTTCGGCAAGGATCAGCGCGAGGCGCTCGCAGGCACAGCCGAGCATCACGGCCGACGCGCGGTAGAGCCCGGCCGACCAGGCGCTGACAGCCTCGTCCAGGTAGCCCAGGGCGACGTCGTCCGGGTCTTGGACCCGTCTGCGAACGGCATTCATGTACCTGGGCGGATCGTGAGGGGATCTCTCGCCGCGCTCGAGCAACGCGCGGCCGCGCTCCGTCAAAACAAGGGTGGGGAACTTGCGCCCCTGGAAGAAGGTGATGGCATATCCCGGAATCGCGACAACACCCAGCCGTGCCAAGTGCCACCAGTACTCAATGACTGCGGCTGCGTCAAACTCGATGCCTCTCTGGCCGCACTCACGTTGGACCTCGCTCACAAACTCCTCAGCCCTCTCGGGCGGACGGTGCAACAGCATATCCTCGATCAGCCGCTTGACGGCCCCGCTCGTGTCTTCTGATTGCTGGTCTTGATCCATGGGGCCCCTTCAGTTCACGGCAGCGGCCAGGAGGGGATGGCCTCGTCGATCTCGTCCATCAGGCGGAGGGTCTGGCGGACGGCTTCGGTGATGCCGCGGTAATGTTCGATGTCGTCGTAACCCAGGACGCGGCCTTTGCGGTCCTTCAGCCACTTCTCGCAGACCTGGTATCCGCCGAGGTGGAAGCCCCAGACCTCGGACGGGACGCCCTCGAAATACTGGTCCTTGTTGATGTACACCCGGCCGGACGCCTCGCCGGTCGGGGCCTTGTAGGCCTTCTTGCCGATCCGCTCGACGCGGTTGTCGCCCGGCTGCGGATAGGTGGTCTGGGGTGCCGGCATGTGCTCAAGCAGGTGCAGGCCGACGAGTTCCTCGCCGAGACCGGCCAGCGTGGCGAACAGCGCCCGGTCGCCGGTAAGCGGCAGCCGGGGGAAGTCGACCTTCAGGAACTCGGCGTACCGCTCGCGGTACGTAGGGCTGTGAAAGACGGCGTAGGCGTAGTGGAAGATGTCCTCCGGACCGAAGGTCTTCTTCAGGTCACCCCGCCCGTCAGGGACGAATTGCAGGTCGAGGAGTTCGGCGACCCGGTCCACAAACGCCTGCGTCAGATTCGGCCGGCGACCGTCTTTGCCGGGTGGCCATGCCGAGTCTTCAAACATCTTCTCAGAGTCCGGGTAGACATAGACCGGAAACAGGTAGTTCACTTCCTTCATGCTGACCGCATGGTGTTGGATCATGGTCCGCGTGCAGAAAACGTGTTCCCAACCTCGCCCTATTTCCACCCTCTTCGTTGTGCAAAGGGCGAGGTTGTCTCCAGGGAACATGTTGCGCATCACGCGTTTCTGTGGTTGCCCGATGAACCCCCGGGATTTCCCGGTGTAGTACGTGAAACGGGTATCGAAGGGGCGGTAGCAAATCTGGCGGATGTTCTTCTTCTCAGGGCCGCTGCCGCGAACATCCGCTTGCGCGAGGGCAACGCGCCAATCCCTGACGTCCTTCCCCAGAGCGTACTTATCCCGGGCTTCTTCCTCGGGCAAGCCACAGAAGTCCTTGACTACCGTCCATACGTCATCGGCTGAGAAGTGCACCGTCAGTTTGTCCCTGGCCGTAACGACGCCGACCGTATGAACGGGGAGCGCCTCCGCGAGGCTGGTCGCTTCCTCGTATTCAGTTCGCGCGGCCTCATCCACGGGAACAAAGAAGTAGTGCGGCGAATTCGGCTTAATCTGTGTCCACTGCGTACTCGTCACGTCATTGGCGGCCAGCCAGTCGCCCTTTGCTTCGCGCGTCCCCCATCGCTCGGCATGAAACACGCGGGCCGGTTTCTTCCGGCGGCCGTTCTTTCGCTTCACGAACAGGCCGATGGCGACGCCCGTGGTGATGTCGAAGACGTTCTCGTCCTTCCCGCCCTCCGGGGGCTTCTCGCGTTTCTTGCTGCTGCCGTGCAGGTCCAGCACATAGATGTCGTCGAACGTGGCCATCAGGCTCTGGCGCATGCCGCGGAACGTCGGATTCTCCAGGTAGCCGTGATTCGTGATGAACCCGAGGATGCCGTAGCCGGTCCGCTCGATGCGGTACTGGGCGAAGCGGATGAACTTGACGTAATCGTCCTGGAGCCAGACCTTCTTCTCGCCCAGGGGCTTGCCGTCCACCGTGTAATACGCCTGGGCGCCGCCGTCCAGGGGGAGCGGCTTCTTGAGAAGAGAGTCGATCCACTCGTTCATGTTGGCCGAGAGGCCGGAGTACGGCGGATTGCCGAGGATGACCATGATGGGGCACTCCGCCTTGACCTTGCTGGCGGCGTTGGCCTCGCGGGCGATCTGGTTGGCGAGGGCCAGCAGCGGCCCGGCGACGATTTCGGCCTCCTCCAAAGTGTTCGTCAGGTACACGCGCAGGCGCTCGTCGTGCGGGAAATCGTAACCGGTTTCCTTCAGGAGCCACCCGAGTTTCATGTGGGCCACGGCATACGGCGCCATCATGAGTTCGAACCCGTGCAGCCGCGGGAGCAGGTGCTGGGCGACGTATCCCCTCTCGCCCGCCCATAGCCCGCGGTTGGGGGAGAGCGCGTCGTGGATGTGCCCGATGGTCTGGTAAAGGAACGTCCCGGTGCCAGCGGCCGGGTCGAGAATCTGGACCCGGTGGACCTCCTGCCTGGCCTTTCCGCCTTTCTTCGTGGGGTCGGCGACTTCGAGCGTGATGCGGCTGTTGTTCGCCAGGCCGCCGGTGCACGCGAGATCCCTTTTCAAGAGGACGTCGATGCTTGCCACGACGTACTGGACCACCGGTTCGGGCGTGTAGTAGATGCCGCGGCGCTGGCGGAGGTCCGGGTCGTAGGCGGCCAGGAAGGTTTCGTAGAAGTGGAGCACCGGGTCCTGTTTGTGGCCGGCCTTGCCGAAGTGTTTCAGGATTTCGCTCATGTCGCAGTGGCGAAGCACGTCGGCCAGAACATCAACGGCCCAGACGATGCTCGGGTCGAGTTTCGTGCCGGCGATGTACTCGAAGGCCTCGCGGAGGAACGGATTCGTCTTGGGGAGGTCGTAGGCCGCATGCTCGCGGGTGAACCGGTTCGCCTCGCTGTCGGGCACGTTCTCGCGGGCAGAGAACAGTCCGTAGCAGACGGTCTGGGCGTACATGTCGGCGAACTGGTGGGGTGTGATGTCGTGAAGGATGGTGGCCCGGAAGGACTCCATTTCTGCATGGAGCGTGCCGGTGTCGTCCTCCAACTCGAAGGCCTTCTCGATGGCGTGGCGGATGACCTTGGCGATGTTGGCCATGCGCGCGGCGAGGTCCTTCGTCGTCCCGATCGTGGTGGCCTGAGCCGTGAGGAAGGTATCGAAGAGCGTGGCCAACTGCTCGTCCGCCCCGTGGAGGGACTTGATCTTGCCGCTCGCGTCGACTTGCGCCAGGTTCACCTGCACGTGCTGCTGGCCGTGCAGGTAGTAGCGGAACTCTAGGTAGTCGGTCAGGATGAGGTTGTCGAGGCTGGCGAGGTAGCGCTTGAGTTGGTCGGTCTTCTCGGCGTCGTCCAGGGGTACGCCGATGTCCTTGCATTCGATGAACCCGAGCGGGACCTCTTTCCGGGCCACGATGAAATCCGGTGCGCCGCACGCGACGCGCTTGGGCTCGTTGGTGGCCCGGATGCCCTTGCCGAAGGACTCAACCAGGGTCTTGAATGCCGGGCGGTAAGTGTGTTCGGTGGCGTCGCCGGCCGAGTGCGTCTGCCGGAGCGCGCGAAGGTACGTCTTGATGGCCTCCTGCATATTGCTCGCTCCGAGCGGCTGTCGCGGGACTTCCTTCCGTATCCGCAGCGTTGAGCCAGAGTGTATCGCGCGGGCGGGACGCAAGCAAGCCTACCCGGCGCGGGCAGGAATGATAACTTCTGCAATCTGGCGCTGGCCTAGCGAAGCCCGATGTGGCAGGACGCCAGCGACCCGGATTCGCGCTGGGGTGGCTTTTCCGGGTCGCGGCTTGTGGCCGGCCAAAGGCTCCACGGTCACGTCGCGTCGCACTGGGCCTTCCTGGAACGCACAGCGGCCGCGCAGGCAGTGTCCTCACATCGCATGAATCGAAAACGTCTTCTCGGCCCGGAGAGGCGCCCCGGTGTTGCCCGGGGCGCCGGAGGACGTGTGATGCGGCTACAGAGGCGTGACCTCAAAGTCCCACACCCACACGGTCCCGTCATCGTGCTGGGCGTCCTTGGGTGTCTCGCCGCTGGTCACCTCGACGCGGTAGAGCCACCAGCCGACGTCGCCTTGGCCGTGGTCCGGCTTGGCCTTGCGGATGACGGCGTCGCACTCCTCGGCGAAGTGGTCGCTTCGGACGTGGACGCGGGTGCCGTTCTTCAGACGCGGCGGTCGAGTGGTCGTGGCTGCCATGGTCTACGCCCCCTTTCCGGTGTGGACGAACTTGCCCCGGCCGACCTTCTTGAACCGGGCGTCCTTGCCCTTCTTCTGGGTCTCTCTCAGGACGGCGCTATACAAAGTCGCGTGCGGCGTCGCGCCCTTGGTCTGCCAGCGGCCGGTGGCGAGGACCTTCGCGACCATGGCCTTGCAGTCCATCGGCTCCTTGGCCTTCGCGAGGACCTCCGCCGCCAGGTCCAGCAGACTGGGCTTTTTCTCGCGCGGGGCCTTGGTCTTCCTGGCCGCCTTGGCTCGCGCCTTGGACGTCCCCTCGCGGCCCACGTTGGCCCGTGTGGCGTCCGGGCCGGCCTCGGCGGCCGGGGCGTCGCCCTTACCGCCCGTCGCGCCCCTGGCCGTCCCCCGCAGGCGCTGGGCGCTCTTGATGCGGACCTTCTTGCTGGTCACGGTGTTCGTCCCGTCCCATCCGCCCCGCGGGTTTTCCGCGTCGATGCGGACGAGCACGACCTTCCCGCTCACCTTCGCGAGGTACGTCCCGCCGACCTTGACATCTGCGTTCTTCATGACCTGCTCCTTTCCAACGCGTGCGTGTTACAGACCCAGCTCGTCCGTGAGCCGGGCCAGTTCGTCCGGCCCACCGACCAGTTCGGTGGGCCGCTCCGCCAGCCACCGCAGCTGGTGGTTCACTTCGGGGTTGCTTGTCTCCGCCGGCTGGAGGTAGGCGACGACGGCCGCCACCGCCTGCGGCGAGAGGTTGTCCCGGAGGGCGTCGAAGAGGACCCGTTCGTCGATGCCCTTCGGCTCGGGCGGCGCGTCGGCCAGGGCACACAGGCCCTCGTACAGCCACCGGCCGAGTTCATCGCGGACGGCCGTGTCGAGCCGGTCGGCGAGGGCCCGGGCGTAGGCCCAGTCGCGCTGGCGGCAGGCACCGGCGACGGCCTCGAGGTCGTCGGCGTCCTTGCGGTAGACGGCGGCGAGGTCGGCGTGGACGTCGCCGGCGTCGGCCTGCTGGCGCAGTGTGCGGATGCGCCGTCGGAGCTTCGGCAGCTCCTTGGTGACGGCGGCTTCAAGACGAGGGCGCTTCCTCGCGGCCATGGTCGTCTCCTTCCCTCGTTACGCGTTCGGGTCGATGCCGGCGGCCTTCTGGGCCCGCTCGGCGTACCTGGCGAGCGTCCGGTAGATGCCGCAGAGCCGGTCGACCTCGGCCCCGCGGTGCTGGACGACGCCCAGCCCATTGACGTGGCCGTCTTCATCGAGGCGGTCGGACGCCTGCCGGAGCCGGTCGGCCAGGTCGCGCATCTCGCCGGCGAGTTCGGCTCGGCGTCGCTCGGTGTCCACGGTGATGTCGGTGGCCACTTCGAGGGCCTCGCTGTGGTCGCCCGCGTCGTGGCAGGCCTGGAGCGTCGCCCTCATCTGTTCAGCGGTTCGCATGGTCGTCTCCTTTGTGGGTCAGGGGTCCGGTTACTCGTCTTCGGCCATGATGGCGGCGGCATCGGCCTCGAGGTCAGCCATGACCTGCGAGAAGGGCGTGCGGCAGGCCCGGGCCAGGCGCCGCACCCGGCGATACCACCACTTGGCCTTCGTCGAGTCGACGAAGCCGATGGTCTTCCACGCGGCCAGGGCGTGGGCGAGTTTCTGGCGCTCGTCGTAGGCGTCGTACTCGTCGGGGATCGTCACCCGGACCTTGCGGCCCTCGAACTCGGCCTCGTACGTCTTGGGCTTCCTGCGTGCCATCGCCTGCTCCTTTGCGTTCCGCGTTTCCATAGACAGTCATGCATGCTTTCTGCAAGGAATCAAGGCGATTCCATGTTTTTTCTGCATCTTTTTCGAAGGCGGCGTGATGGGTGACACCGGCCCCGCACCGCGTGACAAACTCGACCCCTCGGCGCTCCCGCTGGCTGACGCGGCGCGGCTGTTAGGCGTGTCGGAGGCGACGCTCAAGGAGCATGCGGAGGCGGGGGTGCCGATCGACCCGGACGGCCATCTGAAACTGGTGCCCTACGCGGCGTGGCTCAACCAGAGGCTCCGTGATGGCGATTGACCGAGCCAACCTGACCCAGAGCGACCTCTTGCAGATCGTGAACGCGACGCCCCTCGGGGCGGTGCTGACGCGGTCGCGCCTCCGCCGCCAGATGGACTCGGCGGTGCTTCGGGTCTCTGTGATGGCCGAAGGCGATGTAGCAGGATTGTAGCAATCCTCACCTCCAGCCGTACAATGCCGGGGGCATGCCGTAAGACACCGCCGCCAAACAACTTACCGTTAGTATGTCGCTGTGCCCATTTGTTACAGACTCACTCAGTCGGGTCGGCGCGGGCTTGCGGTCAGGCTGGCCTGCGAGCATAAGCCGTTGTCGTCGCAGGCCTTGGAGAGGATTAACCGTGATGGCGGCGGGAGGAGGTCGTCGGGCCCCGAACCCGACGGTGGAAACCGTGTTGACCGTGGTTCCTGTGGGCGGTTTCGGGCGGTGTTTCTATGGTTCTTGCGTTTTGCTAAGGTCGCTTGCGGCCAAATCCGTGGCCAACTTGCCCAGCATCTGCCGGCACAGCTCATTCCACGCTTTCAGCCGCTCAGGTCACCTCCGCTGCCGGAGCAGCATCCCCAGCCCGCCCACGGCCAACAAGGCCAGCGTGGCGGGTTGGGGTGTGACGTGCCAGGAGCCAATGGAGCTCTTGCTGCCCCGGAGGTCCGTGGTAGAATGCTCAGAATAGCCGACGGCGGCCGTCGGGCGAGAGGCCATCCGGCAAGTCCCGGGCAAAAACGATCTGCCAACGAGTATGGAGAACAGGATGATATGCAGGTTCGCGGTTCTTGTCGTGCTGTGCTGCGTCGGATTGGTTTCAACCGCCAGGTGTGATGACACCTCCGCCGGTTTTGCCCACCCCGGCATATCTCACAATCAGGCAGAATTGGAGTTCGTGAAGTCCAAGTTGAAAGCCAACCAACGGCCATGGCAACAGGCCTGGGAGAAGATGCGATCTTCCTCCTATGCCTCTCTTTCCTGGAAGCCCAGGCCCGTGGCGCATGTCGAACGGGGCGCATACAACCGGCCTGATATCGGCGGCACGTTCTTCCTGCGGGATGGGACGGCCGCCTACACTCATGCGTTGCTTTGGGTCTTCACCGACAACAAGGCCCACGCGGCCAAGGCGGCAGAGATTCTCAATGCCTGGTCCTCGACGCTCGAGTCCGTTCGCAATCACGACGCGAGGTTACTGGTCGGGATGGGCGGGATTCACTTCTGTAATGCTGCCGAACTCCTGAAATACACATGGAACGGCTGGCCGCGAAAGGACTGGGAAGCGTTTGCCACGATGCTGCGGAAGGTCTTGTATCCTGTCATCGAAGATTTCTATCCAACGGCCAATGGGAACTGGGATGCCTCAATGATCCAGACCATGATGGCCATGGGGATTCACCTTGACGACAGGGCCATGTTCCAGAAAGCGGTTGACTACTTCCTCGAGGGCAAGGGCAACGGTGCTGTGAATCACTACGTGAACCGTTTCGGCCAGTGCCAGGAAAGCGGCCGCGACCAGGGCCATACGCAGATGGGGCTGGAGTACCTCCTCAACTCCAGTGAGATCGCCTGGAAGCAAGGCCTCGATTTGTATGGTGCGTTCGAGAACAGGCTGGCGAAGGGCTTCGAGTATACGGCCCGGTACAACCTGGGAAGCGACGTGCCTTTCGAGTATTACGAGAGTTACCGCGGGAGGTACAAGCACAGCAAGATCTCAGCCAAAGGGCGCGGGCGCCTGCGCCCCATGTACGACAAGGTGTACAACCACTATCACAACCGCATGAAGATGGACATGCCCTGGTGCAAGAAAGCGATCGAGAAGACCAGGCCCGAGTGCGGAGGGAGTTCAAGCGTGCCTTGGAGCACGCTCATGTATGCCAATCAGCCCGCCGGACTGGTGAAGCGGAAGACGGGCCGCAAGCCCACCGAGTAGCAGTGGCTTCATCACCTGCTTCGCAGCCGACGGCGCGCGGTTCCGTCGGTCTGCAAGTAGCGAGAGCGATGGAATAGCCAGCCAGGAGAATTCGAGTTGGCGTAGTGGCTGCCCCGTCGGTTGGCGCCTCTTACCCCAGAACGCCCGCGGGAAGACATGATGACAAAACAGTTGATTGTGATGTTGGCGCTGATGATCGCCAGTGGGCGCCCTGCTGCGGCGTCGTCCGCCGATCTGTATCTGTCCCCAAGAGGTTCCGATAATTGGTCTGGGACCTTGTCCGTTCCTAACGCGCAGGGAACTGACGGTCCGTTCGCGTCGTTGGAGCGCGCGCGGGATGCGGTTCGGGTGTTGAAGAAGAGGAAGTCGACGGACATTGTCGTATGGGTCCGCGAGGGAACCTACCGCCTGGAGAAGACGGTGGTGTTCGGTCTGGAGGATTCAGGCAAGGGCGATTCGACCGTCACCTATGCCGCCTATCCCGGTGAGACGCCCGTGTTCAGTTCGGGACGAGAGATCAAAGGTTGGAAGAAGGTGACCGCCAGGCTTCCGGGCCTGCCGGCGGCGGCGTGCGGAAAGGTCCGGGTGGCTGATGTTTCGCGGCGTTTTTACACGCTCTATGATGCCGAAGGGCTGCTGCCGCGTGCACGATCGGCCGGATTCATCCCGCTACAGGGCGGCAGTCGCAACAGACTCCATTTTCCGGAAGGCCAGCTGAAGAACTGGCCGAATGTGGACGATGTGGAAATTGTTGTCCGTCCGCATCACGCCTGGATTGTGAATGTCCTGCCCTTGGTGTCGGTTGACG
>CAYVAM010000024.1:0-33957 GCA_964449275.1 uncultured Anaerolineales bacterium
CGGGGGCCGGGTATGGCCGCCGCGCGGAACCTGGCGTTGTAGTACTAGCCCACCGCCGCGCGGTTGCGGATCAGCAGCAGTCCCCCCAGGGCCAGCAGCGCGAGCGTGGCGGGTTCGGGGATGGTTGCAATCCACGCTTCAAGTCTCCCGTCCGGATTGCGACCAAACCCCACGATTGTTTGTCCGTCGGCGGAGATGTCCCGTGCCTCCTTCAGCGTCCACCCGTCGAGGTCCAGGCCGTACCCCACTAGTAGGTCCCGCAAGTCCCGCATACCGTGGACCGGATCCCATATGAACGCTCTATTGGCATCTCCGGAGGCCCCATTGCGAGCGTATCCCACGACGATTGAACCGTTGGCCGAGACGGCGAAGGCATCGCTATAATTTGGACCGCTAGGGTTACCGACCAACCCGACCATTCCAGTCTCTTCGGTCCACCGGACCGCCTCGCCGCCGAACGCGGTGTAACTGAAACCGACAGCGACCTGGCCATCCAGACTAACACCACGGAAGTAACTGTGGAAATCGCCACCAGGAACGTCGCCCAAGCCGACCATCCCCGTCGGCTGTGTCCAGCGAAAAGCCTCAAAGCCGGATGGGGAGTAACTGCCGCCGACTATCACCGAGCCGTCTGCCGAGACATCAAACGCGATGCTGTAGTCCTCGCTTCCATGCCCTCCGAGCGTGCCTAAACCGACCATGCTTGTGGCCTGAGTCCAACGAAACGCCTCGCCTCGCGAAGCCGTGTAACTTCTTCCTACGACAACGGCCCCGTCGCCAGAGCAGGCTTCCGCGTGGCTGTTGTTGCCGCCGAGCGTGCCGAGGTTGACAATGCCGCCCCCGCTCCACCGGAATGCTACGCCTTGGCCGACATTGAAGTTCTGCCCGACGATGACCGAGCCATCGGAAGATGTGCCGTAAGCAAGGCACGCCAGGGCCCCTCCGGGCAATTCCACCATGCCCGTGGCTTCTGTCCAAACGAACGCCGCAGACGACGTATTGCCAAGTGCATCCTCCACGTGACTGTGTCCCACGACAACCAAGCCGTCGGGTGACACACCTTCCGCGAAACTCCCGATGCTGCCATCGGTTGGCAAATGGCCCAACCCCTGGAAACTCGCCGTCAGACCACCGTGAGCCACAGCGACGCCTGAACACAGAATCGCAATCCAGCCGAGAAATGTAGTTCGCATCGTGTCCTCCTCACATGCCATGCGTTCGCACAAGAAAACGGGCCAAGCCGCTCGGTCCCTCCGAACGTGCCTGACCCGTCTATCCCTACGCCCGGCCCCGCAGCCGGGTCCGTCGCTGGCGCATCAAAATAGGCCGCGCCCGCTTCACGCAGGCACAGCCCCGAGTGCTTGCACTCCACCCATCGAGGTTAAGTATACCTCAAGAATCGAACGAAGTCAAATCAAAAGCGTGCGAAAGCGAGCCTGCTGAGAACCGGCGCCTTCCCACGGCGCACTGTGGCAACGATTTCCGGCAGGGGACGATTTCCTGCGGCCTGGCCGTAGCGTCCGTACGGACGCATCCTGGTCGGCGCCGCCGCCAATCCCGATACATCGGGACCGGGCATAAAGCCCGGCGCTACAACCGCCTGCGCTCGCCAAAAAAACTTGCCACAACCATGGCAGCGGCACACGGTGATGAGGGTTACCTCTCGGCCGACGGGCAGAGGGCTTTTAAGACGCACGCGGCGTGGTCGGGGCGGCGGGCGCGGCAGACCTGGCGGCCGTGTTGGATCAGGAGGACGTGGAAGGCGTACACCTTCTCGGGCGGCACGATGCCGGCCAGCAGGTCGTGGGCCTTTTCGGCGGATACCTTCGGGCCGATGAGGCCCAGCCGGCGGCTGACGCGGTGGACGTGCGTGTCCACCGGCAGGACGGGCCGGCGGAGGCTGAACAGGAGGACGCAGGCGGCCGTCTTCGGCCCGACACCCGGCAGATCGAGCAGGTAGGACTTGACCTTCTCGGTGGGCCGCCGCCGGAGGAAGTCGAGGCTCACCCGTCCCCGCTCATCTCGAATGCGGCGAAGGACGGCGCGAATGCTCCCGGCCTTCTGGCGATGGAGGCCGGCGACGCGGATGGCGGCGGCGATCTGCGGCAGCGTCGCGTCGGCCACCTCGTCCCAATCGCGAAAGACTTGCGTCAGCCGCGCCATCGCCGCACCCGAGTTGCGGTCGTTGGTGTTCTGGCTGAGGATGGTGCCGATGAGGGAATCGAGCGGCGGCCGACCGCGTTTCCACGGCCGCTTGCCATAGGCCTTCTCGAGGCGTCGAACGATCGGCGCGACGGATGGTAAGCCGCGCGTCGTCATGGGTCGTCCCCGGCGGGAAGTTGCGGCGGTCTCTTGCGGGCGATGCCTCGCCGGCGGATGGGGATGAATCGCCCCGTCATTTCATCCGGTCCTCGGGCGGGATGTAGTAGTCGTCGGGCATCTGGTCGGATTCGTCCTGCTGCTCGTCCGCGCGGTCGTCGCCGGGCGGTTCGTGGTCGGGAGTCTCTTGCTGGTCCGCAGGCGGCTCGGCCTCGTCGTCCGGTTCGTCCGCGTCGTCGTCCGGTTCCTGTTCGCCGGTCTCGGACTCACCGTACGTTTCCTGTTCCCAGGCGTAGTCGTCGTCGCCCTGGAACTCGGCGTAGGGGTCTTCGTACTCGTCGGCCTGGTCTTCGGCCGGTTCTTCGGCGGTGGCGGTCTCTTGCGGTTCCGGTTCCGCCGAGGGCTCCTGCTCGCCGGCGTCGGGCTCCTGGCGCGGGCCTTCCTGTTCGGGCCCGCCGTCGTCCGGTGGCTCCTCGCCTTCCTCGCGGGCCTGGCGGCGGCGTCTGCGGCCGATGGAAATCCACGAGAGCAACAGGCCGAGTTGGTAAAGGAGCACAAGGGGTATGGCCATCATGACCATCGTCACGGGGTCCTGCGGCGTGAGGACGGCCGACAGGACCACGAGGATCATCAGCACGATGCGCTGCTTGCGAACGAGGGTGCCGAGCGGCACGATTTCCGTACGGGCCAGGAACATGACGATCAGGGGCGTCTGGAACACGACGCCGAAGATGAGGGTCATCATGGCGACGAACTTGAAGTAGTCGTTCAGGAAGAGACTCGGATCGATCAGCGGCACGCCGTCGACCATGATCCCGATCGTCGGCCCCATCAATGCCCGCAGGCCGTACTTCAGCATGACGAAGTAGAACGTGGCGGCGCCGCCGATGAACAGGAAGAAACTGAAGGGGCCGTAGATATGTATGAACGCCCGCTCGTGCCGGTGAAGGCCCACTCCCACGAAAGCCCAGACCTGGTAGAGGATCCACGGGCTGCCGAGGATGATGCCGCAAATGATGCAGAGCAGGATGATGGTGACGTAGCCGGTGAGCGGCCCGCCCTGGATGACCCGTGGCCTGGGGAACTTTTCGGCAGGGGCCTTGGCGTCTTCGGATGCGTCGGGCGCCGCCTTGGGCTGCGGCGCAATGGCGTCGAGGCGTTTCTCGATGGCCCCGAGGCGCTCCTGGAGGCTGAGTACGGCCGCACCGACGGGGGAGTCGGGCAGGGGTGTCTCGGTCTCGCCTTCTGCGGTGGCGGACTCGGCATCCCCTTCGGGTTTCTCCGTCTCGCGGGCCTGGACCTGGTCGGCGATCATCTCGTCGTACGCCAGTTTGTAGGGGCGCAACATGGCCGAGAGGAGGAAAGGGTAGTTGACGGCGCAGAAGACGGTGGCCACGAGCAGGCCGACCAAGGCATAGATGACGCGTCGGCGGAGTTCCTCCAGGTGTTCGCCGAACGTCATTTCGACGTCTTGCTTCATGGTATGCTCGCGTCTTAATGGTCTTAGTGCTACTTTGTCAACTTCCCGCCGATGCAGGCAAGCGATAGCGCGGCGGTCAATCTTGGCCGCCGCGCGGTGGGCAGGATTGCCCACCGCGCTATCCCCATGGGGCGGCGATGCGAAGTTGACAAAGTAGCGTCAGCCGTCCTGAAGAAGTCCTGCAACAGTCGGGCGCGGCAGGCCGGGAGAGCCACCGCGCGAAACCTGCACGGGGCCGCCTACGATGTCGTCACGGAAAGGCCGACGGCCCGTTCACCCTTGAGGAAGTTCTCGTAGTTGCCGAGTTCCATGAGGATCTCTCGGGCCTTTCGGGCGCGCTGCATGGTGAGGCGTCCGCTGGAGATCAAGTCGTACACCAGTGCCAGGTTGTCCGGCCTGTAGAGTGCGGCAAACTCCTTGTAGAACTCCTCGCGCGGCAGCCGGGTGGGCAGCACGGCATGAAGCGCGTCGAAGAGGCGGTAATCGCGTGTCACGAGTTCCGCTTCGCGCTGCTCGTAGAGGTCGGTCCCGGGCAGCGGCGTCAGGATGGTGAACTGCGGGTAGATGACGTCCTTTTCCTCGCGGTAGGTCTTTAGCGCGTGAAAGTCGTCTCGCGTGAACTGTGGATCGACGATGAAGGCGCCCCACATGTGGACACCGAGTTCGTTCAGGATGTCCATCGCCTTCTCGTTCTGCTCGATGGTGGCGCCCTTCGCGACGGAGTCGAGCCCCTCCTGGGTGGCGGCCTCGAAGCCGATGAGGACCGTGTGGAGGCCGATGTCGTGCCAGGCGGCCAACAGGTCCGGGTGCTTCGAGATGGTATCGGTCCGGGCCTGCATGCCGTAGGCCTTCTTGATGCCGCGCTCGCGGATCAGTTCGATGATCTTCCAGGCCCGTGGGACGTGCGACAGGAAGTTGTCGTCCACGAAACTGATCGACCACGGCTCGGTGGCCTCAATCTCCTGGACCACGCGCTCCGCCGACATGTACCGGCACCGCTTGTGGTAGAACTTCCAGACCGAGCAGAAGTTGCACCGGAACGGGCAGCCGCGGCTGGTGGCGATGCAGGCGTGCGGCTGGTCGAACAGGAAGTAGTAGTCCTGGGCGTACCGGGCCGCCAGGTCGCGGGCCGGCAGCGGCAGGTCGTCCATCGAAGGCATCATGGGACGCTCTTCGTTGAAGACCCATTTACCGTCGGCCTCCCCCGTTTTCTTCCAGGCCAGCCCCTTGATGGTTGCCAGGGCGTCGTTCGGCGGCGAAAGGCTCGTCCTATCGAGCGTCTCGACAAGTTCCCGGAACGTTATCTCGCCCTCTCCGACGACGATGGTGTCAACGTACGGCTGCTTGAAGTCGGCCGGCATCAGGCTCACGTGGTGTCCGCCAACCACGGTGAAGACGTCGGGCCGCCACGCCTTGACGCTGCGCAGGATGTTCTGGGCGTTATAGACCTCGGTGGTCAGGCACGTGACGGCCACCATGTCGGGCTTGAAGTCGTTGAACGTTTCTTCGAGCGTCGCATCGAGGCGCATGTCCAGCAGCCGCACGTCATGGTTCGCCCGCACGACCGCGCCGATGCATTCCATGGCGAGCGGTTCCGGAAGCGCCGTCCGGCGGAAGCCGACGTAGTCCGGCGGCGGCGGGGGTTGGACCAACAGAATCTTCACGAGCAGTACCCTCCTTTGCCACAACGCATCCGACAGACCTGCTATCGTATCGACCGCCTCGCTCGGAGGCAAGGGATTAGGCGCGGTGTACCTGTTTAGCCTGCCCTTGAAGCGATGTCATTTCGACCGAGGCCTCGCCAAAGGCGAGGGCGAGCGGAGAAATCTCGTCGTCCGGACACGGATAACGGCGAGATTCCTCGACTCGCTTCGCTCGCTCGGAATGACACGCTAAACACGTACGGCGCGGGAGCCTGCAGGAAACGGTCACGGCGCCGTAGGGCTACGGCGGGCACACTCCGACGTGTCGGCGAGCAGGCGCCTGGACGTCGGGCGTCACAGCGCGGGCGACCTACGCCCTGTTGCTGGTTTTGACCGGCTGTCTGTCGCGGCCGAAATCGGCAGCCACGCTGAACAGCCGGGGCAGGTGACGGAACGGCGAGGTGATCGCATCGTCGTGCGTCTGGCGGAACTCGATCCCCACCTGGTACCGCTTGTCGCGGCGGCGACAGTGGATGACGCGGCCGGTCAGTTGCAGGGCGGCACGCGTATCGCTTGGCGGCAGCCGAAGCGTCAACCGCTCGTTCACTTTCAACGGGATGGGGCTTTCCGCCCGAAGCCCTCCGAGCGAAAAATCCTGAAGCCGAAGTCGGCACTGGGCCCGGCTACTGGCTTGGCCGCGCTTCACCAAGTCGTCGCGGCGTGTGCTGATCGGCAGCAGCGTTGCAAAGCGGCCGAACCGCCGGCGCTCCCGCGTGCCACCTCTACGGCGATTGTCGGTATCCGTGACCATCGAAGCGTGTCCCTACAGGATCGGGTGCTCTCGGCGCACTCTCGAACCAGCAATGTTGCGCTCTCATCATGCCCGTATCGGCACAAAGAACCCCCGCTCTTTACACGCAGCCGGAGAATTATGGCGCATAAATCGCGAAAAGCAAACGCCTCCCCCGGAATTCTGTGCCTGCGCCGCCATCTGTGCCACAGAACTGGTGTGGCACCCAGCGCTCAGGAAGCAATAGTGTAGGTCAGGCGGGCCGCGAGCCGTCATCTTGGGGTCCTCCGGGTCCCAGGTCCCGTGTCCGGAGCGTGAGGCAGCGGGACACCACCTACACGCGTCCGACCCCTTGTTGACGGCCCGTCGTGTTTTGGATGAGGGTAACTGGTTGTCGTGCGGCCTTGGCGCAGGGGGAATGCTTGCCCCGGGTGCGCCTCTCAGCCGCCGTACTATACGATTATCCCGGGCTTATGGCCAGGATAATCAGCGCGAATTTGCGTGAATTTCATCGTGCTCCGGCCAAGGTTTCTCGAAGGCGATTCCCAGGCTGTAGTGGTTCCCGAGGTTGTCGCACCGGACGACCTCCCCGCGGGTGTCGCGACCTTTGCCGGATCCGACGGGTGGGAAGAACAGGGTCAGTGGCTGGGCGGGCGCGAGGGCCTCTTGCGAAGCCACACTCGCCCCGCCCCGGGAAACGTTCAGCACGTGAAGACCGATGACGCGGTGGGAGTCGTCGGTAGGGGCGTCGTGGAGAACCGCCTGAACGGGAATGCCGATGACCGACCGCGTGAACTCGCGTCGGTCCGGCCTGATACCCCGCGCCTTGCTCACGGCCTCTTCCCCCGGAGTAAGTCCGGCGCTCGCTGCGGGGCCGAATGCGCGTCAGCACAGAACGTCAAGCCCCGCCGGCGGTGGCCCGCGTTCCTCTGGACGTTGATTATATCCCACTCGCGCCTCTGCCGGCAACCGCGTTCTTCCGTTTTTCCGTGTCGGCGATGTGGCGGCGCTCCTTCGGCCCCCGTTCGCAGGCGGCATCCAGGAAGATCAAAACGTGTCGAACCGCGTTTCCGGGCGAGACGGCGTCAGCAGGCCGGGGAGGATTGCCGACCGGACGACCGGCTCCCAAGTTGCCGCTGGACCTGGCGCCGGAGCCGCTGCAGTTCGGCCGTCTGAAGGTGGAGTTGCTGTCTCAGTGCGGCCGCCCGGGTCTGGAGGCGGCCGATGTCATCTGTCAGTTGGCTGCGGAGCGCCTTGAGTTTACGCCGCAGCCGCTCGCGGGCGACGGCGGCAGCCGTGTTGAGGCGATTCTGATCCGCAGCCTCGGCGACGCCGGAATCGGCCGCTTCGCGGATGATCTTCTGGAGCGCCCGCACCGTCGTCTGCTGCCGGAGGAAGGCCGGGGAGTCCGTCAGCCGGTCCGAGGCGAGCATCGCGTCCAGCGTCCTCACCTGCTGCCGCTTGGCGGAAACGTCGGTCTGAAGTGCCGCGAGGTGGCGGCGTGTTTCCCCGCTTTGGTCCTGGAGCAACCGTATGCGGCGGGCGGCGGCGGCCGGATCGTCGGACAGGCCGGCGACGGTGCCCTCGGTCTCGGTGCCCATCGACGGCCTCGGCCCACTTGCCGGGCCGGACCAGATGCGGATGGCCACGACCGCCAGCAGACCGATCAGCAGCACCGCCGGCCAGGCCCGCGCCAAGTGGCGCCTGAGCCAGGACATGAGAGACTCCTCGTCCATCTTACAGGCGGGGGTGACTGCGACGGGTCGCGCGCAGTCCAGTAAGTCACTCGCACTTCCAGTATCGGCGCGCGGCGAGGCCAAGGTTAAAACATTCCCGCGCCCGGCCGACTTTTTGGCGGACCGCAGGAATGGTTGACACCGCTCGCCGTGACCCTCTATACTCGCGCTGGCGTAGGCCTTGCCGGGGGAAGGGCTCCCGCGGTTCAGGGCGGTGGTTTCGGTTGGCTCGTAAAAGGAGACGAACGATGACAGACGAGCAAGGTCCTTCCCAGCCGCAGGACGCGCAGCCACAGGACGCGCAGCCCCAGGACGCGGGAGCGCAGAACACAGGAGCCCAAGACGCCGGCCCGCAGGCGATCCCCGCCAAGCCCTGGAAGGTCCAGGCGATCGGTGGCATGCGTCTTGGTTCGGGAATTACGAACATCCTGGTCGGCTTGGGCCTCTTTTGGCTTTTCTATCCTGTCCTGTTAATACCGCTTGGCATTGTGGAAATTATCTCGGGAGCCAACTTGTTGAATCGCAATCCCAAGGCGGTTTCAGGGATGAAGACTATCGCGATTCTCGAGATCGTCGCCATCATTGCGTTCAGCTGGATCTCGCTGGCGGTAGGAATCCTGACGCTGGTCTGGTTCAGCGATCCCGAGGCCGAGGCCTATGTGGCCACGCTGCCCCCGAGGGACGCGTCCCCGACGGCGTAGGGCGCGCCGGTGTGGCACAAGGCGCGTAGGAGTGCAGAGGCGAGCGTACGGTCGTTCTCGCGCACCCTGACGGCGCTCGTGAGGACGGCACAGAGGGCAGAGGGGTTTTGGCAGCGGCCGGAGCCGGGCCGGACCGTGCCCGGCTCCGGCGCTTCCGAAGGAGCCCGCGCGAGGGTGAACGTCCTGGTCGTCAACTGCGGCTCCTCGAGCATCAAGTACTCGCTCTTTGCGATGGGCGAGGGCGGCTCGGCCGAGGTCCTGGCCTCCGGCATCGTCGAACGAATCGGCGAGGCGGGCAGCCGCATCCGCCACGAGGCCCCCCACGCCACGGATGTCCGCGACGTCGAAGCCCCCGACCACGAGACCGCCTTCGCTCTTGTGGTCGAGGCCCTGACCCGTGGCCCTGCCGCCGTCGTCTCCGGACTCGCCCGCATCGACGCCGTCGGCCATCGCTGCGTCCACGGGGCCGAACGGTTCGCCGAGAGCACGCTCATCGACAAGGAAGTCATCGGCGCCATCGAGGCGTGCGTGCCGCTCGCTCCCCTGCACAACCCGCCGAACCTGATCGGCATCCGCGCGGCCATGGCCCTCATGCCGGAAGTCCCGCACGTCGGCGTCTTCGATACGGCGTTTCACCAGACCATCCCGCCACACGCGTTTCTGTACGCCATCCCGTACGACCTGTACACCGAGCACGGCATCCGCCGGTACGGGTTTCACGGAACGAGCCACCGGTACGTCTCGGAGGCGGCAGCCGACATGCTCGACCGCCAGCCGGCCGAGGCCAACCTCATCACGGCCCACCTCGGAAACGGGTGCAGCATCGCGGCGGTGCGCGGCGGGGCGAGCGTGGACACCTCGCTGGGCATGACGCCGCTCGAAGGCCTGGTCATGGGAACACGCAGCGGCGACATCGACCCGGCCGTCATCTTCCACCTCATGCGCACGCTCGGCATGAACGTTGACCAGGTCGATGACCTGCTGAACCGCAGGAGCGGCCTGCTGGGCCTCTCGGGCGTCTCGAACGACATGCGAGAGGTCATCCGCGCCGCCGACGACGGCAACGAGCGGGCGCGGTTGGCCATCGAGATCTTCTGCTACCGACTCAAGAAATACATCGGCGCCTACACGGCCGTCCTCGGCCGGGTCGATGCCCTGGTCTTCACGGGCGGCATCGGAGAGAACGCCCCCGCCATCCGAGGCCGCACGTGCGCGGGCCTGGAGCACCTCGGATACGTTCTCGACGCCGACCGCAACGCCGCCGCGCACGGTCGCCGCGACGTGGCGGCAGCGGAGTCGCCCATCCGCATCCTCGTCATCCCCACCGACGAAGAAGCCATGATCGCCCGCGACACCGCCCGCATTGCAGCAACCGCGCGGTGAGCCCCTCTCCGAGCACGTAGGCCGGGGCGTGCCCCGGCGCTCACCTTCCGTCACCAAAAAAAGCACGTAGGCCGGGGCGTGCCCCGGCGCTCACCTTCCGTCACCAAAAAAAAGATTTGACACTCGCCCCAATCCGTGTTACTATTGGGCGAAAGATAACACGCTCGGGCGCGTCCGGGCTTGATTGAAGAACAGGCCGGGGGGCGCCGGCATGTGACGCTCTGGTCAAACCGACGCTGAGGCAGTCAGAATCTTCCGGGGCGACATGGCATCGTCGATGCATAGACAACACGACGCCCGCGCCGGCCGGCACGGGCTCCGTTTTGGCGACCGGGGGTTTACGCTGGTCGAACTCCTCATCGTCATCGCGGTCGTGGGGCTGCTGGGTGCGCTGCTCATGCCGGCGTTGGCTGTGGTGATGGAGGCCGCGAATCGAACGGCCTGTGCGCACAACCTGCGGCAGGTTTTCGTTGCGCTGAAACTGTATGCGAATGCCGGCGACGGATGGTTCCCCGTGGAGGAGACGTGCGGCAATCCGCAACGGCGCCTGGTGGAGGCGCTCGTGCCGGCGTACATTCGGGAGAGGGAGATGTTTTACTGCCCGAGCGCGGCCGCCGTCGAATCGTACGCCCAGAGTGACGCGTACGGCGGTCCGGGCGGCGACTCGGTCATCGACACGCCCGAGAATCGCGAGCGCTATTACATAAGTTACAAGTACTTCTCCGTCACACGGCGAGACACGCGCATGCCGCTGCCCCTGCGCCTCTCGGAGTACCCGCACCTCCTGGATGCGGGTTCGCCCTCGGTGCGCTGGCTGATGAGCGACTGGGTCCGAAAGGGCGTCCCGGTCTTCCCCCACAAGGAGCGGGGTGGATGGGGAGGCGGCCGGAACGTCCTCTTCGTGGACGGCAGCGTCCAGTTTGTTCGACACAGGACCCCCCGCGCGTTCACGGACCGCCAATGAGACGGCAATGGTTCTTGAATACCCGGGAACTGATGCTGGCGGTCGCCGGAGGCGTCGCCTCGGCGGCGATCGGCAAGGTCCTGGGGCTGGCGGTTCACATGGCCGTGCCGATCCCGCTGTCCGGATCGCTCGTCGCGGCGCTGCCCCGCGCGGTCATACTGCTGGTCGTCGCAGCGCGCGTGCGCCGGTGCGGGGCCCTGACGGTGGCCGGGTTGGCGGAAGCGGCGGTCGCGCTGGCCCTGGGGGGCATGTTCCCGCTGTCGCTTCTGACGCCCGTGGCGGCCGGCGTCGGGGCCGATGCCGTCTGGTTGGCGGCCCGGCCTGTTCCGGCGCAGCGACTGAGACTGATGTTGGCCGGCGCCGCTCTGTGCAGCGTCCGGGTGCTGACGGGCCTGGCGCTCCTGACGGTCGTCCGGGTCCCAATCGTTAAGGTGATGGAGGCGGCGCCGATTCTATTGTGGGGCATCATTGTCGCGAACGCCCTCCTCGGTGCGGGGGCCGGACTGCTGGCCGCCGGCATCGTCAAGGAACTTAGACAGGCAGGAGTGATGGAATGAGCGAGACCGACGTGCAAACGCAGCAGGCGCCGGCCCGGGAATTCGCCGTCCGCCCGGTCGGCTACGTCCGGGCAGCGTACTTACAGCCCGAGGACGTGGCCCACACGCGCCAAGGATGGACGGCCGACGTGTCGCACATTCAGATTCTGCCCAGGTATGCCGGCCTGCTCGGCGGCCTGACGGGCTACTCACACATCATCGTCCTGTTCTGGGTGCACCGGGCGAAGGAGTGGAAGATACCGAAGGGGCACCGGCACGAGAAGCCGCGACACGTCAAGATATTTGCAACGCGGATGCCGGTGCGGCCGAACCCCATCGGCATGTCGGTGGTGCAACTCGTGGATTTCTCCCGAAAAACCGGCGACCTTGTCGTCAAGGGCCTCGACGCGCTGGACGGCACCCCCGTCCTCGACATCAAGCCCTACATCCCGAACTTCGACAGTTGCCCTGACGCCACGATTCCGGACTGGGTCGGGCGGCACCTGGTGGGTCACCTTCATTCAGGTCGCCCGCACTATCTCCATCACGAGCATCACGGTGAGGATGTCGGCGAAGGAGGAAAAGACGGGGATGTGCCATAAAACCATGATCCGAGCAGTCCCTTGAGTAACCGGGAACCAGGAACTGTCGTAGGAGGGGTTAACATGTTGCGATACTTTTCTTTATGTGCTGCTGGGCTGTTGCTCGCGGGAGTGACGGCCCCTGCGTCGGCCGGCCCCGTCGAGTTCACGCTGCTGACGCACGACGACAACGAGGAGTGGCTGCCTCAGCCGACGGACTCAACCGGCGACCATCTTATTCAAACGGGGGACGACTTCTACGCTTCGAGCCTCTATCCCGACGGTTCATTCAGTTTCAACTTCATGGATAGGGATGCGGCAGGGGGAGGGTACGCAAACGGAGTACATCCATTGACGGGAACCCTCGAAATGGACGTCGATTTGGCCTCAGGCGGCCCTGTCACCGTGGAGAGTCTTCGCCTCGATGGTAGATCATATGAAACTGCGACAAACCAGCATCTTGTGAAGCCCGGTGACGCGGCAACCGGCCCCAACTATGGGAACTGCGTTGACGGCTCTCCCAACAACGGTTCGTACGAGGCCTCGGCGGCTTCGAACTGGCAGTTCAGCGCGACGATCGACTGGTACTACGACGTGCCTTTCGCGGGCCCCGGCAGCGTCGACATGATCTTTGACGATTATCCGTGGACGGGGTTCCTGATCCCGGTTACCGAACTGACGCCCTCGGGGCTGGCCGGTACCGCAGTGGAGGATTGGCTCGGATACTACACCGGTGACTTTGAGTCCTGGCTGCTGGAGGAGGTTGAACCTCGGCTTCCTGGTGACGCCGAATACCTCTTGTTCGCCCAAGGCGAGGGCGTGGTCACGTGGTGCCAGACACCTTCCTTTGAAAGCGGAACCGGGATCGCACGCGAAACGATCATCGGCTACACCACCGTGCCGGAGCCCGCGACGCTGTTGCTCGTGGCCGTTGGCCTGGGCGTCGCGGCCGTCGCGCGGCGTCGGGCCGGAAGGCCGTGACCGTCGGGGCCAAGAAACTGTTTCATATCCCTTGGGTGGCGGGTGTCCCCACCCGCCATCCCGCTTGGCCGCCTTTCCCGCGGCGGGTCGGGAGACTTGCCGCGCACGTTGTGAGATAGTTTCTTAGCACTGACTCGGGATAGAACCATGGGTTTTATTCGGCGGGTGCTCGAGCGGGCAGGGACGGCGGCCAGCGGGCTGGATCCCCGTACGAAGGTTCTGCTGCTCGTGTGTATCTCCGTAGCGACTCTTGTTGCGCGCGGTTGGCCCAAACTTGCCATTCTGCTGGCCCTGGCCTTGGCCTGGACCGTGCTTGCCTCAGTCCGCACGGCGCAGAGGCGGCCGAGGCTGTTCGTGTGGGCGGCAACCGCGGCTTCGGCCGTCGGTCTGGCGCTTTGGGCCGGGGACGTGCCGGTCGGGCCGTTCGTGGCGCCCGTGGTGCGGATGGTCGTCCTGCTGCTGGCGGGTTGGGCGTTTTCCCGATCCACACCGGCCGGTGAACTGGCCTGCGCCTTGCAGAGGGTCCGCTGCCCGAAGCCCCTGGTGCTCATCGTCGTGGCCGCCCGGAGCCTTCTCGGCCTGCTCGCCTCGGAAGTGCGGCTGGCTCACGAGGGGATGCGGATCCGGGCCGGGTGTCTGTCGCCGTCGCGGACGCCGTGGAAGCGTCTCAAGGCGCTGCGGCGGGTCTCCGTGGCATTCAGTGCCAGACTGCTTCTGCGGTCGGACCAGATGGCGGCGGCGGCCGAATCGCGCGGCTTTTCCCGGCCGGGCGCTCGCTCGTCGCTGCGGGCGATACGCCTGCGCCTTGCCGACCTCGTAACGGGAGTGGCGTGCTGCGGGGCGGTCGCACTCCTTTGCCTCCTGTAGGAACGCCGGAGCGTGTTGAGGCTCGAGAATCTCGGTTGTGTGTTGGGCGGCGGTCGGGTGGCGGCGCTTTGCGGCATCGACCTGACCGTGGAGGCGGGGGAGTTCGTCTTCATCGCGGGCCGAAGCGGATCCGGCAAATCCACCCTGGCGCGGTGCCTTTGCGGCCTCACTCCGCGGATCTTTCCGGGCCGCGTTTCCGGCCGCATCGAACTCGCCGGAACCACGCTCGATGACCTCCGGCCGTGGGAAGTCGTCCAGCGGGTCGGGTTCGTGTTTCAGGACCCGAGAACGCAACTGTTTGCCGAGACCGTCGAGGAGGAAGTGGCCTGCGGCCCGGAGAACCTCGGGCTGCCGCCGTCCGAGATCGCCAATCGCCTTCAGTGGGCGCTCGAGGCGACCGGAATCACCGACCTGCGGCGCCGGCGGACCGATGCGCTGTCGCTGGGGGAGCGGCAGAAGGTGGCCCTGGCGAGCGTGCTTTCGCTGCGGCCGTCGGTGCTTGTTCTCGACGAGCCGACGTCGATGCTCGATGAGGCTTCCGCTTTGGCGATCCTCGAGCGCCTCTCCCGGCTGGCCGCCGATGAAGGCGTCGCGGTGATCGTTCTGGAACATCGGACGCGATACATCGCTCCGTACGCGACACGCCTCGTCATCCTCAGACAGGGCGCGATCGCCTATGACGGGCCTGCTGAACCGATTTGCGACGAGGGCTTCTGTCGGCAATTCGACCTGCGTCACGGCGCATTGCCGGCGCCCGGCCGCGCACCTGCCGGCATGTCCTCACGTCAAACGGAGACGGTCGCGTCTGCGAAAGGCCTGTCGTTTGCGTACCGGCCGGACGCTCCCGTATTCTCGGACATTGCCCTTGACGTCTGCTCCGGCGCCGCCACCGTCGTGAGCGGGCCGAACGGCTCGGGCAAGACGACGCTCCTGAAGTTGTTCGCGGGCTTGCTGCGGCCGACCGGCGGGCGGGTGTGCTTCGGCAATCACGACCCCTCGGCGCGGACGGCGGGGCCGGCCGCAGGTATCGCCTTTGTCGGGCAAGAGCCCGCGTACCTTTTCCGCCACAGGGACGTCGAGAGCGAATATGCCTCGTGGCAAGATGCCGGAGACGACGGCGCCGTGCCGCACGGCCTTCTGGCAAGGCTCGGCCTTGGGGACCTGCGGTCTCGCCATCCGCTGTCCCTGAGCGAGGGGGAGAAACGCCGCCTGAGCGTTGCCGCCGCCCTCGCTGCCGGGCCGCGAATGCTCCTTCTCGACGAACCGTCCGTTGGCTTCGACGGGTACCATCTGGACCGGCTCCTTCAGGTGCTGGATGACTACACCGCCAAGGGCGGCGCTCTGCTGGTGGCCTCCAATGACCCGGACGTACTTCAACGGGACTGGCCGTGCCGCTGCGACCTCACCGGGTTGTAGTGAGTCGCGGCGCCGCACAGCCAATGTCTACATACGGATTAAGGCGGTTGCCCGGTCCGAACCGGCGCCACGACGTAGATGTACCGCAGCGTCTCCTCGGCGGTGTTGCGTACGTTGTGTTTGCTGTGCGGTGGGATGTAGACTTCCTGTCCGCCGTGGATGGCCAGCGGTTGGTGACCTTCGACGTGGGCCTGGCCTGTGCCCTCGATGACGACGAGGACTTCCTCGTGGTCGCCGGTTGAATGTTCGCCGATCTCCTCGCCCGGCGCAAGTTCCACCCGTCCGCTTCGCATGCCGCAGGTTTCGGGTTCGCCTCCAAACAGCGGCAGATAGGACGGGCCGCCCATCCAGTTGACGACGCGGGGTCGGTTCTGTCCGCGCTCGGTCATTGGTTCCTCCCTGAGTCTGACCGTGTTTCCCTGGCAGCGCTGCCTTTCTACGAAACCGTCGTGCGGTGGTCAAGCGGGCATCGACTGGGTGTGGACCGGTCCAGCGGGCGGGCTTGGCGTGCGTCACGGTCGGCCGGGCTTGGTTTTTCGCCCGTTTTTCGGCGGGTGGGCGCAAGAAAACCGAAAAGGGGGCGAGATTCTTGTGTCCGTAACGTCCTGCGGAATAGGCACTTATAAGCGTACGCCGCCCTCTGGGCCGCTCGCGTTTGCCTGGACGGCCTTTGTGCCTAGACTTTTGAGGGACGTGTTTCGCGTGGACTTGCCTGGCCCGTACGGGCCGTGGCTTGACCGCAGGCAGTGTCATTTCGACCGAGCCCCCGCGCGAGCGGGGGCGAGCGGAGAAATCTCGCTGTTGGCTTGGCGGAGAACGGAAAACGGCGATCCCGGCGCGCCGGGACTCGGCTCCGCTCAGGGCAGGCTCTCGACTCACCGCGCCTCGAGCCGCGGTCGCTCGGAATGACACCACGCTAAACACGTACCTTTTGAGCAACGCGGTGATGGTGCCGCCCGATGCCCTGTCCACAGCAGCCGCACCGCCTGGGCATCGGCCCGAAAGGGCGCCGACCGGTGCGCCGGGCAGGACCGGTTCGGTCATCCGGAAAGACAGCAGCCTCACGGTCGTCGTGCGGGACAGGCGGCCGCGATAACGGTCAAGAACCTTCTCGTAACCGGGGCGGAGATGGCGCGACCGGTCGTGCCAGTCGCACTCGGTATGAATGGAGTGTTCCTCAATCCAGGAGGTTGGGAATGAAGCGAATGATAGCGGTGGTGTTTGTGATGGCGGTCCTGTTGGTGGCGGCGGCGGCCGAAGCGGGACTCTTGCGCGACGACCCGAACGCCATGAGCGTGTGGCGGGGCTCGCGCCGTTTTGCCGACTCCGACAGCGTGTATACGATGGAGGTAGACCTCGATTTTGCCGTCTACGCGCCCGGCGAGTTCGGCGCATCCTCCGACCCGTCGGGCGGGACCGAGTATCTGTACGCCTACGAGATCCTCAACACCGTCAACAGCGACTCGGTCTCCATCAGTTCGTTCACCGTCGGTCTGGAGACGCTGAGCCAGGCCGGCAACATCGGTATCGACGGCGGTCCTCCCGGCATCCCGGACGGTGTGACCCCAACCGCCCAGGGCATCACCGGGTCGAGTGCCGTCTGGTCGTTTCTGTTGGACCAGGTTGACTACGGCGAGGATTCCATGACGCTGATTTACACGAGCCCGTTTGCCCCGCAGTGGCTGACGGGATCGGTGCATGACGGCGGCCTCTCGGACGACCAGTCGGTGCCGTCGCCGATGCCCGAGCCGGCGACCGTCGCGCTTCTGGTGCTTGGCGGCGTTGGGCTGGTCTTATCTCGCCGCAGGCGATAAGCCGTCCGGCCGCCATCGGGACACGAACGAGCCCTCGGCCTTCGCAGCCGGGGGCTTCCCCTTTGCGGTGGTCCGCCGCGTCTTGTCGCGCTCCGCGTGAGCGTCGCCCCGGTCGCAGCGCTACTTGTCCCCCGGCGTCTTGACGCGGCGGAAGGTGTATCGCTTCTCGGGCGTCAGGTAATTGAAGACCTGTTCGGTGCCCTCGACGACGCTCCGGATCTCAAACGGACCGCGCACCAGACGCTTGTGCCGCACGTCCTGAAAATGCAGCAGCCGTCGCGGGTCGCCCTTCTCGCCTGCCGCTTCCATCAGGATGGCGACGTTGATAACCTGGTCTCCCTCGCGGCGGGTCTTGGCGAAGATGCGGACCTCGCGCAGCGCGCCGCTCGCCAGGGGCATCACCAGCAGCCGCGCCAGCCCGTACGCCAGCCCCTCGAACCGTATCTCGACGGCGCCGTCGCCGACGGCCTCGAATGCCACGACCGTCTCGCCGGTGCCGGGCGCCTTCGGTTGAACGACGATCCGGCTCGCTCCGCTGAACACGATGGCCGGCTGGAACATGACCATGTCGTCCAAGCGCACCTCTTTATCCGGCTGCACCCGGACGGTGGCGACGATCACCGGCTGCCCGTCTTTGCGGTGGAACTCGAATTCGATGGCCTCCATGCGGTCCCACTGTCGCGCCAGACTCTCCATCGCCATCAGCGCCTTGGGCGCGTAGGCAAGCACGGCGCGCACGGCGCCCGATAACCCGCCGCCGGCCTTCTCGGGCGGGGCCTTTGCGACACGGTCCAGCAGCATTTCGGCGAGCGGTTCCGCAGCCTCCTTCGGTTCCTCCGTCTCGCGCAGGCGCCTCTGGATGATTTCGCGGAGGTCCTCCGGCAGTTGCCTGCCGGCGGTGGCGAAACCGAGACGCAGCATCGTGTGCACGAGCAGCGCACGCACGCGGTCGAGGTCCTCCGGGTCCAGGTCGCTGAGCAGACGGCCCTCGGACCGCTCGTGCAAGTAGGCGGCCAGGAACTCAAGCATGGGTCCGGCGGCCATGGCGAGGGGTTCCTCGCCTTTGCCGGTCGGCGTTTCAGTCTCCTCGACGGTCACACGGCGTGCGACGGTCTCGACCCGAATGAGTGCCGCTGCCAGGCCCTGCGCCCATCGCCTGCGGTCCGCCGGGCGGTCCATCCCGCTGATCTCGGCCAGGTTCTGGAGCGCGAGGCGGGCTTGGGCGAGGGCATCCGCCAGGGCCGTCGCGTGGGCGTCACTGACGGCGAGTTCGATCTCTTCGGCGCCGGCCTTGAGTTTGTCGCCCGCGCGGACGAGCGAGACCGCGGACCAGATGAGGCTGGAATGCCGGCGCACAATCCACTTGCCGGGCAGTTGGCGCCCGCCGACCGACGGCCGGTAGTACGGACCCAGGTCGCCCGTGTCGGCGTGCAGCGAGGCGTAACGGTCGAGTTCGCCTTCCGCCAACTTGTGCGACGCGATACACCCGACACTCGCGAGCGCGAGGACCGCGGTCACCATCGCTGCGGCAGGTCTCACCGGATGCCTCCTGTGGGCCGGGCCGACGCCCGGTTGGTCACTTCGTCTTGGCGGCGTCACCCTTCCTGGGCTGCGCGGCCAGGCGCCTGATTCTCTTCTCCATGGCCGAACGGGGGAACTTGCCGCGCCCGAACAGGGCCGCCTCAATCTGCTCCCACCCGGTCACCACCTGGATGGCGTCGGGCAGGTCCTTGATCGAGTCGGCCAGCGTTTCAAGTTTTTCGGAAGAGGCGTCCTCGGGAACCTGGACGATCAGAAACGCTTTCAGCCCGTTCTCGTGATACGCCCGGACGTCGCTTGTCTTGTCACCGATGCCGATATCGATCTTCGTGAACCGCTTCGTCATGGCCTTTATCATTTCGCTCTTGTACGCGCCGCTGCCTTTCAGGAACGATCCGACGGTCGCCAGGAGGACGGGCCCGCGCGGGTACCCCTTCGCCTTCAGCCACGTCTTGCTCTTGGGTCCGAAGTAGTCCGGCCGGTGCGTCAGGAACACGATCGTGTGAGTGCGGGCCAGGCGCTTCAGAACCTCGGGCGACGCGGCCATCGGCTGCGGGTTGCCCAACAGCACCGTGTGGAACCCCGACGCGACGACCGTCTTGTCGAGGTCCACGACGGCGATGGGCTCCTCGGCCGCGCGGCAGGCGACGAGCAGTTCGCGGGGGGCCGGCGGGTCGTCGGGCAGCCCGTCCGGGGACACCTCGGCCACGAACCGGTAATCGCCTGCCTGCGTGGGCGTGAATGTCACGGTTGCCACGCCGTCGTCGTCGGTCACGGTGGCCTTGTAGATCTTGTCGTCCTGATCGAACCGGACGACGTGCCCTTGCCGGCCGCGCAGGAAGTCGCCTGCCTGGAACCGCGCCTGGAGTTGGACCTCTTCGTTCGGCAAGGCGAGGGCGTCGCGGACCGTCAGCAGGTACGAACCCTCGGTACCCAGGATCAGGCCCTGCATGCCGCAGCCTGCGGCAGTGGTGATGGCGGCCAGAAGGATGAGCGTCAGGAATCGTTTCATGACGGGCACTCCCGGAACCAGGCCTTTTTTGGAGTATAGGTCGCCGCCGGGGGCGAATCAACAACCTGGCCGACTTTCCTGAGGTTGACGTTGCACGGCGGGCGGCGGCGGCGTAACATTCTTCGGCGAAGAACCCGGTTTGACCGGATGAAAGGGGTAGGACTATGCCCATACGCAACTCAGCGCCGGCGGTTCTTATCGCGGCAACCGTATTGATCGCCGGCTGCGGCGGGCCGGTGGTGACGGTGCGGCACACGCTGCCGGGGGCGCTGTCGCTGCCGGCCGATGTCGAGATGGTCCGCGTGCGGAAGTTCGCGGTTCACCCCGCCGACACCGGCGAGGTCGCGGCGCTTCTGACCGAGGCGCTCCAGAAACGTCTCTCGCGGCACTGGGCCATCGACGGCGACGCGCGGGCGCGGGCCAGGGCCGTGGACGTCGGCGGGACGATTACCCTCGAGACCAAGGACGTCAAGGGCACGCGGACCGTCCGCCGGTGGGACGCCGAGACGCGCACGTGGCGCGCCGTCCAGGCGCCGATGCTCGTCCGCTCGGCGACCGCGACGGTGGAGTTTGCGGTCTTTGGGCCCGGCGCGAAGGACCGGCTCTTTACGATCGAGACCCGCCGGTCCTACACCTCGCCGGAGGACCCGCGGGTGCGCGGCGAGTTGGGTCTGGAGCGTCCGGACGATCCGGCCCGCGTGCCGCCCATGGACCAGATTCTGCGCGAGTTGCTTGGCCGGTGCGCCGACTCGTTTCTCGAGATGATCTCGCCGCGCGAGGTGACGGCCGAGGTGCCCATGCGCGGGACGTGGAACTCCGCCGGCTCGGCGGGCCTGAAGGCGGCGGAGGAGGGGGACTTTGCCGCGGCCGTCCGGCATCTCGAAGCCGCCGTCGCGTCGGATCCGAAAGACGTGAACCTTCTCTTTGACCTCGCCGCCGCGTGCGAAGCGGCCGGCAGGCTCGAAGACGCCCTCAAGCATTACAAGGCCGTCGTCGAACGGACCAAGGGGCAGGATGCGGTAGCCGCCGAAGCCGCCAAGCGAGTCGAACGTGTGCTCAAGCGGCTGAGGCGTTGAGTGGCTTGCGCCGGCAGTCGTAGGGTGGGTGCTCGGCACCCACGCGGTCCATGACATTATGTATTAGCGTGGGTCCATAGGACCCACCCTGCGCACTTCATGGGGTTCTTGGTCCGCGTGGGTGCGGAGCACCCACCCTACAGATGCTACTTCTTCACGGTATCTTCGAGCAGCCGGCGCATCTGCATGAAATGCGCTTCGCTCGGGTCGCGCTGGGTCGGCGACCATCGGGCGTAGTCGTAGGGTGGGTGCTCAGCACCCACGCGGTCCATGACATTATGTATTAGCGTGGGTCCATAGGACCCACCCTGCGCACTTCATGGGGTTCTTGGTCCGCGTGGGTGCGGAGCACCCACCCGACAGATGCTACTTCTTCACGGTATCTTCGAGCAGCCGGCGCATCTGTATGAAATGCGCTTCGCTCGGGTCGCGCTGGGTCGGCGACCATCGGGCGTAGGTGTTGCTGCGGAGGATCTGTTCGGCCTGGCGGATGCGTTTGGAGGACATGGGATGGGTCTGGAACATTTCGGCGAACGTTCCCGGCTCGCGCTCGGCCAGGTTCTTCAGGACGTTCAGGAGTTCGGCCATGCCCCACGGGTTGTAGCCGGCGCGGGCGGCGTAACGGATGCCGACGGCGTCGGCCTGGTACTCGTCGTCGCGGCTGTACTTGAGGGTGGCCATTGTGGTGACGATTTTGGCGACGTCTGCGGCGGCGCCGCCTTTCTCGCCGCCGATGCGGCCGGCGATCTCGATGAGCAGTTGGGCTCCCATCTGTTTCTGCATCTGCTTGACGCTGTGCCTGGCGGCCACGTGGGCGGTCTCGTGACCGAGGACGGCGGCCAGTTGCCGCTCGTTCGTCATCCGCCGCACGAGGCCTGCCGTGATGAAGACCGGCCCGCCGGGCAGCGCGAAGGCGTTCGGCACGTCGGACGCCAGGAGCGTGTACTCATGCGGCATGGGCCGGTCGCTGGCGGCGGCGATTTTGGCGCCGACCGACCGGACGTACTGCTGGAGCGTCTCGTTGGGGACGCGGCCGCCGAACTCCTGCTGGAACTTCGGAGCGGCCTCGCGGCCCAGGGCGATCTCCTGGTCGCGCGAGACCAGGATGAGTTCCCGCCGGCCCGTCACCGGGTTTGCGCTGCATCCGACCAGCGCCGTCAGGGCGAGAAAGGAACAGGCGAGGAGGATTTGTTTGCGCACGTCGTGGCATCGGGTCATGGCGCCGGCCCTCAGAAGGGCGTTTCGGTTTCGGACTGCGGCACGTCCGGCGGCGCGGTCTCGTATTGCTCGACGTCGTAGTGGGCGGGCGCCTCCCGGGGGGACCACGTCCGGAACCGCGTGAACCGGCGCTGCCAGGTTAGTTTCAGCATATCGGTGGGGCCGTTTCGCTGCTTGGCGATGATGAGTTCCGCCTGTCCGGCCACTTGGTCGTACTCCGGCGTGCCGGGCGCATGGCGCATGGCTTCGCGGTGCAGGAGCAGGACGACGTCGGCGTCCTGTTCGAGTGCGCCGGATTCGCGCAGGTCCGACAGTAGCGGCCGCTTGTGCTCTTCGCTGGCGCGCCGCAGTTGCGCGACCGCAAGGACGGGCAGATCCAGTTCCCGGGCGAGTGCCTTGAGTCCGCGGCTGATGTTGGAGACCTCGACCTGTCGGTTCTCGGCCCTGGGTGAACTCATCAGTTGGAGGTAATCCACGATGACGAGTTTGATGTTGTACCGTGCCAGCAGGCGACGGCACTTGGCCCGAAGGTCGATCACCCGCAGGGCGGGGGTGTCGTCGATGTAAAGCGGTTTGCCCGAGATGTACGGAACCACTTTCTGGACGATGAGGCGTGCCTTCTCGACGGGCACGTCTCCCTTGCGGAGTTTCTGCCCGTCCACCTCGGCCCGCGACGACAGCAGCCTGAGCGCCAGTTCCGACTTGCTCATCTCCAGGCTGAAGAAGACCATGGGCTGCTCGGCATCCACCGCGACGTGCTCGGCGATGTTGAGCGCCAGGGCGCTCTTTCCGACACTCGGCCTTGCGGCCAGGATGATGAACTCGCCCGGTTGCAGGCCGCGGGTCTTATCGTCGAGGTCCGCGAAGCCGGTGGCCACGCCGGTGATGGCCCGCTTGCCGATCAGGTCCACCTTCTGCATGACGTCGGCGAGGATGGTCCGGACGTCGTGGGCCTGGCCGACGATCTTGCGTTCGACGACCGCGAAGATGCGCTGCTCGCAACGGTCGAGGACCTCATCGACGGGGTCTCCGTGGGCGTGGGCGTCGCGGATGATCTCGGCCGCCGCCTGGATCAGGCCGCGAAGCAGGGCCTTCTCCTTGACGACCCGGGCGTAGTACTCGGCGTTGGCGACGGTGGGGACGCTGTCGACCAGCGTGATGAGGTATTCGCCGCCCCCGACCGTCTCGAGGTCGCCGCGCTGGTTCAGCGTTTCCTTGAGCGTAACCCAGTCGACGGCGCGCGAGGCGTCGTACATCTCGACCAGTGCCGTGAACAGCGCACGGTGCTCCGGGCGGTAGAAGCAGTCGGCGTCGAGATGCTGCACGCAGAGGCCGGTGGCGTCGCCGCTCTGCATCATGGCGCCCAGGACAGCCATCTCGGCTTCGAGGTTGTGCGGCGGAACCTTGTCAACCAGTGGGTCGTCTGGCATGAATCGCTATCCGTCGGCACCGCCGACCAGCGGCGCTCCATACCGTTTTTATAGGCGGCGGCAGGGAGAATCAAGAAGTTTGGTGTCGGCGCTGCAGAAAGTTTTTACCCGGCCCGCGACCGGGCAAGGCCGGACGTGCGCGTAAGCGTCGGGGCCGGCTGCGGTTACGTCGGGACGACCCAGACGTCCACTTCGGCCTGGATGCCCTCGGCCAGGCGGACGGGGACCCGGAACTTGTCGAGCGTCCGGATGGGCGCCGCCAGGGCGATCTGCTCGGGTTCAATCTTGAACCCTTCGGCCGCCAATGCTTCGGCGATGTGCGACTCATTGACCGACCCGAACAGGTGTCCGAGTTCGTTGGCCTTGGCCTTGATCGTGACGCTGGCCCCGGCCAGGCGCGACGCGATGCCCTTGAGGGTATCGATGCGCTGCTTCGCGGCCTTCTCGCGGTCGAGCCGTTCCTGCTCGACGCGTTTGAGGTTGGCGCCGGTCGGCTCGACGGCCAGGTTCTGGGGCAGCAGGTAATTGCGAGCGTAGCCGGTCTTGACCTCGACCATGTCGCCGATGACTCCCAACTGCGAGACGTCCTGTCTGAGTAAAACCTTCATCACACAATCTCCTCTGGCCGGCGCGCGGCTCATCTGATCGCGTCGTCGTGGACGACCGTGGCGGCCGCGCGGCGCAGTTAATCCTACAACGCTACTTGAGGCTGTGCGCGGTGGGTCTCCGTACCCACCGCGCAGAAAACCGCGTCCTGGCACGCAACACGGTCGTTCTCGCGGCGGGGTCCGGAGACCCGCCGCGCACAGTACGGCCGCGCGGCGCAGTTAACTGACGTACGCCATCAGGGCCAGGAACCGAGCGCGTTTGAGCGCCCGTGCGGCAGCGCGCTGATGCTTGGCACAATTGCCACTGCGTTTGCGGCTGAGCATCTTTCCGCGCGTCGTCACCAGTTTCTGGAGCGTCTGGGTGTCTTTGTAATCGATGTAGGTGATGTTTTCGCGGCAGAACCGGCACTTGGCCCGGTCGCGAAAACGGACCATCTTGCGACGTTTCCGGGGTTTGGGTTTGGGCTTGGGCTTGAACCTGGCCACGCTTTCCTCCTGTGCTCGGTTAGAACGGGATGGTATCATCGTCCACGTCCTGCTTGTAATCGTAATCCGGCGTTTTTTGCTCCTGTTCGCCGGAGGTCTGCTGCCGGTCGGTGTTCTGGGACGGGGCGCCGCCTGCGCCGGCGGCCCCTCCGCGCGGTCCGCCGAGGAACTGGAACCGCTCGACGGTGACTTCGAGTTTGCTCCGTTTCTTGCCGTCGGGTCCGTCCCACTGGCTATACGTGAGGCGGCCTTCGATCAAGATTGGCCGGCCTTTGTTCATGTACTTCTGGATCGTCTCGGCCTGGCGTCCCCAGGCGGTGCAATTCACGAAGGCGGTCTCTTCGCGTTGCTGTCCGTCCTTGCTGTTCCACCGGCGGTTGACGGCCAGTCCGAGATCGCACACGGCCACCTGCGACGGTGTGTAGCGCAACTGCGGGTCGCGTGTGAGGTTCCCGATCAGGATGACCTTATTGTAGTTGGCCATGGTTTGTCCTCTGGTTAGGGCGGGTTCGTTTTCAGTTCTCCGGGGATTTCGGCGGTTCCGCCGGCGCCGCCTGGGCGTCCGCCGGTTTGTCGGCGGCTGCGTCCTTGGCGGATGGCCCCTCGGCGGGCGTCTCGTGTGTGGACGGTGTCTCGGCGGCGTCTTCGCCGCCGGCGTCGGCCTCGGCTTCCGGTGGTGGCGGCTCTTTCTCGCCGCGGGCCTCCATCACCTTCTTGGCCACGTCCTCGCGGATATCCTCGCCCAACTGAGCCCGCATGTCGGCCACCGTAAAGTGGTCGGCCTTCAGGACGAGGGCCCGAAGGATCCTTTCCGACAGTTGGCAGTCGTGCTCGATTTCGGCCACGCCGTCGCCGCGGGACATATGGAAGAACGTCAGGACGTACGTTCCGCGTTTGTGCTTGGCGACCGGATAGGCGAGTTTCCGCTCGTCCCAGCGGGTGATGCCGACGAGTTCGGCGCCGCTTCGCGCCAGGATGCCCTCGATGTGTTTCGTGAGGTCATCCCAGATGGCGGCATCGCCGGTATCCACGAGAAACATGGCTTCGTACACGCGCGTCTGGTTTGCTGTTGGCATGGTTTGCCGGCCGTTTGGCCTTCTCCTTCTCCGTGTTCCTACACGCACCGTAGGGTGCTACGCCTCTGGACCTCGGTTGAATCGGTTCATAGCCTCATCGGGTCCGTCGCTGATCCAGCACTCGGCCGCGTCGGCGGCCAGGGCTATCGCCTCCTCGATGATCGGCCGCTCCTTGCTCGTGAACGGCGACAAGACGAAGTCCGTATGCTCCTCAGGCAGCGGCGGCGGGCCGATCCCCACCCGCAGCCGCGCGAACCGCTCGTTCCCGGCGTGGGCGATGACCGACTTCAGCCCCTTGTGCCCGCCGTCCGACCCTTCCGGCCGCAGACGCACCCGCCCGATCTCCAGCGCCATATCGTCGAGGACGACCAGCAGGTCTTCGGCTTCCACCTTCCAGAAATCCATCAGGCGCCGCACCGACCGGCCCGACTCGTTCATGAACGTCAGCGGGCGTGCCAGAACGATCTTCTGATCGTGCCGGCGGCTTTCGGTTACGGCCGCCTCGAACTTCTCCTTCCATGTTTGGGCGCCGGCGCGGCGGGCGAGTTCCTCGGCCACGCGCCAGCCCACGTTGTGCCGCGTGGCGGCGTATCGAGGTCCCGGATTGCCCAGTCCGACGATCAGTTTCATGCAACCGTTTCGTACCTCACAAGCCGCGGTGTTCGTCTCCTTGCGGCGCCGCCGGTCGCGGCTCGGATACGGCTATTTCTCTTCCCGGGCCTGTTCGCCCTCGGCGGCTTCCTCCTCGGGTTTCTTGCCGATGACTTCGGGTTCCTCGGCGCCCTCGGCCACGGGCGCCTCCTCCTCGGCGGCGGCCTCCTCGGCGGCGGCGACCGTCAGCGTCACGACGATCGTCTCCGGATCGGTCAAGACCGTCACGCCCTCGGGCGCTTCGATGTCGCCGACGCGGATGTTCTGGCCGATCTCCAGGTCGGCCACCGGGAGGATGAACGCTTCGGGGATGTCCGACGGCAGGCACTCGATCTGAAGATGGTCGAGCGTCTGCTGGAGCACGCTGTGCTCGGCCTTCGGCGTGCCCTTGAGTTCGATCGGCACCTCCAGCGCTACCGTCTCGTCCATGGCGACGCGGATGAAATCGGCGTGGACGATCTCGTCGCCCATGGCGTCGTACTGAACTTCCTTCAGGAGCACGGTGTTCTTCTTGCGGCCGACCTTGAGGTCGAACATGCGGGCGTGGTGCCGCAGGCCCCGGTCGAGTTCGTCCTTGTGAACCTGAATTGTAACGGGCTCTTCCTTTCGCCCGTAGATGATGGCGGGGATTTCGCCCTCGGCGCGGAGGCGGCGGCAGGCCCTGGTGCCGCTCACCTTGCGCTTCTTTGCCTGTAACGTTTCGGTGCTCTTGGCCACAGCCAACTCCTTTCCGTCACGCCTCACTCGCCGTCTTCGGGAGAAACAACTCGCTCACGGATTCGTGTTTATGAATGCGTTTGATGGCCTTGCCCAGCAGGGGCGCGAGGCTCAATTGCTTCAGGTTCTCGAGCGCCGCCGCTTCCGGCGCCAGCGGGATGGTGTCGGCCACGGTGACCTGTTTGACGGGCGAGGCCGCGAGGTTCTCGACGGCGCCCGGACACAGGACGGGATGGGTGGCGGTGACGTAGACGTCGCGTGCGCCGTGTGCTTTCACGAGGTCGGCCGCCTGCGCGATCGTCCCGCCGCTTGTGATCATGTCGTCGACCATCAGGACGTTGCGGCCCTCGACGGTTCCGATGAGCGCCGCCGCGCGGACCTCGCTGCCGCTGAGCCGCTCCTTGTCGATGATGGCCAGGTCGCCGCCCAGATGCTCGGCATAGATGCGGGCCATCTTCACGTTGCCGACGTCGGGGGAGACGACGGTTAGGTCCTTCAGGTCCAGGCCGCGGTAGTACTCGGTGAAGACCGGTTCAGGCAGCAGGTGGTCCACGGGTATGTCGAAGAACCCCTGGATTTGATGGGCGTGCAGGTGGACCGCCAGGACGCGGCTGGCGCCGGCGGCCTCGAGCATGTTGGCGACGAGTTTGGCGCTGATGGGCACGCGGCCCTCGTCCTTGCGGTCCTGTCGGGCGTACCCGTAGTAGGGGATGACGGCCGTGATGCGTTCGGCGCTGGCGCGGCAGGCGGCGTCGATGCAGAGGAGCAGTTCCATCAGGTTATCGTTCTGCGGGCGGCAGGTGGGCTGGATGATGAAGATGTCGCGGCCGCGCACGTCCTCGTTGATCTTGATGACCAGTTCGTCGTCGGGGAACCGCGTGATCGTGACGTCGCCGAGCGTCGTGTCCAGGTAGGCTGCGATGGCCTCCGCAAGGGGGCGGTTGGCGGTGCCTGAGAAGATCTTCAACGTGTTCATTCGGCATTCTCCCCTTCGGCCTGCTTCTCCTGTTTGAGCGGTTTGGCCGGCACGCCGGCGTAGGTTTCGCCCGGCGGCACGGGGTGGCCTTTGGTGATGACGCTGCCGGCGCCGGTTTGCGCGCTGTCGCCGACCGACGTCGGCGCCACCAGGACGGTGCCGGCGCCGAGGAAGGCGTCGGCGCCCACCTCCGTGTGATATTTCTGCCGTCCGTCGGAGTTGGCCGTAATGGTGCCACAGCCCACGCTGGTCCGCGGGCCGATGCGGCAGTCACCCAGGTACGACAGGTGCCGCACGATGACCCCGGCGCCGAGGTGGGCGTTCTTGGTCTCGACAAAGGCGCCGACCTCGGCGCCGTCCTCCAGGACGGTGCCCGGCCTGAGGTGCGCCATCGGCCCGATGCGGCAGCCGGCGCCGATACGCGTCGGGCCGCGGATGACGGTGCAGGGGCCGATGACCGTGTCCTGGCGGATCTCGACGTCGTGCTCAATGTACGTGGTTGCGGGGTCGGTGATCGTAACGCCTGCCACCATGTGCATACGGTTGATCCGCTGCCGCATGATACCGGTCACGCGGGCGAGGTCGTCGCGGCTGTTGACGGCCTCGCACTCCTCGGGTTCGGCGGCCGGGACGGCCACGGCCTTGCGGCCGGCCTCGATAAGCAGGCCTACCGCGTCGGTCAGGTAATACTCGCCTTTGGCGTTATCCGTGCTGATGCGCGGCAGGACCTCCTTGAGAGCGGGCCAGTCGTAAGCGTAATACGACGGGTTGACCTCGCGGATTTCGAGTTGTTCGGGCGTCGCTTCTTTGACCTCGATGATGCCCTGGAGGTTGCCGCGCGAGTCGCGGAGGATGCGGCCGAACCATTTCGGATCATCGAGGATGGCCGTCAGAAGGGTGACGGCGGCCTCTTCGCCGCGGTGCGTCTGGAGGAGCATACGGATCGTCTCGGGCCGGATCAGGGGAGCGTCGCCGACGAGAATAACGAGGTCGCCCTCGAAGTCCGAGAGCGCATCCTCGGCCGCCATGACGGCGTGGCCGGTGCCCTGCTGCGGCTCCTGGACGACCCACGTGATGTCGCCGGCGTCAGCGAAGGCGTCCATCACCTGGTCGCGCATTGCGCCGACGATGACGATGTGCTCGTTGATGCCGGCCTCGCGGCAGGCGTCGAGGACCCAGGCGAGGATCCCCTTGCCGCAGACCTCGTGCAGGACCTTGTTGCGCGCGGTCTTCATGCGCGTGCTCAAGCCTGCGGCCATGATGAGCGATTTTGTCGGTCGATCGGGCACGATAACGCCTTTGCCACGCCTGTCGAATACGCGCCGGGCAAGCCCGGCGGCTAACAGGTGCTTACCTTGTCGTTGCCTTTGCCCAGTTACTCAGTCGCTCAGCAACTGAGTTACTTATCTTACTGGCTACCCGGCCAGGATTTGAACCTGGAATGGGAGGACCAAAACCTCCTGTGTTACCAATTACACCACCGGGTAGCGCTACTTACATATCGCCCCCGTGCTCGCGCTGGTCACGTGCCGCGCGTATCGGGCGAGGTAGCCCGTGTTGATCTTCGGCTCGGGCGCCTTCCATGCAGCGCGGCGCCGGTCGAGTTCGGCCTCGTCCACCTTGAGTTCCAGGAGCCGCTTGTCGAGGTCCACGTGGATCTGGTCGCCGTCCTGCACCAGGGCGATCGGACCGCCCGCGGCCGCCTCCGGACTGACGTGGCCGATGCACGGGCCCTGCGTGCCGCCGCTGAACCGGCCGTCGGTCATCAGGTACACCTTATCGAGCATGCCGAGGCCCTTGAGTGCGGCGGTGGCGGCGAGCATCTCTCGCATGCCGGGCCCGCCGGCGGGGCCCTCGTACCGCATGACGATAAAGTCGCCCGCCTGAATCTCCTGGGCCAGGATCGCCTTGTTCGCCGCATCCTCGCTGTCGAAGACGCGGGCCTTCCCGGTGAACGAGCGCATCTCCGTCGGCACGGCCGACTGCTTGATGACCGCGCCCTCGGGACACAGGTTGCCGCGCAGGATGGCGATGCCGCCCTCCGCGTGGTACGGGTTGTCCACGGTGCGGATGAGTTCGTCGCCGCCGAAGACCTTGGCCGCATCGGCGATCTCGTGCGTCGTTTTGCCGCTGGTGGTCATGCAATCGTTCAGGCGGTCCTTGAGCCGCTTCATGGCCGCCGGAATGCCGCCCGCGTGGTCGAGGTCCTCCATCATCATGTCGCCGGCGGGCCGGAAGTTCGTGAGGTGCGGCGTGCGTCGGCTGACGTCGTCGAAGACCTCCAGTTCCAGGTCCACGCCCGCCTCGTTGGCGATGGCCATCAGGTGCAGGACCGTGTTGGTCGAGCCGCCCAGCGCCATGTCGATGGCGACGCCGTTGGCGAAGGCCTCCGGCGTCATGATCTGCCGGGCCGTGATGCCCTGCTTCACGAGTTCGAGGATCCGCTTGCCCGAATCGTAGGCGATGCGGTCCTTCTTGGCGCTGGCGCAGAGGGCGGCGGCGCAGTACGGCAGGCTCATGCCCATCGCCTCGGTGACGCAGGCCATCGTGTTGGCGGTAAAGAGGCCCTGGCAGGAGCCGCCGCCCGGGCAGGCCTCGCACTCGAGGGCCACCAGTTCCTCTTCGTCGATCTGGCCGGCCTTGAAGCGGCCGACGGCCTCGAACGTGTCGTGCACCAGGTCGAGCCGCGTCATATTGTAATTGCCCGAATGCATCGGCCCGGCCGTGACGGCGATGGCGGGGAGGTCGAGCCGGGCGGCCGCCATCAACATGCCGGGCGTGATCTTGTCGCAATTCGTCAGCAGCACCAGGCCGTCGAAGCGATGGGCCCGGGTGATGGTCTCGACCATGTCGCAGATGAGTTCGCGGCTGGGCAGGCTGTAATGCATGCCGGAGTGTCCCATGGCGATGCCGTCGCAGATGCCGGGGACGCTGAAGAGCCACGCCACGCCGCCGCCCGCAAAGACGCCGTGCTCGATCTTCCGCTCCAGCCGCCGCATGTGCGAGTGGCCGGGTATCAGGTCCGTGAAACTCGAGACCACGCCGATGAACGGCTTGGCCATCTCCTCCGGCGTCACGGTTCCCGTGGCGTACATGAGCGCGCGAGCGGGCATGCCGGTCAGCGGCTCGTTGAACCAGTCGGACGGCAGTTGTTTCGTCATGATTTCCTCGGTTCAGGATTGGGTTGCCTGTCATTCTGAGTGAAGCGAGGCATCTCGCCGTGAGTCCGCGCATGAATGCCAACGGCCACAGCAGATTCTTCGGCCGCGCACAGCGGGACCTCAGAATGACAGCCCAACCACCTGTTGCACTTGGCAACTCGCGCAGCCGAAACCGAAATGCGCGGCGCCGTTTGGCGTTTCCGGGGCTTGGACTCAGCGGCCGCGTCGCCGGAGTCCCACGTCCGCCGGTGCTGCGAATCTGAGATCTCAGATTCCGAATCTCAAATTTGAGATCTCAAGTCTGTAATCTCACATCTGACATCCCAAATCTCAGATTCAGCGGCGGAACCGCTACCCCGTGGGAAACGCAGACTCCCAATCGGAACGGGCGAATTGTAGCCGCCCAATCCGATCTTGTCAATGCCGAAATGCCGACGATCCTGGCGCTCTCCGCTGACGGTTCCTCGCGCCGTCTTGTGTGAGATCGGATGGGATCCGACACGACGCCGTGACGGTTGACGAAACAGAGGCTGCATCAGGCGAAATGACGTGGTAACATGGGCGTGAACCGGAGCACGTCGGTAGCGTATGCGAAAGGAGACCGAGCGATGGCGGCGATGACACGGCGAACGTTTCTGACGACAAGCGGCCAGACGGCGGCGGGCCTGGGTGTTGCAGCCTACACGGCCGCGCGAGCAAAGCAGGTCCTGGGCGCGGGCGAGCGGATCAACGTCGCCCTGATCGGCTGCGGCGGGCGCGGACGGTACGTCATGTACGGCCTCGCGGAGCAGGGGGCCCGCATCACGTACCTGTGCGACCTCCTGGACAGCCGACTCGGCACCACCGCCAAGTTCCTCGCCAAGGTTCAAGAGGCCAAGGCCAAGCCGGTCAAAGACATGCAGGCCGTGTTCGAATCGAAGGACGTCGATGCCGTCATCGTCGCCACGCCCGACCACTGGCACGCACCGATGGCGATCCGCGCGTGCCAGGCCGGCAAGGACGTGTACGTTGAGAAACCGCCTTCACACAACATCTGGGAGAGCGGCAAGATGGTCGAGGCCGCGCGCAAATACAAACGCATCGTCCAGGCCGGCGTGCAGAATCGAAGCGGCCCGTACAACCTGAAGGCCATCGAGTACCTGAAAACGGGCAAACTGGGCAAGATCTGCCTGGTCCGCGTCTTCAACATGAAGAAGGGCGGCCCGTTCCGCCTGGGCGACCCCGGCGCCAAACCCGCCGGTTTTGACTGGGACGCCTGGCTCGGCCGTGCGGCCGCGCGGCCGTACCATCAGGGGCTCATCCGCGGATGGCTCTACTTCTGGGATTTCTGTGGCGGCGACATGGGCAACGACGGCATCCACCAGATCGACCTCGCCCTGATGCTCATGGGCGACCCCGGCATGCCGAAGAGCGTCCGGGCGCTCGGCGGCCGCTACTGCCACCGCGGCGACGACTCGCAGGTGCCCGACGTCCAGACGGTGAACTACGATTTCGGCGATTTCGTGATGACCTTCGAGTTGACCGGCTACCCGCGATACATGGAAAAGACCACCAGCACCATTCGCCGCAAGGACGAGTTCCCGTACTGGACGCAGAACGCCACACGCATCGAACTGTACGGGTCGGACCTGATGATGATCGTCGGTCGCCACGGCGGCGGGTGGATCGTGATGACCTCGGGCGGCAAGGTCGTCGAGAAGACCTACGGCCGGCCGTGCGACGTGCCGCACTACCAGAACTTCCTCGAGTGCGTCCGCAGCCGCAAGGCCCCCACGGCCGATATCGCCGTCGTCCATCAGACGTGCTCGACCATGCACATGGGCAACATCGCCCACCGTGCCGGCAACACGGCCCTGGTCTACGATGCGAAAACCGGCACGTTCGACAAAGACGAGGGCAACCGCCTGCTCAAGCCCACCTACCGCAAGGGGTACGAAATACCCGACGATGTGTAGGAGCGGCATCGCCTGGGCGATGGCTCGGCGGGCAACCGCAGCGAGAGCGCGGCGGGCGCTCGATTTCTATGGTTGACATCGTTTGCGAAGATAAGTAAGATGCGGGCTCGAAACGCGTCTTGTGGTACGGCTCTTGTTTAGAACAGGCGCCTGACGGAAGCGGAGACTGCCGAGTGGCGGTCCAATCAATCGGTTCTGAGGGACTTCCCGGCTCAGAATCCGTGGGGAACATCGCCGGGAAGAGCGTAAGGGGCAGTACCAGTGGCTACAGGAAAAGTGAAGTGGTTCAATGACCAGAAGGGCTTCGGCTTCATCGAGCAGGACGGTGGGCCGGACGTGTTTGTCCACCACACCTCCATCCAGGGCGAAGGGTTCAAGACCCTCGCCGAGGGCGAAGATGTGGAGTTTGACGTGACCCAGGGCCCCAAGGGCCCGAAGGCCGAGAACGTCAGACGCGCCCAAGCGCCGCAGGCGCCGGTAGAAGCGCCGCAGGCGCCGGTAGAAGAGGCAGAAGAGCCGGAGGCGCCGGTAGAAGAGGCAGAAGAGCCGCAGGCGCCGGTAGAAGAGGCAGAAGAGCCGCAGGCGCCGGCAGAAGAGGCAGAAGAGGCGCAGGCGCCGGCAGAAGAGGCAGAAGAGCCGCAGGCGCCGGCAGAAGAGCCGCAGGCGCCCGAAGCGCCTGCCGAGGAATCAGCGGGGCAGTAGCAGGTGGTAACGCGAGTCCGCCCACGCCCGGCAGCGAGGCCCGGTGTTCTATCGTTGACATCGTTTGCGAAGATAAGTAAGATTCGGGCTCGAAACGCGTCTTGTGGTACGGCTCTTGTTTAGAACAGGCGCCTGACGG
>CAYVAM010000025.1:0-33521 GCA_964449275.1 uncultured Anaerolineales bacterium
GCCGGCGCCGCCGCCAACGGCCGCCGGGCATAAAGCCCGGCGCTACAACCGCCTGTCCCGATGTATCGGGACCAGAAAAACTTGCCACACCCAACCAATCCGCGCGCCGGGTCGGGAGCCTCGCAAAAGGCCTTGACAACCGCGTTGCCGTCGGGAAGGATACGTCGCCCGCGAAGGGGCGACGGGTCCAGTACGTCCAAAGGAGGCTGCCGTGGCCGGGACACTCGTTGGAAACGCTTTGATCGGGCAGTCGGGCGGTCCGAGCGTGGTCATCAACCAGAGCCTCGTCGGCGCGATCGAGGAAGCCAGAAAGCACCGCCAGATCACAAAACTCCTCGGCGCCCGTCACGGCACCCTCGGCATGATGGCCGAGGAGTTCGTCAACCTCTCGCGGGTGGGGGCGCGGCGGCTGGAGGCGATCGCCGTGACGCCCGGGGCGGCAATCGGTTCGTGCCGCCACAAACCCGATGAAGCCGACTGCGCCAGAATCCTCGATGTCCTCCGCGCCCGCGACGTGCGGTACTACTTTTACATCGGCGGCGACGACTCGGCCAAATCCACCAACATCATCGCCGGTATGGCACGGGACGCCGGGTACCGCATGCGCCTGGTCCACATCCCAAAGACGATCGACAACAACCTGGTGGGCAGCGACCACACGCCGGGGTTCGGCAGTGCGGCCCGCTTTGTGGCAAACGCGGTGCGCGGGGACGACCTCGACAACCAGAGCATCCCCGGCATCAAGGTCGACGTCATCATGGGCCGCGACGCCGGATGGCTGACCGCCGCCACCATGCTCGCCCGCCGCAAACCCGGCGACGGACCGCACCTGATCTACCTGCCGGAGGTCCCGTTCTCTATCACCAAGTTCCTCAAGGACGTCCGTGCCGTCTGCAACAGGTACGGGCGGGCCGTCGTCTGCGTCAGCGAGGGCGTGCGCGACGCCAAGGGCAAACTGTGGGCCAAGCGGATCGCCACACAGTCGGAAGCCGACGTCAAGAACGATTCGTTCGGGCACTTCCAACTCTCCGGCACCGGCGCGCTGGCCGATTACCTGACGATCCGGATCAAGGCCGGCCTGAAAAGCCTGGGCATCTCGCGCGTCAGGGGCGATACCTTCGGGTACCTCCAGCGGTCGTTCCCCGGATTCGCCAGCCCTGTGGACCAGAAAGAGGCTCGCATGGTGGGGCGTGCGGCCGTGAAGTGGGCGTGCCAGGGCAGTAGCGGTTCGGTTGCCATCAAGCGCAAGAAGGGCAAGCCGTACCGTGCTTACCTCGCGCTGATCGCACTCAAGAGGGTGGCCGGCGGCAACCGCGAGGTGCCGAAGAAGTACATCAGCCCAAGCGGAAACGACATCCGTCCCGCCTTCCGCGACTACTGCCTTCCTCTCGTGGGCGGCCTGCCGAAGACGGGCCGGCTGGACTGAGCGGTCCGAGATGAATCTCTTGAAGTTGGTGCGCGGCGGGTGCGGAGACCCGCCGCGCAGAGTTCATGCCGGACACTTCATAGCACGCCCTTCGTGCTCGGGATGCCGCCGCCGCGCGGGTCGCGGGCGACGGCAGCCTTCAGGGCACGGGCCACGCCCTTGAAGATCGCCTCGGCGATGTGGTGGTCGTTCGCGCCGTAGGGGACGTTGACGTGCAGTGTCGCGCGGGCGTGATTGACGAAGCCCTGGAGGAACTCTTCGACGAGTTCCGTCTCGAACTCGCCGACCCGCTCGCCGGGGAACGTCACGTTGTACACCAGGAACGGCCGGCCGGAGAGGTCGAGGCTGACCTCGGCCAGGGCCTCGTCCATCGGGACGGCAACCGACGCGAACCGCGCGATGCCCGCCCGGTCGCCGAGGGCCTCCTCGACCGCCTGGCCGAGACAGATGCCAATGTCCTCGACCGTGTGGTGGAGGTCCACGTCGGTGTCGCCGGCGGCCACAACCTTCAGATCCACCGCCGCGTGCCGCGCGAGCAGATTGAGCATGTGGTTGAGGAACCCTGCGGGCGAGTCGATCTCGGCCCGCCCTGCCCCGTCAAGGTTCAGGGCGAGTTCAATCTGCGTCTCTTTCGTTTGGCGCGAGACGTCCGCGCGCCGCTCTCCTCTATCGGGTTGGGCACTCATACGCTGGTCTCCTCGCATCGTTTTTCGAGGGCCGCCAACAGGGCATCGTTCTGGCCGGGCGTCCCCACGGTGATGCGCACCTTATCGGCAAGTCGCGGCAGGTTCCAGTAGCGGACCAGGATGCCGCGGGCCTTCAGGTCCTCGTACCACGCCGCGCCGTCCGAATCCGGGACGCGGGCCAGAAGGAAGTTCGACTCCGACGGCGTCACGTCGAACCCCAGGGCGCCCAGACGCACCGTCAGGCGGTCGCGTTCGGAGCGGATCTTCTCGACGTTCGCCCGCATCCACTCCTGGTCCTGGAGGGCGGCGGCGGCGACCTCGATCGAGACGGCGTCGGTGTTATACGAATCCTTGGCCTTCACGAGGCCCGCGATCAGATCGGCCGGGCCTACGGCAAAGCCGAACCGAAGCCCCGCCAGACTGTACGACTTCGACAGCGTCCGCAGCACCAGGACGTTCACCTTGTCCCTGACGGTCGCGACCGCCGAGCCGGGGCCGAAGTCGGCATACGCCTCGTCCACCACGACGACGCCGCCGAAACGGTCGGCGAGGTCGGCGATCGCCTCAACCGGCGTGAAGACGCCCGTCGGCGCGTTCGGGTTGCAGACGACGACGACCTTGGCATCGACGTGGGCGAGTTCGTCAAGGGGTAGCGTGAAATCGTCGCGCGTCGGAATCTCGACCGCCTCGGCCGCCTGGATCTCCGCCAGGACCGGGTACAGCGAGTACGTCGGCGTCGGCCAGGCGATGCGCTCGCCCTCTCCGACGAACGCCCGGAGCACGAGCGTCAGCAGTTCGTCGCTGCCGTTGCCGCACAGGACGTTCCGGCGGTCCACGTTGAACAGCCGCGCGACGATGTCGCGAACCTTGTTCGCCATCGGGTCGGGGTACTTGCGCAGGACGGACCAGTCGGTCTGGCTCAGCACCTGGAGGACGCGCGGCGAGGGCGGATACGGGTTCTCATTGGTGTTGAGTTTGATGACACGTTCGTCGGCCCCCGGTTGCTCGCCGGGGACGTAGCCGGACATCTCGTCGATGTTCTTGCGGAAGTAACTCATGGGCATCACCAACGGCACGCGCGGCGCTAGCGCCGCGGCTAACGTTGCTGTTCGAGGCGTTTGCGGACGCTTTCGGCGTGGGCCGTCAGGCCTTCCGTCTCGGCCATGCGGTACACGTCCTCGGCGTCGGCCTCCAGGGCGTCGCGGTCGTAGGCGATAACGCTCATCGACCGGCGGAAATCGTTCGCCGTCAGGCCGCTCGCCCAGCGAGCCGTCCCGCCGGTCGGCAGCGTGTGACTCGGCCCCGCCACGTAATCGCCCACCGCGACAGGGGTATAGCGGCCGAGGAAGACCGCCCCGGCGCAGCGGATGCTGCGAAGCACCGTCTCCGGCTGCTCGGTCTGGATCTCCAGGTGCTCGGGCGCCAGATGGTTGGTCACGCGTGCAGCCTCGTCCATATCGGCCACGACGACGGCGGCGGAGTACTTCTTCAGCGCCTCGCGGGTGGCGTCGGCGCGGTCGAGGTCGGCCACCTGCGTTTCGATCTCACGGGCGACCGCGTCGGCCAGCGCCCCGTCGGGCGTCACCAGGATGGCCGACCCGGGATCGTGTTCGGCCTGGCTCAGCATGTCGGCGGCCACGAGGCGCGGGTCGGCCGACGAATCGGCCAGGACGACCACCTCGCTCGGACCGGCCAGACTGTCGATCTTCACCCGGCCGTACACCATCCGCTTGGCCACCGTGACGTACTGGTTGCCGGGGCCGGCGATCATCTCGACGGGGCGGATCGTCTGCGTGCCGCAGGCGAACGCCGCGATAGACGGCGTGCCGCCCATCCGGTAGACCTCGTGGATGCCACAGACGCGGCAGACGGCGAGGACGGCCGGATGGATGTCGCCGTCGGCGGTCGGGGGCGAAGCGACAGCCACCTCCGGCACGCCCGCCGCCAACGCCGGCACCGCCGTCATCAGCAACGACGACGGGTAGAACGCCTTCCACCCCGGCGCGCGGACGCCGACCCGCGCAAGCGGACGATACACCTGCCGCAGAACACGTCCGCCGCGCGCGAGCGCCGGCGGGTCGCGATGCAGAATCTGCCGCTGGAACTCGCGGATCCGATCGCGAATGCGCGTGGCCGTCGCGATGAAGTCCTCGGACTCGGCCTCGTAGGCCGCCTCGATCTCATTCTCCGGCACGCGAAGGTCGGCCGGCGTGAGGCTCGACCCGTCGAAGCGGTTGGTCCACTCGCAGACGGCCTCATCGCCCCGCTCGCGGACGTCGTCGAGGATGCGGCGGACATCGTCCTCGACCGTGGCGGCGCCCTTGCCCGAGACCATGCCCTGCTGGGCGCTGAGGCGGGCGCGCAGAATCTCCAGCGCCTCGCGACCTTCGGGCGTTCCGGCATCGATCCGCCGAATCATGGTAATGCTCCGTCCGGATGTGCTCCCGAGGGGTGATTATAGGCAGGAGTCCGGTTTATTCAATCGGAAACGGCTGCGCCAAGACCCGCCGCGCAAAGTAGCGTTGTAGGCTTAGGCGGAAGCGTAGCCCGGCTGGCTGCGCACGACGTCCATCATGGCGATGAGATTCTCGGGCGGGACGTCGGGCGGGACGCTGTGGGAGGGCGAGAAGATGTAGCCGCCCACGCGACCCGCTTCGATGAGGGCGGCAGCGGCATCGCGTACCTCATCGGGCGTGCCGAACGGCAGGATCTTCTGGATGCTCATCCCCCCGTGGAACGCCAGGCGGCCGTGGTACTGCCGCTTGATGGCGAAGATGTCCATCACCTCCGGCTGAAACGGGTTGAACGCGCTGAGACCGATCTCGATTAGGTCGTCGAACAGTTCGACGACGCACCCGCACGAGTGCAGGAAGACGTACTTGCCCGCCTCGCGGACGGGGGCGAACATGCGGGCCAGGCGCGGCTTGAAGAACTGCCGCCAATGGTCCAGCCCCATGATCAGGCCCGTCTGCATCCCGTAATCGTCGCCGAAGTAGACCGCGTCGATAGGAAACGCGAGGGCCTTGCGGATCTGGACGAGGTTGTGCTCGACGATCCGGTCCAGGAGATCCTCGACGAAGCGCGGCCGCTCGGCCATGTCGCTCAGAAGTTCCATCAGGCCGCGCATCGTCCACGCCCGCTCGTACAGCGAGAAGCCGAGCATGTACCGGCTGAAGAGGTCGGGGCGAGCGGCCAGTTGCGGCGGGATGTCGGCGTACCAGGAATCGTCGGCGGCGTCGGGCCACTCGTAGGCGGGCAGGTCCGACGGTTGGCGGATCGGCCACTCGACAGGCTTGCCGATGTCCTTATCCACACTGCGATCCCAGAGCACGCCGTAGACGTCGCGGTAGAGGTCGTTGCCAACGGATTCGAAGCGGCCGATCCGGGCGCCAAGGTCGAGGAAATGCGTGTCGATGAACGGGGCGAGGTCGGCGGTGCCGAGGTGCTCCTTCATCCGCTCGGTGCATCCCTGTGTCATGTCCCACGCCCACGGGACGTACGGCGGCGGGCGGAACCGGAGGGCCTCGATGACGACGTCGCGTTTGGCGGGGCGTGGCATGGAACCGATTTCTCACCTGCTCGACTATGCGGCAAATAAACGTTTCGCCCAGGGGAACGTGCCCCGCCGCTTCCGCGGCGGGCTCGAACGGCGGGCTCGAACGTCGTGCTCGAGCGGCAAGATCAAACCACGTCGCCGGTGGAGAAGTCGTACCGCCAGGGCCAGTCGGCGGGGATCCAGTCGATGAGTTCCTCCGGTTTGAAGAACAGGTCGATCTCCTTCTGGGCGGCTTCGGGCGAGTCGCTGCCGTGGACCAGGTTGAAACGGTTCGAGACGCCGAAGTCGCCGCGTATCGTCCCCGGTTCGGCTTCCGGACCGAACGTCGCCCCCATCATCTTGCGGACGAGGGCGACGGCGCCTTTGCCCTCAAGCACGACAAAGACCATCGGCCCACCGGTCACGAACCGGATGAGCGGCTCGTAAAAGTCCTTGCCCTTGTGCTGGGCGTAATGGTGCTGGGCCGTCTCGCGGTCGAGCATCGCCATCTTCATGGCAAGGATCTTGAGGCCCTTGGCCTCGAAGCGTGCGAGGATGCGGCCGGCCAGCCCGCGATGGACGGCATCGGGCTTGAGCATAACGAGGGTCCGCTGCACGGGTACCTCCTTGCCGCATCGCTGCGGAACACGGCGGGCATGCCCGCCGGCAAACGGGCACGTCGCGCCATGACGCGACGCCGTCGAACAGTCTCGCTGACAGATACCGCTCGCCGCAGTCTAGGGCCGGCGGAAACCCAAGTCAAGCAAACCGCCAAACGCCTTGAATCGACGTACCTGCCGCGAAGAAAACTTCAGCCGGCGGCCGCGTTATGCCGATGCACGAATACTGTGGGCGCGCAGCGTCTGAACCAGGCAGAACCACAAGCATAAGGAGTTGGTGACCGTGGGAATCATACTGGACACATTGACGCGGCATCTGGCGGGCAACCGTCGCCGGTACCGCCGCCAGCGGCGAAAATACGACACGGTCATCCGCGACCAGGCATGGCGCGAGGTGTTCCGGGGCTGGACGGTGGACATCTCGACCACCGGCGCGAAACTGGCAGGGTTCCCGGCCCACGTAGGGGTGGTCGAGGGACAGGACGTCACGCTGGAGTTTCTGCTCGTCCCGAAGAACGTGGACCAGATCGCTCGCCGTGTTCCGGTGCCCAGCCACGTCGTGCGCGTCGAAGAGCGAGGAGACGACTACATCATCGCCGTCAGGTTCGACAAGGCGCTCGAGTAGCAGGCGGCAAACTTATCACAATCCTCAAGAGGCCGGCGGCTTCGGTGGAGGCGCCGGCCTCTCCCGCTTTCGAAGAAGGTCCTCCGTCAGGTGCGGCGTGCAGCAGCGCATGCCCGGCGCTGCCCACCGTGCCGGCGGAGCGTCGGCCCCGGATTCGTTCCCCCTCGTCTTGATACTCGTCGCCCCCACGTATAGAATAGGCGGATGAGACGGGCAAGGAGGCCCAGGCCGCCATGTGGGACTACACCGACAAGGTCAAAGAGCACTTCCTGCACCCGAAGCACACCGGCGTCATCGAGCGCCCGGATCTCGACGCCACGGTAGGCAGCATTACGTGCGGCGATGCCCTGAGGCTGATGATCCGGCTCGATGAGGACGGCCGCATCGCAGACGCCAAGTTCCAAACCTTCGGGTGCGCCAGCGCCATCGCTTCCTCCGACGCGCTCATCGAACTCATCAAGGGCAAAACGATCGAGGAAGCCGAAAGGTTGACGAACAACGACATAGCGGACTACCTGGGCGGCTTGCCCGAGGCCAAGATGCACTGCTCCGTCATGGGCACGGAAGCCCTTCAGAAGGCCATCGCCCTGTACCGCGGCCGACCGTTCGAGTTCGAGGACGAGGGCGCCATCGTCTGCCGGTGCTTCGGCGTGACCGACAAACTCATCGAGAAGGTCGTCCGCGAGCAGAACCTGCACACCGTCGAGCAGGTCACGCATTTCACGAAGGCGGGCGGCGGGTGCCAGGGATGCCACCCCGAAATCGAGGCCATCATCCAGAAGGTCCACGGTCCCAAGGCCGAGCACGTCGCCAAAGCCAGACAGCGCCGCACGCCCATGACGAACCTGGAGCGAATGACGCTCATCCAACAGGTCATTGAGCATGAGATCCGTCCGATGCTCCAGGCCGACGGCGGCGACATCGAACTCATCGACATCGACGGCAAGATGGTCCAGGTGGCGCTGCGAGGCCACTGCGCCTGGTGCCGCGTCAAGGATTTCACGCTCAAAGGCGCGATCGAAGAGCGCCTCAAGGAACTCGTGGATCCGGAGATCGTCGTCGAAGACGTGGGCGGCAGCCTGCCCGGAGGCCCCCCGTGAGAGGAACCACGGCCATGGACAACATCATCTACCTCGACAACAACGCCACGACGCCGGTCGCACCCGAGGTCCGCGACGCCATGATGCCGTTCCTCGACCGGCTGTACGGCAACCCATCGAGCATCCACACCTTCGGCGGCCAGGTGAAGGCCCACGTTGACGAGGCGCGCCGGCGGGTGGCCCACCTCCTGGGGTGCCATCCGACGGAGATCATTTTCACGTCGTGCGGCACGGAGAGCGACAACACGGCCATCATGAGCGCCCTGGACTGCTGCCCCGACCGGCGTCACCTCATTACGACGCGCGTCGAACACCCCGCCGTCAAGAACCTGTGCCAGGCGCTTGCCCAGGGGGGCCGCCACCAGCCGTTGTATCGCGTAACCCAGATCCCCGTCGACGCCCAAGGCCTGCTCGACGTGGCCGCCTTCGAGGATGCGCTGGATGAGGACACGGCAATCGTCAGCGTGATGTGGGCCAACAACGAGACCGGCGTCCTGCTGCCTGTCGAAGCGGTCGGCGCGCTTTGCCGCGAGCGAGGCATCCTGTTCCACACCGATGCGGTCCAGGCCGTGGGCAAGATTCCAATGAACGTCTCGGAGTTGCCGATCGACATGCTGAGCCTGTCCGGCCACAAACTCCACGCCCCGAAGGGCATCGGCGCGCTGTACGTGCGTCGCGGGACGCGGTTCAGCCCGCACATCATCGGCGGGCACCAGGAGAGCAACCGGCGCGGCGGGACGGAGTCGGTCCCGCTCATCGTCGCCTTCGGCAAGGCCGCCGAACTCGCCAACCAGAACCTCCACAAAGAGAACACCGAGGTCGCCGCCCTGCGAGACCGCCTGGAGAACGCGCTCCTGGACAGCGCGCCCGACGCCAGCGTCAACGGCAGCCGCGAGCAACGGCTCCCGAACACGACCAACATCAGTTTTGAGTACGTCGAGGGTGAAGCCATCCTCCTAATGCTCGACCAACACGGCATCTGCGCCTCCAGCGGGTCGGCGTGCACCACCGGCAGCCTCGAACCCAGCCACGTCCTGCGGGCGATGGGCGTGCCCTTTACGGCCGCCCACGGATCCATTCGCTTCAGCCTGAGCATTTACAACACGCAGGAGGAGATCGATAAGGTCGTGGAGGTCCTGCCACCAATCATCCGGCGGCTGCGCGAGATCAGCCCCTTCGGCCACGACAAGGCGCCGGCGAAGAGCAACGCGTAGTCAACAGCCGCGCTTACCCTTCGCCGGGTGGCACGGTCACGCGCAAGCGTGGCCGTGTTCTACATTTGGGGCACACGGCCGTCCCGGCGCGCCGGGACTTCCGTGCCACCCCTGAACCCGCCAACCCCCCTACGACCACACCCACCACGGGGCCTGGACGTTTTCGCCATAGACAACGATGTCGAACAGGACGTGCGCGGCAAGCGGCGCGAGGACACTGCCGGAGAGTTCGCGAAGCGCACCGAAGACCACACCGCCGATGAGCGTCCAGACGGCAAGAAACTCAAGGTCGATAACCACGCCTTCCGGAGGAAAGGCAAACAGCGCCGCCTTGTACGCCGTGTGCGCTGCCGCCGCAAGAAGCACCGCAATCACCCACCCCAGGCGACGGAGCCTCCCCTGGACGTACCCGCGATAGACCAGTTCCTCGCTCGCTCCGATGGCGACGGCAACAAAGACAAACCGCCCGAACCCTCGGGGCAACGCCCCCATCTCCCACACGACACGGTGGAGGATGCCCAGCCCCGCCCCTACGGCGCAGCCAAGAATCAGATACGCCGCCACCTTCCCGGAGACCGGAGAGAAGCCGAGGATCGCGGCGGGGCGACGTTCAACACGGAACGAGTTGGCTACGGCCAGCGCCGTCACAAGCAGCCCGGCCCCCGACAGGACAACCCACGGCAGGCCGCTTCGGACGAACAGCGCGAACAGCACCATCCCCGCCCACGCGGCGGCCGCCTCCACGACTGGCCGCCCAAGGCCGCGCTCGTGGCCTCCCCCGTCAGGCATGGCAGGCGTCCGGTCTCGGCCGGCGCCGCCTCCGTCGCGCTGCCAACCACCACGCCAGCGCGGCAAGCGGCACGAGCAGCAGGATCCACCCCGAGCCCAGGCAGAGCGGCGCCAGGCGAACGACGGCCGTGTCGGGCAGTTCTTTCTGGAGCCGGACCACCATCTCCTGGTGCTCCGGCTTCACCTTGCCGTCTTTCTTTTCCACGGCCACCGCCAGGTACTCCAGGCCTTTCATCTGGTAGAGGGGGTCGGGGGGCGCCTTGGTCGCCAGGATCAGCGCTTTCAGGTGCTTGAGGTCCCCGGCGGGCCCCAGGTCCGTGATCTTCTCACACTTGGTCGCCTCGAGCACGACCAGGTCCGGATGGCTGCGCACGATGTCTGCGAACTGCTTCTGGGTGGTGGCAGGTGGTAGGGCCAGCCACTTGAGACCTTTGAGTTTCTCCAGGACCGCCAGGTCGGTCACGCCCTCGCAGGATCGCAGGCACAGGGTCTTTAGGTGCGGATGGTTGGCCAGGGCGCTGATGTCGGTGAGCGACTTCTCGGCCGTCAGAGTCAGTTCCTCAAGGCCAGGCTGTTTGCCGAGGCACGAGAGGTCCTTCATCTTTCCGGCGAAGACGACGAGCGACCGCAGATTTGCGAGGCCGTCGGGAAGCGGACCGGCCTTCTCGACGTCCCACTTGGTGAGGAAAAGCGTTTCCAGGCCGGGCAGACCTGCCAGGAACGCAAGGTTGTCCTTCTCATCGGCCTCCGTCAACAGCGTCCGGAGTTGTTTCTCGGCGACGAGCGCCGCCGAGTGCCCTTTCTCGAGCGTCACGTCCCCGAAGCCAAGCCAGTGAGGATCGAAAAGCCGCAAGACGACGGCCAGCGCGTCGGCTCCCGATACGATCAGCCCGACCGCGGGGTTCTCGCCGGCCAGCCTCTTGAGCAGGGCCTCCGCATCAACCCCTTCAGGCGGTTCCTTGGCGCCGACCATGACCAAACGCAGGGACGCCATCTGCTCGGGCGTGGCCTTCTTCAGCCATTCCCAGCCGCCCTCCTCCCCCAGCCACAGGGTCACCGTCTTGCCGGCGAGCGTGACGTGGGCCTTATCGCCGGCCACCTTCAGCGACCGGCCGTCCGCGGATCGATAGGGAAACCACGGGATCTCCCCGCCCGTGATCAGTTCCCCGTCCCTGACGAGCAGATGGGTCACATCCCCTTTCTTGACGCCACTCTGGAATAGCAGGCCATAGAGTGGCGACATCGCCATCATCCACGCCTCGCCGGCCTCGACGCTGACCACCTTGGGCGGTCGCCAGGCCCCGCGCTCGGAGGACCTCCCCCAGCATGGGGCGCCCATCAGCGGAAAGACGACCAGCAGCAAGAGCAGGACGACCGGGCGGCGGCTCGACATGACCTTCCCCTTTCATCGCCGGTGAGAATACACCCAACCTATCCTCAACGCGGCGGCCGCTTCGAGGACCGCGCGACGACGGCCGCGATGAGGATCTCCTCCGTCAAACATGGCAGGCGTCCGGTCTCGGCCGGCGACGCCTCCGCCTCGCTGCCAGCCACCACGCCAGCGCGGCAAGCGGCACGAGCAGCAGGATCCACCCTGAGCCCAGGCAGAGCGGCGCCACGCGGACGACGGCCGTGTCGGGCAGCGCCTGCTGGACTTGCGCCATGACGCGGGCCGACTCGGCGTCGTCCTTTTTCTTGTCCAGGCCCACGGCCAGGAACTTGAGTGTCTTCATCCGATACAGCGGGTCCAGGGGCGCCGCCGTCGCGACCACCAGGGCCGAGAGGCGCTCGAGCCGCCGGATGGGCGTCAGGTCCACGATCTTCCCGCACCACGCCACAGCGAGGATCTCAAGGTCGGGGTGTTCCCGCACGACCCGGCCGAGTTGCGCGGGCGTCGTCGCGTCCGGCAGGCCCAACCACCGCAGGCCCTTCAGGTTGTTCAGGACCTGGAGGTCGGCCACGCCCTTGCACCTCTGGAAGACCAGAACACGCAGGTGCGGGAACTCTGTCAGGCGGCCGATGTCGCGGAGCGACTCCGTCCCCCAGAACGTCAGTTCCCGGAGGCGCGGCAGGTTGCCGAGCGGCGCAAGGTCCTTTATGCTCCCGCCCAGCACGAGGAGCGACCGCAGGCCGGTCATCCCGTCGGGAATCGGGCCGGCCGTCTTGGGGTCCCACTTGTGGAGGATGAGCGTCCGCAGCCCCCGCACGCGCGCCAGGAACGCCAGTCCATCCTTGTCATCGCCCTTGATCGCAAGGACCTCGAGCCGCGACTGTGCCGCGATGAGCCCCTGCACGTCTTCCGTCAGACGCACGTTCTCGATCCACAGCCGACGCGGCATGAACACCGCGAGCGCCTGTTCCAGGGCCGCACCATCGCCCACGGCCAGGTCGACGTGCGGGTTCCCGTCGGCCACTTTCCGGAGCAGGTGCTCGCGTTCGATGTCGGTGGGCTTGTCCAGGCGCACGAGACGCAGCGCCGAGACCTCCTCGGGCGTGGCCCGCTCGAGCCACTGCCATCCCTCGCCCTTGGCGAGGTCGAGCGTAACCAGGTTGCCGGCCACGTTAATCCCGGCCTCGCTCGCCGATACGGCCACCGCGCCCCCGTCGGTCGAACGGTACGTGAAGGGCGGTCCCCCCCCCGCCGAGACGAGGTCGCCGTCGCGCAGGAGCATGTAGGCGGGCGCTCCCTTGCGAGGCCCGCCGTACATCACGCCGTACGTTGGCGACCTGGCCATCCACGCTTCTCCCGGGTCAATCTTCACAACGGTCGGCGGCCGCCATGCGTCGACAGGCGCCGGCGCGCCGGGGCACGAAGCGCAGACGACGAGCGCGGCAAGCAGCAGGGGAAACAGAACAAGACCCTCCGTCGGCTTCATGGCACCGCCCTCACGACCAGGGACTCACGAAGCAGCCTACCGGCGAGGCGCCGAGGTGTCAACACTCATGGACCGTTGCGACGCGCCTACAAGCGCCACGGCGCACGATACGGCCGCGAACGCATCGCGTTGGCCTGCGCGTCGCCGGGAAACTCCTCTTTCTCGGGATCCCACTTCAACGTGCGGCCGAGGATCATGGCGATGTTGCCGAGATGCGACGGCGTGATGCTGCGGTGAGCCACGTCCACGGGCGCGGCCGTGGGCTTTCGCGAGAGGATGCAATCGATGAAGTTGCCGTGCTGGCTGCGGCTCTCATAGAGGTGGACGTCGCCCGGGCCGATCTTGGATTGCCAGAGCGACTTCGGCTCGCAGCCTCCGCCCAGGTCCACCCACCCTTCGGTGCCCTCGAAGCGAAAGCCGCCGCCGTGGCTCGTGACGATCATCTTCATGCCGCCCGCGTACGTCGCCTCGACGTGGAACTCCGTGGCGGTGTTCCAGAGGTCGGTATGCGGCGGGAACCTGCCCGTGCCGGTGACCTCGATGGGGCCCGTCCGTTCGGCGCCCATGCCCCAGTGGGCCATGTCGACGTAGTGGGCGCCCCAGTCGGTGATCTGGCCGCCCGAGTAGTCGAGGTTCCAGCGGAACGTCCAATGGCACCGGTCGAGCGTGTACGGCGCCTCGGGCGCAGGGCCGAGCCACCGGTTGTAGTCGAACCCCTTGGGGACGGGCATGACCGCCGGCGAGCGGCCATTCCGCGGGTTCGAGTGCCCTCCCGGAAGCCCCACGCGAATGGTGTGCAACTTGCCGATACGGCCGCTTCGCACCAGTTCGCACGCGTGGCGGCACTTGCTGCTCGAACGCCGCTGGCTCCCGCACTGAAACACACGGCCGTACCGTTTGACGGCCCGCACCATGGCCTGTCCGTCGGAAATCGTCAACGACAGCGGCTTCTGGCAGTAGATGTCCTTGCCGGCCCTTGCGGCTGCGACCACGACGCCGGCATGCCAGTGGTCGGGCGTCGAGCACGTGACGGCGTCGATGTCTTTGCGTGCGAGGAGTTCGCGGAAGTCCGGCGTGGTGAACACGCCCTTGAACGTCCCGGAGGCTTTCTCGTCGGCGTAGCGTTTCTCGATCTTCTCTTTCGCCGGAGCGATTCCGCGATGCCATCCGCGCTCGTAGTTCGTGCTGCCCGAGTCGCAGTCGCACACGGTGACCATCTGGACGCGTTTGTCTCCGAGCAGAGCGCTCATGTCGCGGTCGCCCTGCCCTCCGACGCCGATGGAACCCGCAACGATCCGCTCGCTCGCCGCCGGCCGGCCCGCCGCACCGAGCGCCGACGCCGAAACCACATACGGCGCGGCAGCGGCACCTGCGGCAGCCTTCAGGAACGTGCGGCGTGTAACTCTGCCTGCCTTTGCCATGACGACTCTCCTCGAAAGGACCTCCCAACCATCTAACACGAGGGCGGCGGAAAGTCATGTGCAAAAAGCAGCCGCTCCCGGCGCCTGCCCCGCGCAGCCCGCAGCAACGTTTTGCTTGAAGCGCGCGGCCTGTACCGGTATTTATCCAAAGGCAGCCCCACTGCGAAACTGACAAGGAGGCAGCCCGATGGCGAAAATCCTGATCACCTACTACTCTCACAGCGGAAACACCGCCAAGATGGCCGAGTTCGTGGCCGAGGGGGCACGCGAAATCCAAGGCGCCGAGATCGACCTCAAGACCGTCGAGGAGACCGACGCCGAGAGTCTGACCGACTACGACGCACTTCTCGTCGGCAGCCCCACGTATTACGGCCAGATGGCCGCCCAGGTCAAAGACCTCTTCGACAAGAGCGTCGTCCTGCACGGTCAACTGGAGGGCAAAGTGGGCGGCGCGTTCACGAGCGCTGCCAACCTCGGCGGCGGGAACGAGACGACCATCCTCTCGATCCTCCAGGCCATGCTCATCCACGGCATGATCGTCCAGGGTACCAGCCAGAGAGACCACTACGGCCCGGTGGCCATCGGTGCGCCCGACGACCGGGCCACGGGCGAGTGTCGCAAACTCGGCCGCAACGTGGCCGACCTGGCGGTCAGACTGCACGGCTGACCGGCCGTCCGTGCGCTTCGCCCGTGGGGTGGCGCCGCCGCGCCGCCTTTGGGGTAGGGGTAAGGCGTGCCTGGTGCTCTGTCGCTGCTGGTTTGCGGGGTGCCACTGGCTGCTTGTCAGCCAGTGTTTGGCGAGCAGCAGGAAGGCACTGGCGGACAAGCCGCCAGTGGCACCCGGCTATTATGCATCCGATGACGCGTAACGGAGCACTGGCCCGTACGGGCTCCATAATCGGAACCGAAACACGCCGGCCGACAGCCGAATGGGTAAATCAACAATTTCTATCGGCGGTCGGCGCCGGCGGCCGATGAATACGCTGCCGGGGGAGCGGCATCCGGGGATCGGCGTGCGCCACCCCAAGCGAACGGAGGATTCCGCCGGGGAGTCCTCTTCCACACAAGAGACCAGATGCACCAGCAAAGGAGACGCTTGATGGAGATTGTCATCTGCACCGACTACGACGAAGTGAGCGTCAAGGCGGCACGCGTTGTGGCCGACCTCGTACATGCCAAGCCCGACGCGGTCCTCGGGTTCGCAACCGGCTCAAGCCCGATGGGGCTCTACAGGGAACTGGCCCGGCTGCACAAGGAAGAGGCCCTCGATTTCTCGAAGACATCCAGTTTCAATCTGGACGAGTACTCCGCCCTGGGCAGCGACCATCCCCAGTCGTACCGCTACTTCATGAACGCCGAACTCTTCGACCACATCAACGTGCCGGTCGATAACACGCGTGTCCCGTCCGGCACCGCCCAGGACTGGAGGGCGCAGTGCGCCGAGTACGAGCAGCAGATCGCCGACGCCGGGGGGATCGACCTCCAGGTGCTCGGCGTCGGTTCCGACGGGCACATCGCGTTCAACGAACCGGGAAGCAGCCTCGGCTCGCGCACCCGCCTGGTGTACCTGACCAGGCAGACCATCGCCGACAACAGCCGCTTCTTCGAGAATGAAGCGGACGTTCCGCGGACGGCCATTTCGATGGGCGTCGGGACGATCCTCGAGGCCAGGCAGTGCGTCGTGGTGGCCAGCGGGGCGAACAAGGCCACTGCCCTGGCAGCCGCCGTCGAAGGCCCCGTCACGTGCATGATTACGGCCAGCGCGCTGCAACTTCATCCGGACACGATCGTCTTCTGCGACGCGGAGGCTGCAGCGGAACTGACGATGCGCGAGTACTACGACTGGGTTCAGCAGCAGAAGCAGGCCGACAAAACCACGTAGGACCGCGCTGAGGGCGGCCGCGATTCGGCGCGACTGTCGCGCCCGGCACGTCCCGGGCCGCGCCGACAAGGAATCCGGCGATGAGCGAGATCGAGGTCGTTCCCATGGGGTCGCTCGGCCGCGACTTCATCACCGGCGAGTACGTTCCCGAAGGCCGGGACGAGTACTATCTGCGAAACGAGCAATCGCATAAGCACGAGAGCGAGTGGCGGACTCTGCGCGCCGACGAGATCGAGACGCTCGTCAAGAACGCCAACAACTGCGATCGATGGGACGACATCCTCGTCACCGACCACTTCGACCCCACCCACGTCAGGGGCTGCGAGTTCCACGGCCTGGTACGCATCGGACGGCTCGACCCGGTGTACCTGTCGCACCACGACCTGACGGTGCCGGTCGGACTGACCAACAGCCGCATCATCTCCTGCGACATCGGCGACAACGTTGCCATCCACCACGTCCGGTACCTGGCCCACTATATCGTCGGCGACAACGTCATCCTCCAGAACCTGGACGAGATGCACTGCTCGAACCACGCCAAGTTCGGCAACGGCATCGTCAAAGAGGGTGAGGAGGAAGACGTGCGGACCTGGATCGACCTCGTGAACGAGGCCGGCGGCCGCAGCATCCTGCCCTTCGACGGCATGATCGCCGCCGACGCCTACCTCTGGGCCAAGTACCGCGACGATTCGACACTGATGGAGCGCCTGGGCGAGATCACACAGCGCTCCTTCGACCTGCGCCGAGGCTTCTACGGCACGATCGGCGATGCGTCCATCATCAAGAACTCTCGGATCATCAAGGACGTCAAGACCGGACCGTGCGTCTACATCAAGGGCGCCAACAAACTGAAGAACCTGACGATCAACTCCAGCCCCGACGAGCCCAGCCAGATCGGCGAAGGCGTCGAACTCGTCAACGGCATCATCGGACGCGGGTGCCACATCTTCTACGGGTGCAAGGCCGTCCGCTTCGTCCTGGGCCAGAACTCGAATCTCAAGTACGGCGCCAGACTCATCCACTCGTACCTGGGGGCGAACTCGACCGTCTCGTGCTGCGAGATCCTGAACAACCTGATCTTCCCCGCCCACGAGCAGCACCACAACAACTCGTTCCTGGTCGCCTCGTGCGTGATGGGCCAGTCCAACATCGCCGCCTGCGCCACCATCGGCTCGAACCACAACAGCCGCGCCCCCGACGGCGAAATCCACGCCGGCCGCGGCTTCTGGCCCGGCTTGTGCGTCAGCCTCAAGCACAACTGCCGGTTCGCCTCGTTCGCACTGCTGGCGAAGGGCGATTACCCGGCCCAACTCGATGTGCCGCTCCCCTTCTGCCTCATCTCCAACGACACCTCAAACGGCCGTCTCCAACTGCTTCCCGCCTACTGGTGGCTCTACAACATGTACGCCCTGGCGCGGAACACCTGGAAGTTCGGCGCCCGCGACCTGCGGCAGCGCAAGATCCAGAACATCGAGTTCGATTCGCTGGCGCCGGACACCGCCGAGGAGATCTTCACGGCGCTCGGCCTCCTCGAAACATGGACCGCCAAGGCCCACCTGCGAAGGAGCGGCGAACCGGCCGACGCCCTGGACGCGCATGCACTCACCACCATCGGACAGACTCTGCTCACCGGCCCGGCCGACAAACCGGACACGCTCCAGATCCTTGCCGAACGGGTCGAGCACTCCCGCCGCGACGTCCTCGTCCTCAAGGCCCACGCCGCTTACGCCGCTTACCGCGACATGCTCCACATCTACGCCGTCAGGAACCTGCTCGACTGGACGGAGGCCAATCCGGAGGCCACTCTCGCCGCCATGTCCCACGCCCTCGCCGGGCCGCGCGAGCGCAACTGGGTGAACCTTGGCGGCCAACTCGTCACGGCGCCGGACCTCGCCGCCCTGAAGGACGAGATTAAGAGCGACCGTCTGGCCACGTGGAATGCGATTCACGAAGCGTACGACCGGCTGTGGGAGACCTATCCGCTCGACAAGCAGCACCACGCCTTCACCACGCTGCTCGACCTGCTCGGCCTCGACAGCCTGACGCCCGAAGCCTGGACCGCGGCGCTCGACGAGGCCGTCCGCATCCAGGAATACATCGCCGACCAGACCTACGTGACGCGGAAGAAGGACTACGACAACCCGTTCCGGCGGATGCTTTACTCAACCGACGAGGAGATGGAAGCCGTCATCGGGACGGCCGAGGACAACAGTTTCGTCAAGCAGGTCGGCCAGGAAACCGAGCAGTTCAAGCAGCGTGTTCAGGCCGCCAAGCAGCGCGGTTGAAGCCATTGCGCGGGCAGCGGCCTCAGCCGGCCGTGTGAGTTCCCTCCGCCTGCCGCATCAAGCACGGCCGCGACCCGCATCTTCGTCCTGCGAGTCTTCCGCCTCGACGTCAGCAGTGTCCGGCCGCTTCGGACGCCGCAGCCATATCAGGAACAGCGGCACGACAGGGCCGAACACAAAACCCGCCGCCGCGCCCGCGACCGCACTGACCCGCGGGCCCCAGGATGCACCTTCCGCCACGCCCGACCAGAGCCACCACCAGACGAAGGCGCTAAGCGCTGCGCCCACCGGCATCGCCACAAACGCCGCCACGCACCACCACAGAAGCAGCCGTGGACGACGAAACAACCAGACCGCCGTCACGCCTAGAAGCACGAACAGAAGCCGATCCGCCGCCGCCGCCACCCAACCCAACGGCTCGGCCGCGCTGCTGCCACGCAACAGGCCACGCTCAAAGAAGACGTTTACCCAGCACCAGCAGGTGAGGTCGTTCTCCGGCTCCTTGTCGACAGGAAAGATGGCGTAACCCAAACAGATGCTCAGGTAAAGCACGCCGACCACCCAGATAAACACCGACCGCGACCACCGGAGATGCGGCTGCGGTCGCCTCGCAAGCCACCAGAAACCCAGCGCCGTGAGCCCCGCAATGACGAAAGCAGCGGCCACCAACTCGATAGCGTCGACCAAAACCATCCTCGCTTTCTGGCGGACCTGCCTGTCCATGATACGAAGCCGGGCGCCGGCACGCAACAAGACACTGGACCCGCGAGGCGTTTGGGCCTGCCACGATGGCAGTGGCGCCGGGCGGACCGCGCACATTTTGGCATTTCGCCGCAGTTCGCGTCCTGCCCGCATGAACGATCTCGCGCGGCCGAACATCTGTAACATCCTGCACACAAAGCACTTACGAACTGTCCCGCCTCCGACACACCAGCCGGTCGCCCCATTGGCACACTGATTGCACCTCAGAACTTGGGAGGAGTGTATCTCCAACGAGAGCAAACCATGGTGGCTTGGCCGAATCATATCGAAAACCCGACCCCGTCGGTCCTGATCGCCGACGACAACGATGGCTGGCGCGGCGCCGTGGGCGACGTGCTGGCCCGGGCGGGTTTCCGCACGCTCGCAGCGACGTGCGGCGAGGAGGCCATCGAACTCGTCCGGCACGAGCGGATCGACGTGCTCCTCATCGACTTCCACATGCCGCGACTCAACGGCATCCAGACGCTGCGGATCATCCGCCGCGAGGAATACTGGTTGCCGGCCGTCCTGATGACCGCCCATCCGGCCGACTTGCCCGCCGCCGAGGTCCAGGCGCTTCGCGTCGAGACTGTCCTCGAAAAGCCGGTCGATCGCCAGGTCATCGTCCGAATCGTGACGCGCGTCGTGCGGCCGTGGTAGGCCGATACGTCCTGGTCGCACGGCCATGTGCCACCAACCAACGAGAATCATGGCCACGCCAACGAAAGCGTGGCTATGCCGCGCGGCTACAGAGAACAAGCGAAAGGTTCCAGGTTCCGACAATCAAACGCTGAACGTGAAAGGAGCAGGCTGTGAAATTGAAACCATTGGGTGACAAGGTCGTTGTGAAGCGGCTCGAGGCAGAGACCACCACGAAGGGCGGCATCGTGCTTCCCGACACCGCCAAGGAGAAACCGAAGCGCGGCAAAGTGATGGCCGTCGGCCCGGGCAAGACGCTCGACTCCGGCGATATAGCCAAGCCGACCGTCAAGAAGGGCGACCAGGTCATCTTCTCCGGTTTCGCCGGCACCGAGATCGAGGTGGACGGCAAGGAGATGCTCATCATGAGCACCGACGACATCCTGGCCGTCCTCAAGAAGTAGGCCCCGTCTCAGAGACCGTTCTGAAGCCCTTTTAACGCAGAGGCCGCAGAGATGAAAGAGAGAGCGCTGAGATATCAACAGCCCTTCTTTTTGTTATCTCGTGCCATGCCGTCCTCGGCGGTCTCTCTGTTCTCTCCGCGATCTCTGCGTTGAAGACGTTTGCCTAACCGAGTGAGGCCCCGAACCATAAAGGAGAACTACCGTGGCAGCCAAAAAAATTGCATTCGATCAGGAAGCCCGCGAGGCGATTCGACGCGGCGTGACCATGCTCACCAAGGCCGTCCGCATCACCCTCGGACCGAGCGGACGCAACGTCATCCTGGAGAAGAGTTTCGGCGGCCCAACCGTCACCAAAGACGGCGTCACCGTCGCCAAGGAGATCGACCTCGAGGACCCGTGGGAGAACATGGGCGCCCAGATGGTCCGTGAAGTCGCGTCCAAGACCAGCGACGTCGCCGGCGACGGCACCACCACCGCCACCATCCTCGCCGAGGCCATCTTCTGCGAGGGTCTCAAGAACGTGACCGCCGGCGCGACCGCCATGGAACTGAAGCGCGGCATCGACGCCGCCACCGACGCAATCGTCGGCGAACTCAAGAAAATGTCCAAGCCCGTCACCTCGTCCAAGGAGGTCGCCCAGGTCGGCACCTGCGCCGCCAACCAGGACACCGAAATCGGCAAAATGATCGCCGATGCCATGGACAAGGTCGGCAAGGACGGCGTCATCACCGTCGAGGAAGGCAAGAGCCTCGACACCACCATCGACCTGGTCGAGGGCATGCAGTTCGACAAAGGGTACATCTCGCCGCACTTCGTGACGGACATGGAGTCCATGGAATGCGTCCTCGAGAAGCCTTACGTCCTGGTCCACGAAAAGAAGATTTCCTCCATCAAAGACATGCTGCCGCTCCTGGAAAAGATCGCTCAAGCCTCCCGCCCGCTGCTCGTGGTCGCCGAGGACATTGAGGGCGAGGCCCTGGCGACCCTCGTGGTCAACAAACTGCGCGGCACGTTCCAGTGCTGCGCCGTCAAGGCCCCCGGTTTCGGTGACCGCCGCAAGGCCATGATGGAAGACATTGGGACGCTGACCGGCGGCAAGGCCATCTTCGAGGACCTCGGCATCAAACTCGAGAACGTCGAGATCGCCGACCTCGGTCAGGCCAAGAAGATCACCATCGACAAAGACTCCACGACGATCATCGAAGGGGCCGGAAGCACCGATGCCATCACCGGCCGCATCGACGCCATCCGCAACGAGATCGAGGCCACCACCAGCGACTACGACCGCGAAAAACTCAACGAACGCCTGGCCAAACTCGCCGGCGGCGTCGCACAGATCAACGTCGGTGCCGCCACCGAAAGCGCCTGCAAGGAAAAGAAGGCTCGCGTGGAGGATGCCCTGCACGCCTGCCGCGCGGCCGTCGAAGAAGGCATTTTGCCGGGCGGCGGCGTGGCCGTCCTCCGGGCACGCAAGGCCCTCGACAAACTGCGGCTCAAAGGCGACCAGAAAATCGGCGTCGATATCGTGCGGCGCGCCCTGGAAAGCCCCATCCGCCAGATCGCCGAGAACGCCGGCATGGACGGCTCGATCGTCGCCCAGCGCGTCCAGGACGCCGACGATGCCGCCTTCGGCTTCGACGCCCTCGCGCACCAGTACTGCGACCTGGTCAAAGCCGGCGTCATCGTGCCGACAAAGGTTGAGCGTGCCGCCCTCCAGAACGCCGCCTCGATCGCCGGCCTCCTCCTGACGACCGACGCTCTCGTTTCCGAGATTCCGGAGAAGAAGAAGGCCCCCGCCGGCGCCGACATGGGCGGCGAGGGGATGTATTAAACCGATGCCGCCAGTACCCAAGAGACCCGTTGACGATGAACCGCGCGGCGGCCCCGCCTCCGGCGGGTGAACTTCCCAGGCCGCCGCGCTTGTTCATTGACAGTGCCCCCACTATAATGGGGCAAGCAGCACGCTGCGCGCCGCAACGCCTGGCGCCTTCGCGGAGGACACAAGATCATGACCGAGATCATGTTCCACGTCGAAAAGGACCCGGACGGCGGGTACACCGCGCGCGCGGTGGGCGCCTCAATCTTCACGGAAGCCGAGACGCTGCAGGAGATGAAGCACAACGTCCGCGAAGCCGTGCTCTGTCACTTCGAGCACGAGCATGAACGGCCGAAGATGATCTGGCTTCACATCGTTGAGGACGAGGTAATCGCGCTATGAGGCTACCTCGCGACCTTTCCGGCCGAGATCTGGCCAAGGCCCTGGGCGGTCTTGGCTACCAAGTCACCAGGCAAAAGGGCAGTCACATACGCCTGACGGCCTCTCCCCCCGAGGGGGATCATCATGTGACCATCCCCGACCACGACCCGCTCAAGGTAGGCACACTCAGCAACATCCTGAAAGACGTTGCCGCGCACGTTGAGTTGTCGCGCGATGAACTGTTGGCAAGGCTGTTCCCATAAGCCGCAGAGCCAAGGTGTTGGGGAAGCGGCCTTTCCGGGCCGCCGCGTTCCTTATCCGCCACTGCGAACTCTCAAATCTGAAATCTCAGATCTCAGATCGCCTCACGCTTCGGACATCTCGATGCCGTAACGCTTCATCTTCTTGTAGAGCGTCGTGCGGTTGATGCCGAGGGCCTCGGCGGTGGCCCGGCGGCCACCCGCGAACGCGCCGAGCGCCCGCAGAATGATCTCGCGTTCCGGTTTCTCCAACGCCCTTTTCAGCGGCAGGATCCGCCCGTCGCCATCGCCGTCTCCGGGACGCCGCATGTTCTCGGGCAAATCGTCCACGCCAAGGGTCGCGTTCTTCGTCAAAATCACCGCACGCTCGATCACGTTCTCCAACTGCCGCACGTTGCCCGGCCAGGCGTGTCCCTGGAGCAGACGCATGGCGTCGTCCTGGAACCCCATGATCTTGCGTTCGGTCCTGCGGCAATGGGTGTCGAGGAAGTGCTCGGCCAGAAGCGGAATGTCGGCAATCCGCTGTCTGAGCGGCGGCAGATGGATCGTCACAACGTTGACGCGCCAGTACAGGTCCTGCCGAAAGTCGCCGCGACGGACCGCCTCGTCAAGGTTCTCGTTGGTCGCCAGGACACACCGCACGTCCACGCGCTGCGTCCTCGTGCCGCCAACAGGCTCGAACTCGAAATCCTGGAGCACGCGCAGCAACTTGACCTGGAGGGCGGGTGTGGCGGTCGAAATCTCATCCAGAAAAACCGTGCCCTCGTCGGCCTGCTTGAACTTGCCGGCCTTGTCGCCGACGGCCCCCGTGAACGCTCCCCGGACGTGACCGAACAGTTCGCTCTCCAGCAGCGTCTCGGGCAACGCGCCGCAGGCAACCTCCACAAACGGCCCCGTGCGCCGGTTCGACCGCTGGTGAATCGCCCGCGCGACCATGCTCTTGCCCGTGCCGCTCTCGCCGGTGATGAGGACGGTCGTCGGCGTGTCGGCAACGGCTTCGATCATATCGAAGATTTTGAGCATCTTCTCATCGTGGCCGATGATATTGCCGAGGCTGTACCGCTCGGCCAACTCCCTCTTCAGCCTCAGGTTCTCCTTGAGCAGAGACTGCCGCTGGATCGCCCGATCGACAACCATCTTGATCTCGTCGTCGATGATTGGCTTGGTCAGATAGTGGAACGCCCCATGCTTCATGGCCCGGACCGCGTCCTCGATCGTCCCGTAGCCGGTGATCATGATGACCGCCGTCTCGGGGTAACGCTTTCGGACCAACTTCAGGAGTTCAAAGCCGTCCACCTCCGGCATCGAGACATCCGCGATCACCACCTGGAACCCTCCGGCCGCAAGATGCGCCGACGCGCCCTGGAAACTGTTCGCCGTCTCGACGCCGTACCCTTCGAGCCGCAGAAACTCCGACAGGCTCGTCAGGATAATCTCATCGTCGTCAACCACCAGAATCCGCGTACTGGACATCATCCCCTCCTTGACGGTTCCCCGCCCTCCGCCGTGGCGATCGGAACCCGCACGGTAAACACGGCGCCACCCTCCGACCGGTTGGCAGCGGTCAGCGTTCCCCCCTGCTTCTCGACCAGGTCCTTGGAGATCACCAGCCCAAGGCCGGTGCCCTTGCCGATGGCCTTGAGACTGTAAAACGGTTCGAACAAGCGCGGCAGCGCCTCCGGTGGGATGCCCGGGCCGGTGTCCGCCACCTCGATGACGAGGGCATCGCTCTCGCCCCGCGCCGCCACCCGGACCCGCCCGCCCGCAGGCGTTGCCTCAACGGCGTTCTTCACAAGGTTCAGCACCACGTGATACAGACTTCCGCTTCTGAGCGTCGGGAGTTCCGGGTCGCACTCCACGCGGATCTCGATGCCGCCCTTCTCGGCAGCCGGCGCCATCGCCTGAGTCGCTTCGGTCAGAATGTGCTGGATGGCCATCGGCTCGACGGTGCCCCCGGCGCTGCGCGAGAACTCCAGGAGGTCCCGCACGATCGTGACCATCCGCTGGAGCCCCTTGTTCCCTTCGACAAGGTATCGCTCGACCCGCTCGCCGTCCCCCTCGCCGCCGGCCCGGCGGGCCAGTTTCACGAGCCGGATGATGCCGTCTAGCGGATTGTTGATCTCGTGGGCCACCATGGCGGCCAGCCGACCCACGCCGGCCAATCGCTCCGAGACGGCCAGCCGCTGCTCCGTCCGCACCCGCTGCGTCACGTCCTCGACGATCAGCACGCCGCCCACCACCTCCTGTCTGCCGCTCAGCAGCGGCGAGCACGAGAGGGTTACCCGCACGGCTTCCTGCCCCGACCGCTCCAGCACCACCCCCTCGGCCAGCCACGGGCGCCGCATGTTGACCACCTCCCGCAGACCGCTTTCCCACTCCGGATCGTGCCGGGCCACGTCGGTTCGCCGCGCGGCGTCAAGGACGGAGCGGTCGTCGGCCCAGAGGCGTTCGGCCGCCAGATTGCGGAACGTCACCCGGAACCCCCGGTCGAACAGAACGATGCCGACGGGCGCCGATTGGAAAAGTTCCTCATTGAACGTCTTGAGTCGCTGGAGTTCCGCCGATGCGCGGGCCAGTTCGGCCCCGATCTCGCTCACCCGGCGCTCGATCTGCTGACGGAACTCCGCATGAACGAGCGCCGTCTCGGCCGCCACCGCCACCACGTTGCCCAGCGCCGCCATCAGGACAACATCGCCTGGCGTAAAGGCATCTCCGTCGGCCAGATCGCCTAGAACCAGCACACCCAGGAGACGGGTCGGCCCGGCGATCGGAACCACCGCCAATCCGCGCCAGCCGCCCATCTCGGAACCCAGCGTCAGACCCGGATCGGCGAGAACCAGCGGCCGGCGCTCGCCAAGGACGACCTCGCGGACGAGGTCCACGTCGAGCAGTTCCTCCGGCCGAAAGCCTTTGGCCGTGCCGGCCGCCAGACCCAGCCGGATCCGACTCACGTTACCATCATAGAGGCAGACGGCCCCGCTCGCGCATCGGAACATCCCGAGCGCGTATTTCAGCGTCTCTCTCTGGAGGGCATCCGGGTCTTCCAGCGAAGCCAGCCCCCCCGCGAGGTCGGCAAGCAGTCTGACGCCCCGCAAGTCGCTTGTCGGGGGCGAAACATCGCGCCGTGGTTGTTTCGATTCTGCCACAGGGTCCCCAAATGACGTGTAAAATCGCGAATCCCCGGGTGCAGCCGCGTTGTAAAAATACAACATTTTCGGCCAAAGTCAAATCGCTTCGCAATTTTTCGTCACGGAACGTGGTTGACACCCCGCCCGGGGCACTCCTATACTCGCGGCGATCCTTCTGGAAGGTGCCCTTATGAGCGCAAAAAAGGCCATGAAACCGCGTGTCGGCATCGTCATGGGCAGCGATTCCGACCTCCACGAGATGCAGCCATGTGCTCAGACGCTTGAGGAGTTTGGAATCCCGTACGAAATCCGCGTTATCTCCGCCCATCGTACGCCCGACGCCGCCCACGACTACGCCACGACCGCGGCCGAACGAGGCCTGGGCGTCATCATTGCCGCCGCCGGAGGCGCAGCGCACCTGGCAGGCGTCCTGGCGAGTCTCACGCCGCTGCCCGTCATCGGCGTGCCCATCCCGACGAGCAACCTGGGCGGCCTCGACAGTCTGCTTTCGACCGTCCAGATGCCGAGCGGCGTGCCTGTGGCAACCGTTGCCATCGGCAAGGCCGGGCCCGTCAATGCCGCCATCCTGGCCGCTCAGATCCTGGCCGGCGCAGACCCCGATCTGCGGCAGAAAGTCGTCCAGCACAAGGCGCGACTGGCGGAGAACGTGGCCAAGGCCGACGAGAAGATGAGATCCCCCGATGCCTGAGCAGACCGTCCGATGGGTCGGCGGCCTCGACGGCCGCATGGAGATCATCGACCAGACGCTCCTGCCCACCCAGTTCAAGATCCTCGCCCCCGAGACCATCGAGCAGGTGTGGGAAGCCATCAAGGTCCTGCGGGTGCGCGGGGCGCCTGCCATCGGGGTTGCGGCGGCGATGGGCATCGTCGTCGGCATCCGCAACGCGCCGGACGACGAGGACGAGGTCCTCGAGCGCGTCGCCAAGACGGCCGACTACCTCGCCACCAGCCGGCCGACGGCGGTCAACCTCTTCTGGGCACTCGAGCGGATGAAACGCGTCGCCGGGGAGCATCGCGGCCAAGGCGGCGCCGCCATCAAGGCGGCGCTCCTTCAGGAGGCCAAGGACGTCCGCGACGAGGACGCCGAGATGTGCCGCACCATCGGCCAGGCCGGACAACACCTCATCACGGAAGGCTGCGGCGTGCTGACGCACTGCAACGCGGGCGGCCTGGCGACCGCCGAATACGGCACCGCCCTTGCCCCGATGTACCGCGCACACGAACTCGGCCGCGCCTTCCGCGTCTACGCCGACGAGACACGGCCGCTGCTTCAGGGCGCACGCCTCACGATGTGGGAACTCGGCCAGGCCGGCATCGACTGCACCCTCATCTGCGACAACATGGCGGCCGTCGTCATGCGGCAAGGGAAGGTGGACCTGGTCATCGTCGGGGCCGACCGTATCGCCGCCGCCGGCGACGTCGCCAACAAGATCGGCACCTACGGCGTCGCTGTCCTTGCGAAGCACCACGGGATACCGTTTTACGTGGCGGCCCCGTCGAGCACGTTCGACCTGTCGCTCGACTCCGGCGACGCGATTCCGATTGAAGAGCGCGGCAGCGAAGAAGTCACCCACGGTTTCGGCCGCCAGACCGCCCCGACCGGCTGCAAAGTTTACTCGCCCGCCTTCGACGTCACGCCCGCCGAACTAATCGCCGGCATCATCACCGAGCGCGGCCTGATCGAGAAGCCGACCCGCGAGAAGATTGCGGAGGCCCTTGGCCCACGCCAAGACATGAGACCCTGATTCATCGTCAGGTTCGTACAGCCGTTTCCGTGCCGTCAAGTTCCGTTCCACGGGCTCGCGCCCGTGGCTACATAGCATTTGCCCCTTACGGGGCACGGCCGTCGTAGAATCCCGGGAAGTGGCGCTGTAGTATTACCCCGACACCCGAAACGCCGCATGGACGGCCCCGTGGCGGGCTTTGTGCGTGAGGATGTTGAGCGCGGTGCGGTAGTCTTCGAGCGGAAAGATGTGCGTCAGCAGCCGGTCGGCCGGGAAATGCCCGTCCGCCATGAGTTCATGTACCACTTCGTACGTGTGACGGCGGGCGCCTTTCCAGTCCTCCACGCCGCGACCGTGGCTGCCCATCACGGTGAGTTGCTTGTGCGGCACGGGGTCCCAGTCCACCCACCTCGGATGCCCCATCCCGACGATCATGACGGTGCCCTGCGGCCGGACGAGCCGCAGAGAATCCTCAACGCTGTCTCGGTTGCCGAGGGCGTCGTACACCAGGTCCACGCCGCCCATCAGGATCTTCTTCCCGTACTTGCCGCGCACCACACGAAGGCCGTACATCTCGGCGAGACGGTCGAAGTAGTCGGTCTCCTTAAGGTCCTTTCGGTTCCAGCACTCGTCGGCCCCCAGATGCAGCGCCAGCATCTGCTGGAACCGGTACCGGGCAGCGGCGAAGATGCGGCCCTTGAACCCCAAGGCCCTGAGGGACGCGATGATCCCCAACCCCACCAGGCCGCACCCCAGAACGAGGACGTCCTGGTCCTCGTCACCCGGAGGCCGGCGAAGCACCGCGTGGACGCTCGCGGAGATCGGGTCCACCAGCACGGCCTGCGCGTCCGTCAGGCCGTCCGGCACGGTGACCAGTTGCGATTTGTGGGCGACGAACGAGTCGGCCCACGACCCGCCCACCGTCCCGCTGTGGCCGATCGAGAAGCCCAGCCCGTTCCGGCCCTCGGCCTGGTTGTAGCACGCGCAGAACTGCCCCGCGCGACACGACGGGCACGGGTCCAGGCCGCGCGCCGCGCACGCGATGACCGGGTCCACGTTGACGCGCAGGCCCTCCGGCACGTCGCGGGCGCCCGGTCCGCGCTCGGTCACGATGCCCACGTTCTCGTGCCCGAGGACGACCGGCTCGATGATGAACGCCTTGGCGAACGAGTCCGGCGGGTTGCCGAGCAGGATCATCTCGAGGTCGCTGCCGCACACACCGCCCAGGAGCGGCCGCACGCGGACCCAGTCGTCACCGGGCAGAGGCTGCTCGGAGATGTCCCGGAGGCGAAGCGTCGAGAACCGGCCCCAATACACGCTTCTGGCGAACCGTCCGAACCCCTTGCAGAGAATCCATTTGGGGCCGCTGATATGGAACGTGATGGCTCGCATGGCAGGCCCCAGTCTCGCGGAGTTGCACGTCGCCCGCCTATTCTAGAACCGCCTCGCGGCCGGTCAACGGGAAACTCGCCGGCCGGCGCCGGCAGGCAAAAAGGTTCCAGGATCCTTTTCCCTGAAGGGCCCGAAGGGTGCTACGCAGAAAAGGTTCCTGGAACCTTTTTGCCCCGCTGGCAACGGTGACCCCTGCCGGGGGCAAATCGGTCCTTGCGGAGAGACACGACTCCCGCAACAATGCATCCGCGAGGCGTACGCTTACGACAGAGAAATTGGGAGGATGACATGGTAACAACTCGTCGCGGCTTCCTGAAAACGATTGGCCTGAGCCTGGCGGCAGCCGGTTGTGCGCGGCAGGAGTGGACCCAGGCGGCCACGGGCCGCGCCAAGCACTCCTTCGACCCGACTCACGACAAGCCCAATATCGTCTTCATCATGGCCGACGACCTCGGCTACGGCGACCTCCAGTGCTTCAATCCCAAGTCGCGCATCCCCACGCCGCACGCGACCAAACTTGCGGCGAGCGGCATGACGTTCACCGACGCCCACTCCCCTGCGGCCGTCTGCACGCCCACGCGATACGGCGTGGTCACCGGACGGTACGCGTGGCGTACGCGTCTGAAACGCGGCGTGCTGTGGGGCTACTCGGAGCCGCTCATCGCCCGGAACCGGATGACGGTGGCCTCGTTGCTCAAGGCACACGGCTACGCGACGGGCGTGGTCGGCAAATGGCACCTGGGCCTCGACTGGAAACACAAGGCCGAGGACCCGAAGCAGGTGGACTACTCGAAACCGCTCGACCGGGGCCCGAACGGGTACGGGTTCGACTACTCCTACGTCATCCCGGCGTCGCTCGACATGCCGCCGTACGTGTACGTCGAGAACGGCCGCGCGGCCGAGCCGCCCACCGCCCGGCAGGAAGGGCGGAAGTTCCCCGCCTACATCCGGGCAGGCGAGCGGGCGCCCGGCTTCAACCCCATCGAAACGCTCGACGTTCTGCTCGGCAAAGCCACCGCCTTCATCACCCGCGAGGCCAAAGGGGCCAAACCGTTCTTCCTCTATTTTGCCCTCACCACGCCGCACAAGCCCGTCATGCCCGCGAAACGCTTCCAGGGCAAATCCGGCCTGGGACCGTACGGCGACTTCATCATGCAGGTCGATTGGACGGTCGGACAGGTCGCCAGGACGCTCAAGGAGGCGGGCGTCCGCGACAACACCCTCCTGGTCGTGACGAGCGACAACGGGTCGTTCATGTTCCGCCTCAAGGAGACCGACACCGACCACGTTACGGACCCCGGCGTCCAGGGCTACAAGGCCTCGTCCCACACGTCGGCCTACGTCTTCCGCGGCACGAAGGCAGACATCTACGAGGGCGGGCACCACGCCCCGTATATCGCGTCGTGGCCGGCCAGGATCAAGGCCGGGACGACCTGCGACAAGACCATCTGCCTGACGGACCTCATGGCGACGTGCGCCCAGATCGTCGGTGCGGAACTGCCACGCGACGCCGGAGAAGATTCCTTCAGCACGCTGCCCCTGATGCTCGGCAAAGAGCCCCCCGCGCCACGTGCGCCGGTGGTCCATCACTCGTCCAACGGCACGTTCGCCGTCCGCGACGGAAAATGGAAACTCATCCTGAGCACCGGCTCCGGCGGCCGCGAAAAACCGACCGGCAAACCCGGCAGCAAACCCTATCGCCTGTTCGACATGGCCGCCGACATCTCCGAGACGACCGACCTGGCCGCCAAGCACCCCGAGATCGTCCAGCGACTGACCCGCGTGCTGGAAGGATTCCAGAAGAGCGGACGCAGCCGGTAAGCGGGTCGAAATGGTTTTGTGCGGCCGGGTGGCATGGCCACGCCCGCCACGGCGGGTAAACTTGCGTGGCCATGATGACCCACGACGCAGCCTAATCGTCGTTCCCGAAGAACTCCTGATAGAGGGCGCGGACGGCGGCAGCGCTCTCGTCCGCCTTGACGCCGAACATCATGCTGACCTCGGAGGAGCCCTGGTTGATCATCTCGATGCTGATGCCCGCCCTGGCAAACGCCCCGCACGCACGGGCGGCGGTGCCCACCACGTGACGCATACGCTCGCCGACGATCATCACCAGCGAGAGGCCCCGCTCGACCGACACGTCATCCACGTCCAGTTGCTCCCGGATACGGCCCACGATCGTCGTCTCGGTTTCGGCGTCGAACTGCTTCTCGCGAACGATTACCGAGATGTTGTCGATCCCGGAGGGCGTGTGCTCGTAGGAAAGGCCCTCGTCCTCGATGATCTGAAGCAGCCGCCGGCCGAAGCCCACCTCGCGGTTCATCATATATTTCGAGACGTAAATGCTGCAAAAGCCCGCGTCGCTCGCGATGCCGGCCACCCGGCCGACCGCAGACTCGCGGTCAACCACGATCCGTGTGCCGGGAGCCGACGGGTTGTTCGTGTTCTTGATGTGGACCGGCACCCGCGCGTGGAACACCGGTTCGAGCGCCTCCTCGTGGAATACGCCGAACCCCACGTACGAGAGTTCCCGCATCTCGCGGTACGTCAGTTCCGCCAGCGGCCGCGCGTTCGGCACGATCTCCGGATTCGCCACGAGCACCGAATCGATATCCGTGAAGTTCTCGTACACGTCGGCCTTGACGGCGGCAGCCAGCACGGCGCCGGTGATGTCCGACCCGCCGCGCGGAAACGTCACGACGAGACCCTCCGGCGAGTAACCGAAAAACCCCGGAAACACCGTCACGCCCGCCGCGTCGGCCAGGTGCGACAGCCGCTCGTACGATTCCGGCAGAACGCGGGCGTTGCCGAACTCGTCGCTGACCACCAGCCCCGCGTCGCGAGGACTGACGTAACGGGCCTCGGCGCCGGCGGCCGAGAGGCACGCGGCCATGAGTTTGGCGCAGTTGTCTTCGCCGGCGGCTTTCATCGTATCGAGGAATCGTCCACGCTCGTCGGTCGGGCCGGCGAGACGGGCTTTCAGGTCCTCGGCGATGCGGTCCACCAGGTCGTCCGGCAGACTGAGATCGCCGGCGATCTCGGCGTACCGCGCCACGACCGTCCGGAGTTCCTCCTCGGCCGATCCGCCGGCCAACCGGGCCTCGGCACACGCGATCAACAAGTCCGTGACCTTCGTGTCGTCCGCACCTCGCCGGCCGGGTGCAGAGACGACGATGAGCCGGCGCTCGGGGTCCGACGTAATAATGTCACGGACTTTGCGGAACTGCTCGGCATCGGCCAGCGACGACCCGCCGAATTTGGCAACTTTCACGGCGTTCTCCTTGGCGTTCTCGGGGGCGATAGCGGACCACGGTTGATCTCGATGCCCCGCTGCTTCCGCAGCCGGCTCGAACCGCTACGTCTTCACGTACCCGCGCTGGAGCAGCACCTCGGCCACCTGGACGACGTTCAGGGCCGCACCCTTGCGGATGTTGTCGGCCACGATATACATCGCGAGTCCCCCCGCGCAACTCGTGTCCTCGCGGATGCGGCCGACCAGGGTCATGCCCTCGTATTCGGGGCGCAGCAGGTCGAGTTGCGTCGGGTACGTCCGCATCCCCTCGCCGTCGGGCTCATCGATGACAACGACGCCGGGCGCGCCGCGCAGGATCTCGCGGGCCGCGTCGGCCGACAGTTTCTTCTCGGTCTCGATCCAGACCGCCTCGCCATGGCCGTTGAAAACGGGCACGCGGACGGCCGTGGCCGAGATGCGGATCGCGTCGTCGCCGAGGATTTTACGCGTCTCGTACACCATTTTCCACTCTTCGCGCGTGTAGTCGGCGTCGATGAAGCGGTCGATGTGCGGGATGCAGTTGAACGCGATCGGACGAGCAAACACGCCCGGATCGAACTCGATGTCCGTCGCATCTTCCAGGGCGCCGGGCGTCTGCTTCCTCAGTTCCTGCGGCCCTTTCATGCCCCAGCCGGAGGTCGCTTGGTAGGTGGCGGCGATAATCCGCGTCAATCGGGCTTCACGGTGCAGCGGCGCCAGGGCCACCACCAACTGGATGGTCGAGCAGTTGGGGCTGGAGATGAAACGGGTGCTCTCGCTAATCGCGTCGGCGTTGACCTCGGGGACGACGAGCGGCACGTCGTCGGCCAGACGGAAGTCGCGGCCGTTATCGATGCACCAGGCGCCCGCTTTTTCAGCCGTTTCACGCCACGTGACGCTGGCGCCCTTGGCGCCTTCCTGCCCGGCAAACAGGACGAGGTCCGCGCCCTGGAAGACCTCGGCGCTCGTCTCCGCCACGAGCATCTTCTCGCCCGCGAGCGTCTCGGGACGCTCGTGCGTGGCGGCGACGCGCGGCGGCCAGTTGCACGGGAAGTTCCGCTCCTTCAGACACGAGACGATCGCCTCGCCCACCAGTCCCACGCCCACTACCGTCACGTTGAGGGCCATGGCTCGTTACTCCTTTTTTGCGGGTGTGGCAGCAATTTCCGGCGGTCGGGCGAGGCTGAGGGAAAAGCATGAGTTGGGTCTACTTTTGCGATCAAAC
>CAYVAM010000026.1:0-33227 GCA_964449275.1 uncultured Anaerolineales bacterium
CTTCCGGAAACACCAACTGCTCGGTCACGCCCACCGAGTAATGACCTCGGCCGTCGAAGGCGTCCGGGTCCATGCCCCGGAAGTCGCGAATACGCGGCATAGCCAGGTTGATGAGCCGGTCCAGGAACTCGTACATCCGCCGACCGCGCATCGTGACCTTGGCGCCGACGACCACCCCCTGGCGAAGGTGGAACGACGCCACGCTCTTCTTGGCCTTTGTCAGAGCCGGTTTCTGCCCTGTGATGGTCGCCAGGTCCTGCATGGCGGCCTCGGTGCGTTTCGGTTCGTCGCGCGACTTGCCGAGGCCCATCGAGACCACGATCTTCTCGAGCCGGGGCAGACTCAGGACGTTCTGCCGGTCCAGTTTTTTCTGGAGCATCGGCACGATCTCGCTGCGATACTGTTCCTGCAATCTGGCCATAGCCGATTACAACTCCCCGAGATCGGCGCCGCACTTGCGGCAGACGCGAAATTTCTTGCCGTCGTCGTCCTTGCGCTTGCCGACGCGGACGCCCTTGTCGCACTTGGGGCAGACCACGAGCAGGTTCGAGAGTTCCACGGGCGCCTCGATTTCGAGCCGTCCGCCCTGCGGGTTCTTCCGCGAGCGCCTCAGGTGCTTGAAGACCCGGTTGACGCCTTCAACGATGGCGCGGCCACGACCGACATCGACGCTGAGCACTCTGGCTCGGACACCCTTGTCGTCGCCGGAGATGACCTCCACCGTATCATCGCGTCGAATGTGCATGGTTGTCCCTGCGCGAATGCGTCAGACCACCTCGCTGGCGAGCGAGACGATCCGCATGTACTGTTTCTCCCTGAGTTCGCGAGCCACGGCGCCGAAGACGCGCGTGCCGCGAGGATTGCCTTCCTTATCGATCAGCACGACGGCGTTGCGGTCGAAGCGGACGAACGAGCCGTCGGGCCGCCGAGTCGGATACCTCGTCCGGACGACAACACACCGGACAACCTCACCCTTCTTGGCCTCGCCGCTCGGGATCGCCTTCTGGACGGAAGCGATCACGATGTCGCCGACGCCGGCGGTCCTGCGTGTGTACCCGCGGCGGCGGGTTGAGCCGCCGAGCACGCGGATCGCCCGGACCGTCTTGGCCCCGGTGTTATCCGCCACGTCGAGGACGGTGCACATCTGAATCATCGAGCGGGCTCCCTGCGGCCTACGAGGCCGGTGTCTCCTCGGCGTTGATCGCCCCCTGATCGGACGGCTCCGTCGCGAGCGTCTCCTCGGCCAGCGTCTCCTCTGCAGGCGTCTCCTCTGCGGGCGTCTCCTCTGCGGGCGTCCCCTCTGCGGGCGTCTCCTCTGCGGGCGTCTCGACGGCGGGCGCCTCGGCAACCGGCGCTTCCGGCGCCGGCGCCTCGGACGCGGACACCTCTTCGACGCCGGTAACCAGTTGCCCCCCCGGGCCGCGCTCGATCACCTGCACCAATCGCCAGCGTTTCGTCCGCGACATCGGACGACACGACACGATCTCGACCGTGTCGCCGACGTGGGCCTCGTTCGTCTCGTCGTGGACCGCAATGTGCGTGTTCCTCCGAACCATCTTGCCGTACTTCGGATGGCGGAAGCGGCGCGTCACCTGAACCGTGACGGTCCCAGCGGCCTTGTCGCGGACCACGATGCCCCGCAAACGATGTCGGTTACCTCGCGGTCGGGTCATACGGTGGCTGTCTCCCTGTCATCGGGGTCGGCGTTGGCGGCCAACTCGCGCTGTCGGAGGATGGTCCGCATCCGGGCGATGTCGCGGCGTGCCTTTCCGAGTTCGCTCGACACGGTGAGTTCTTCGGTGGCGGCCTGTGTCCGCAGGTCGAACACCTTTCGCTCGAGCGCCCCCATTTCCTGAAGGATCTGCTCGCCGGACATTTCACGAATCTCTTGCGCCTTCATCCGATCATCCTTGTCGGGCTGCACGTCGTGCGGCCCGCAGGCCGGCCCCTTCGTCAGATGCCCCGGCGACGGTGGACCATCCGCGTGCGGATGGGCATCTTGTGTGCCACGCGCCGCAGGGCGTGTCGAGCCAGGTCTTCCGGCACGCCGCCCAGTTCATACAGAATCCGTCCCGGCCTCACACAGGCCACCCAGTGGTCCGGCTCGCCCTTGCCCTTGCCCATGCGTGTTTCCAGCGGCTTTTTGCTGACGGGCTTGTCGGGAAAGATGCGGACCCAGAGTTTTCCTTCTCGCCGCAGAAAGTGGGTGGCGGCCACGCGGCCGGCCTCAATCTGCTGCGCGGTGATCCACGCCTCGTCCAGCGCCTGGAGACCGAACTCGCCGAACGCCACGAAGTTGCCTCGCTGGGCCTTGCCTTTCATGCGGCCGCGCTGGCTTTTGCGGAACTTAACCCGTTTTGGCATCAGCGCCATCGGCGGCCTCCTCGCCCTTCACTGCATACAGGCCCCTGTAAACCCACACCTTGACGCCGATGACGCCGTACGTGCAGTACGCCTGAGCGAACCCGTAGTCGATGTGGCCGTCGAGGGTCTGGAGGGGGATGCTGCCGCGGATGGTGACCTCGGCGCGGCTCATTTCTGTGCCGCCGAGTCGTCCAGCGCAGCGGACCTTGACGCCCTTGGCGCCGGCGCTCATGGTGGCGTCTGCGGCCTGCTTCATCGTCCGGCGGAACGAGGCCCGCTTCTCCAGTTGCTGGGCCACGTTCTCGGCCACCAGTTGGCCGCTGAGTTCGGGCTTGGCGATCTCGACGATGTTGACCGTGATGCGCCGGCCGATGAGGTCCTCAAGTTGCTCGCGTAGGCGGTCCACCTCGGCGCCCTTTCGGCCGATGATGAGGCCGGGCCGGGCCGAATGCAGGATGACCTTGACTTCCTCGCGGGTCCGCTCGATCTCGATCTTCGCAATCGCCGCGAACATATAGTTCCGCTTCACGAAGGAGCGGATCCGCGTGTCCTCGACCAGCAGTTGACCGAAGGTCCGCTTCGGAGCATACCATCGGCTCCGCCACGGCTCCGTGATGCCGATGCGAAAACCAGTCGGATGAACTTTCTGTCCCATACGGGGCTGCCTTACCTGGCGAGGCCTATTTCTCGGCCTCCTCGAGTTCCACAATCAGATGACACGTTGGCCGCCGCAGCACGTCGGCTGAACCGCGTGCCCGTGGTTTCATCCGCTTGAGGACGGGCCCCTGGTCGGCCCGAGCATCGGCGACGTACAACAGTTCCAGGTCCGCCTCCCGCTCATCGGCGTTCGCCATTGCGCTGCGAAGGACCCTGGCGATCAGGGCGGCGGCGCGCCTGGGGCTGAAGTCCAGGACCCGCAGCGCCTCTTCCAGAGGCATGCCCCGGATCATGGACATGACCAGGCCCGCCTTCCGCGGGCTGATGCGTGCGTACTGATGGCTTGCCCGATACCCCATGTGCCTTCAGCCTCTTGGTTCTCCGCCTGCGCCGGGCGACCCGAAGCCGCCCAACGTGCCGGTCCACGTTTCGGGTTACTTGCTCGGCGATGCCCTACGTCCGCTGTGCCCGCGGAAGAGCCGCGTCGGGGAGAACTCACCCAACTTGTGTCCGACCATGTCCTCGGTCACAAACACACGTATGTGTGTCCGCCCGTTGTGAACCATGAAGGTGTGGCCGACGAATTCCGGCACGATCGTGCAGGCTCTGGCCCACGTCCTGATCGGGTCGCGGGCGCCGGAGGCTTCCATCCTCTGGACCTTCCGCAACAGTTTCACGTCCACAAACGGACCTTTTTTCGTCGAACGTCCCACGCGTTTCAGACCTTACTTGGGAATCTTGGCCTCACCGTACCGCCTGCCGACGCGGCGACGGATAATATGCACGTTGGTCGGGTTGCGGCGGCGTCGGGTCTTTCCGCCCTTGGCCTGGACGCCCGTCGGGGAACAGGGCGGCCGTCCGCCGGACCGGCGTCCTTCGCCTCCGCCCATCGGATGATCGACCGGGTTCATGGCGGAGCCGCGGCTGTGTGGCCGGCGTCCTTTGTTGCGGCGTCGTCCGGCCTTGCCCCATCGGACGGCCTGATGATCGCTGTTGCCGACGGCGCCGATGGTGGCCCGGCACCGAAGGTTGATGCGTCGCATTTCACCGCTGGGCAGCGTGATGTAGGCCCACTTGCCCTCTTTGGCGCTGAGGGTTGCGGCCCGTCCGGCGGCCCGGACGAGTTTGCCTCCGGAGCCCGGCCGGATCTCGATGTTGTGGATCGGCAGCCCCGCCGGGATGTTCGCCAGGGGGAGGCAGTTGCCGGTGCGTGGTTCAGCCTTCTCGCCGCTCATGATGGTCTGGCCGATCTCCAGGCCGCCGGGGGCGAGGATGTATCGCTTCTCACCATCGCGGTAGTGGATGAGGGCTATGCGGGCGCTGCGGTTCGGGTCGTACTCGATGGAGGCCACTTTGCCGGGCACGCCGTCCTTGTCGCGTCGGAAATCGACGATGCGATACAGGCGGCGATGACCGCCGCCGCGGAACCGGGCCGTCGTGACGCCCTGATTGTTCCGGCCGCCGTTGCGCGAAATCCGCTTCGTCAGCCCGCGTTGTGGCCGTTTCTTCGTCAGGTCCGAGAAGTCCTGGACGGAGGAGTTCCGCCGTCCCGGGCTGGTCGGCTTGTATTTTCTGGTAGCCATCGTGACTATCCTCCAGCGTCCGCACATGGCGGCGTCTGGCGCACGTTAGAACAGGTCGATATTGTCGTCGGGATGCAGCGTGACGACGGCCTTTTTTATGCTCGCCGTCCGGCCCCGCGTGTAGCGGTACCGCCGCATCTTTCCGTGACGCTTCATCGTCCGGACTTTCAGAACCCGGACCTCGTAAATCTTCTGGACGGCCTCCCGAATCTGCTGCTTGTTGGCACGCTGGTGCACCTGGAACGCGTACTGATTGACCGTCTCGTTCTGGATGGTCCCCTTTTCGGTAATCAGCGGCTTGATGACAACCTGATAGGGGTCCATCAGTTCTTCCTCGATGCCAACATCGTCTCGAAGGCCGGCCGCGTGAAGACGACGCGGTTGGGCCAGAGGACGTCGTACGCATTCAAATCAGTAACCTGCCGCACACGGACGCGCGGCAGGTTGCGGGCGGACTTATACAGGATTTTTTCCCCGGCGGGGAGGGCCAGCAGGCACGATCGCTCGACGCCGGCGGCTTTCAGTGCCCTGGCCACCTCCTGCGTCTTAGGCTCCTCGAGCGCCAGTCCGTCCAGGACGATGACCTCGGCGTCGAGCAGTCGAGCGAGCAGGGCGCTGTCGAGGGCCTGGCGGCGCATCTTCTTCGGCATCCCGACGTCGAAATCGCGTGCCTTCTTGGCAAAGGTCGTGCCGCCGCCGCGACGAATGGGGTTGCGGATCGTGCCCATGCGTGCGCGGCCGGTGTGTTTCTGGCGGAAGATCTTGCGCCGCGCGCCGTGGACCATGCCTCGGCTCTTGGTGGCAGCGGTGCCGCAACGCTGGTTCGCCTCGTGTCGGCGGACCGCCAGACGCAGCACATCCATGCGGACCTTGCCGCCGAACCAAGCCTCATCGACCTCAATGCGGCCGGCATCGCCGCCGTCCGTGTTGTAAACCTTGACCTCGATCATGGTGGGTTCGTCTTCTTCCTTCGGCTAGGACTTCGCCGGCCCGGTCTTCCTGGCACTTCGGACCATGACGTACCCGCCATTGGGGCCGGGCACGCTGCCTTTGACGACGAGCAGATTGGCATCGGGATCGACCTTCATGACGTTGATCTTCTCAACGGTGCGCTTCTTGTGACCCATGTGGCCGGCCATGCGCTTCCCCTTGGCCACCCCTCGACCGGGGATGCCGGACCCCCGGCCGATGCTGCCGGCGGAGCGGTGCTTGCGTTCGGTGCCGTGACTGGCCCCCTGTCCGGCGAAACCGTGGCGTTTCATAACCCCCGCAAAGCCCCGGCCTTTCGAAACGCCGGTCACGTCCACCATCGTAACGCCCTCGAACTCGGCCACCGTCACGGTGGCGCCGGGCTCGTAATTCTCAATATCATCGGTCCGGTACTCTCGGACAAAGCGTTTGGCGCGGGCGCCGGCCTTCTTGACATGCCCTGCCAAGGGTCGGGAGACCTTGCGGTCCGGCAATTCGCCGAATCCCAGTTGCACGGCGTTGTAGCCGTCGGCCTCAACGGTCTTGACCTGAAGCACCTGGCACGGCCCCGCCTCGATGACCGTGACGGGCATCTGCCTGCCCTGGTCATCGTACACGCTGGTCATGCCCACTTTTTTTCCGAGTATCGCCGGCATGCATCAAGCCTTGATCTTAATGAAGACGCCCGCGGGCATATTGAGTTTGTTGAGCGCGTCAACGGTCTTGGCCGTCGGTTCCTCGATATCGATGATGCGTTTGTGTGTGCGGATTTCGAACTGCTCGCGGCTCTTTTTGTCGATGTTGGGCGACCGAAGGACCGTATAGCGTTCGATGCGCGTCGGCAGCGGGATCGGCCCCTTGACCCGGGCGCCGGTCCGCTTGCTGGTCTCAACGATTTCGAGCGCACTCTGGTCGAGGACGCGGTGGTCATATGCTTCCATGCGGATACGTATTCGTTCACCTGCCATGCGTCATCCCTGGCCGCCTGCGTCGGCCGCTGTTGCAAAATGACAATGTATCCCCCACGACGACCGCCGGTCGAAAACCACGAGACGCCGGCCGCTGTGCACACCCCTCCCCTCGCCGGTCGCTTAAACCGGCGGTTTTCTACGCCGAGACCCGGCAGTGTATCAGCCCTTCAAATGCTGTCAACCCCTTTTCCAAGCAAAAAAAAGGTTCACTGCCCATTTCCGGGGAAAGAGGTTGAGGGCAACAGTAGCGCTACTCTATTCGGAAGGTTGTGAAACTTTCGGATACAGACAGGAGGCTACCGTTGGCCAAGGAACAGATTACCCGGCTTTGGGGCGAATGGGAAGGCTACAGTCTGGGGACCGTGGGCCGACACACAGCAGGGCTGAAGGGTCCGACGGCCCAGGTCTGGATCGGATCGGGGCCGGCCGATCGTCTGCAGCGGGTGCGGCCGGGCGGATCGAAAATCTGTTGACCTGTCCGCCGACGCCACTTAGAGTGTGTCTGCTGACGTTGACCCAGAGGATGTGGACCCCAGCCTTCTCGCCGCTTATGACGCTCTGGAACCAAGTTACCATCATCGGCACCGGCCTCATCGGGGGCAGTCTTGGTCTGGCGCTGAAGCAACGCGACCTGGCCAAGCGGATCGTCGGCGTCGGCCACCGTCAGAGCACCCTTGACGAAACCCTCTTTCGCGGCGCCGCCGGCGAGGCAACGCTCGACCCGTGCGAGGGCGTGCGCGGCAGCGATCTGGTGGTCCTCGGCACCGCCATCGGCCTGTTCGAGGGAATCCTCAGGAAGATCGCGGGGGTCCTCGAGCCCGGCGCCGTCGTCATCGACGTCGGCAGCACCAAGGCCCGGGTCGTCCGCACGCTGGAGCCCCTCATGCCCGACGGCTGCACGTTCGTGGGGTGCCATCCGATTGCCGGCAGCGAGAAACGCGGCATCACGCACGCCCGGCCGGACCTGTTCGAGGGAGCGACGTGTGTCGTTACGCCGACCGAGCATACGCCGGCCGATGTCCTCGTCCGCGTGGTCTCCACGTGGCAGGACCTGGGCATGGTCGTCCGGCAGGTATCCCCCGAGGCGCACGACCGGCTCCTGGCCGAGATCAGCCACCTGCCGCACGTCCTCGCGTCCGTCCTGGTGCGGGCCGTCTCCCAAGAGGCGGAAGCGCTCATCGGTCCCGGCTGGGCCGATACGACCCGCATCGCCAGCGGCGACGCCGTCCTGTGGCGTGACATCCTGCTGACCAATGCCGACGAGACCACGGCGGCCATCAAACGCTTCCAGGACATCCTCGCCGACGTTTGCGACGCCGTGCACCGGCGTGACGCCGACCGAATCGAATCGCTCCTGGCCGAGGCCAAGGACCGCCGCGATAGACTCACGCAGCGTTAGCCCTCGCGCTTGCCCGGCGCGCTCGTACGAGTAGCCCGGGTTAGCCCCCGGGCTTGCCCGGCGAGTTCGTACGAGTAGCCCGGGTTAGCCGCCGGGCTTGCCCGGCGAGTTCGTACGAATAGCCCGGGTTAGCCGCCGGGCTTGCCCGGCGAGTTCGTACGAGTAGCCCGGGTTAGCCGCCGGGCTTGCCCGGCGAGTTCGTACGAATAGCCCGGGTTAGCCGCCGGGCTTGCCCGGCGAGTTCTTCGTGACGTGCCGACCGCGAATTCACCTAAAAACAGAAAGCGTTCAACGATGGACTGGCAAATCGAAGTCAAACACCGGCCCGGCGCCCACGACGCCCACGGCCAGGACGTCCTCAGTCAGATTCGTGACCTCGGCATCACGAGCGTCGAGGCCGTCGAAGCATCACGCCTGTTCTATCTCGACACCGCGGCGCCGAAAGCCGACGTTGAGCGCATCGCCCGCGAACTCGTGACCGACCCCGTCGTCGAGCAGTACGTCCTGTCGGACGGCAAGCCGGGCGGGTCCGACCCGCGGCCCTCCGTCATCGTCCGCCGCAAACCCGGCGTCATGGACCCCGTGGCCAACAGCACGCTCCAGGCGACCAGCGACATGGGCATCGACGTCCACCGCTGCGCCACCGCCCGCAAGTATTACTTCCAGGGCGCCGCGTCGCCCCGGGACATCGAGACCATCGCCCGGCGCATCCTGGCGAACGCCGTCGTCGAAGACGTGGCGTTCGAGGAAACAGGCGAGTCGGTCTTCCGCGACGCCCCGCCCTACGAGTTCCGCCTCATCCGCGTTCCGCTGCGCGATGCGAGCGACGAGGAACTCGTGTCGATCAGCAAGCGCGGCGGCCTGTTCCTGAACCTGGCCGAGATGAAGGCCATCCAGGAGCATTACCGCAAGGCCGGCGCCAACCCGACCGACGTGGAACTCGAAACTCTCGCCCAGACGTGGTCCGAGCACTGCGTCCACAAGACCTTCAAGGGCCTCATCACCTTCGCAGGCGAGACGATCGACAACCTTCTGGCCAGCACCATCGTCCGGGCGACCAAGGAACTCGCAAAGCCCTGGTGCGTGTCGGTCTTCGAAGACAACGCCGGCGTCGTCGAGTTCGACGGCCAGTGGTGCGTGTGCTTCAAGGTCGAGACGCACAACCACCCGAGCGCCCTGGAACCGTACGGTGGCGCGGCCACGGGCATCGGCGGCGTGATTCGCGACCCGCTGGGCACCGGCATGGGCTCGAAGCCGATCCTGAACACCGACATCTTCTGCTTCGCCCCGCCGGATTACCCGGCCGACAAACTTCCCGCCGGCGTCCTGCACCCGCGGCGGATCATGCGCGGCGTCGTCAGCGGCGTCCGCGACTACGGCAACCGCATGGGCATCCCGACGGCCAACGGCGCGCTCTATTTCGACGAGCGGTACCTCGGCAACCCCCTCGTCTACTGCGGCAACATCGGCCTCCTGCCGCGCAAGGATTGCTTCAAACACCAGAAGGCGGGCGACGTCATCGTGGTAGTCGGCGGCGGCACCGGGCGCGACGGCATCCACGGCGCAACCTTCTCATCGGGCGAACTCACCCACACCACCGGCGACGAGTTCAGCCACGCCGTCCAGATCGGCAACCCCATCGTCGAGAAGAAGATGGTCGATACCCTCATCGTCGCCCGCGACCGCGGCCTGTACTCCGCCATCACCGACTGCGGGGCCGGCGGACTCTCGAGCAGCGTCGGCGAGATGGGCGAAGACCTGGGGGCCGAGGTCACTATCGAAAAGGTACCACTCAAATACGACGGCCTCACGTACACCGAGATCTGGATCTCCGAGGCCCAGGAACGCATGACGCTGGCCGTCCCGCCAGAAAACGTGGACGAACTCCTGGAACTGTTCGCCTCCGAGAACGTTCAGGCCACCGTCATCGGCGAGTTCACCGACACCGGCCGCCTCCGGCTCCGGTACAAGGGCAACCTTGTCTGCGACCTCGACATGGACTTCCTGCATCACGGCGTGCCGCGCCGCGAAGGCGTCGCCGTCTGGGAACCGCCCGACCACCCCGAGCCGGACATCCCCCCGAAGGACGATTACACGGACGACCTGCTGGCGGTCCTCGGCGCCTGGAACGTCTGCTCCAAGGAGTGGGTCATCCGCCAGTACGACCACGAGGTCCAGGGACAGACGGTCATCAAGCCGCTCGTCGGCGTCGGCGAGGACGGGCCCGGCGACGCCTGCGTCATCACGCCCATCCTCGGATCGGCAAAGGGCCTGGCGGTGGGCTGCGGCATGAACCCGAAGTACGGCGACCTTGACCCGTATGCGATGGCCGCCGCAGGCATCGACGAGGCCGTCCGAAACGTCGTGGCGGTGGGCGGACGGCCCGACCGCATCGCCCTGCTCGACAACTTCTGCTGGGGCAACTGCGACAAGCCCGACCGCCTCGGCTCACTGGTCCTGGCGGCCAAGGCGTGTTACGACGTCGCGATGGCCTTCGGCACGCCGTTCATCAGCGGCAAAGACAGCCTCAACAACGAGTACGCCACCGACGAAGGGACGATCTTCGTCCCGCCGACGCTCCTCATCAGCGCCATGACCATCGTGGACGACGTCGGCCGGGCCGTCACGATGGACCTCAAAGAAGTCGGCAACCCGGTGTACCTCGTCGGCCGGACAAAGGACGAGTGCGGCGGGTCGCACTGGTACGCCGAGCATGGGGCCATCGGCAAGAATGTGCCGCGCGTCGATACCGAACTCGCGCCGAGGATCTTCCAGGCCGTGCACGGCGCCGTTGCGGACGGTTGCGTCCGGGCGTGCCACGACCTGTCGGAAGGCGGCCTGGCGGTGGCGGCGGCGGAGATGGCGTTTGCAGCCGACCTGGGGCTCGCCCTCTCGCTCGCGGCTGTGCCGCTCCAGGACGGTCTCCAAGACAACGGCCACATCCTCTTCAGCGAGTCGCAGACGCGATTCCTCGTCGAGGTTGCCTCCGACCGCGCCGCCGACTTCGAGAAACGTTTCGGCGGCCTCCCCTGCGCCCGCATCGGCGAGGTCGCCGACACCGGCCGCCTCGTTGTGACGGGCATCGGCGGCAAGACCGTCATCGACGCACCGTGCGATCAAATGCGTCAGGCGTGGAAAGCGCCCCTGGCGTGGTAGCCCGTTAGCCGGCGGCCTTGCCCGCCGCGCCGCTCGCTTGGTAGCCCGTTAGCCGGCGGCCTTGGCCGCCGCGCGCTGTTGAGGTAAAACCTATGCCTGTGAAAGCCCTCGTGCTCCGCACCGCCGGCACGAACTGCGATGAAGAGACCCAGTTTGCCTGGCAGCAAGCGGGCGCGGAGGCGGAGCGCGTCCACATCAACCGCCTTATCGAGAACCCGAAACGCCTGGCCGACTACCAGATTCTGACCATTCCCGGCGGCTTCAGTTACGGCGACGACATCGCCGCCGGCAAAATCTTCGCCAACCAGATCGTCCATCACCTGGCGCAGGTCGTCCAGGAGTTCCTGGAGGCCGACCGCCTGGTGCTCGGCATCTGCAACGGGTTCCAGGTTCTCGTCAAGTGCGGTCTGCTGCCGGGGTCCGACGGCGCCCGGGTGACGCTTGCTCAGAAGGCGACGCTGACGAGCAACGATCGCGGCCTGTTCGAGGACCGCTGGGTGCACCTGCGCGTCGATACCAACCGCTGCGTCTTTCTCGAAAAGGGCGACGTGCTCGACATGCCCATCGCCCACGCCGAAGGCAAGTTCGTCCCCGGAGACGCCATGCCCATCGAGACCCTCGAAAAGGGCAACCAGATCGCCGTCCGCTACGTGGACCCCGACGGCAACACCGACGCCGGCTATCCGTGGAACCCGAACGGCTCGGTCGGCGACGTCGCCGGCCTGTGCGACGCGACGGGACGCATCTTCGGCCTCATGCCGCACCCCGAACGCAACGTCCTCTCGTGGCATCACCCCCACTGGACCCGCCGCGGCGCGGGCGAAGAAGGCGACGGCCTGAGAGTTTTTCGGCGCGGTGTGGCGTATTTCGCGTGAGACAGACATGAGCAGCCCGCATCTACCCTCACCCGCCCCTGACGCGGGCCAGCCTTCCCGCAAGCGACCGCGCTCGCGCCGGTTAGATGGTGTTCGTGAGCAATTCAAGCGCGCATCGCTGTTCCTTCGCCAAGCCAAGGACATGCCTGCCGGGCAGGACCGTTTCCGGTATCTCATTGCATCCGTTTACTTTGCAAGAGCCGCCATCGAGATCATGCTTGAGATGGCCAAGCAAGGTGAAGTGCGTGTCACGCGAGAAGCCTTGGAAACTCAGATCAAAGAAAGGCTCCCGCGGTACGACCTGCTCTACCGCGTGCGCATCCACGATTTCCACAGGTTCGGCGTGTTGCCGAGCAGCAGTCTCTTCCTCGGCGGACCCCTAACGCTCAAAGCAAAGGGCGGCTCGGCTATGGTGCAAGTAACCCCACACGGACTGCGGACGACCTGCACGGGCGATTCGTGTGTCTCCAGAAAGGAGCAAGAGAAGGTCCTACAGATGAACGGCGAAAACGTCTTTGACGAAGAGAAGAAGCTATGGGTACGGCTGGGACGAGCCCTTGACCAACATCTCGAAGCCATGCCCAAGGCCATCTCATACCTGGAGGAGCTGCTTGAGTAAGCCTTACGCAGCACCTCTCTCACGTATGCTGCCCACACCCCGTGCATACCGACGGTCGTTCATAGAGCAACCGTCCTTCCCGAAGGCAGCGGCCCACGACGTGGTTCAGGGACTCCCGCCATTCCGCGATTTCGGCCTCGGTGAAAAGGAGGAAGTCCACGGGCATCCGCATCCGGGCCGAGAGGTTCAGCAAACGCGTGATCTCCTGCCAGCGACTGCGCTGGGGCCCGAACGGCTCCCGTTCCACCACGAGCAGATCGACGTCGCTGTCCGGCCGCGCGTCGCCACGAGCACGGGACCCGAATACGTAAATCTGCTCCGGATCAACCTCCTGGACAATGGCCTGCACGAAGTCTTCAAGCGCCTGATCCGTAACCGTGGTCATGCTCGTCCCCGTTCCGTGACGCGACCATACGACCCCACATCCGCCAGTATACTTTACCATCGGAGGCCCACGGTTGTCCAGCATGACGCCCACGCCCGGACAGCGCACTCACCTTTCTCGGGGGCCCCTCCCCTCTTGCCATCCGCGGCCGGCGTGCTAAACTGTGCTCGGTGAAAACCCCCATCTTCGGAGACGCCATGGCCGTCATCTGCATCGCAGGCATCTCGCCCGGCGTCGGCAAGACCTCCGTCGCCGAGATGCTGCTCGGGGAACTCGGTGGCTGGCACGTCGCGCGGGTCCGGGTGGCCGAAGAGATCCGCCAAGCCCATGCCGCCATCCTCGAAGAGGCCGGCCACGTCGTGCTCCAGGCCGATGCGTTGGCCGACGACCCGGAAATGGAGCGTCTCCTGAGCGCCGGCGCAGCAAGCGCGACCGTCCTGTTGGCCGAAGCGCGCGGCCTGACGGCGGGACTGATGGCCCTGCGCCGGTCGGTGCCGGCGGCCGAGAACCTTCTGGTCGAAGGCAACGCCTACCTGTGGGCTGCCGATGCCGACGTCGCCATCATGGTTATCGGCCCGGGGCGCAGCGGCAAGGGCCTGGCGCCGGTCCGACCGGCGGTGCGGGAACTGTTCGACAAGATCGGCGTCTGGGTCTGGAACACCCGGACCAATCCCACCGACGAGGGTTTCTTCGAGTTTCCCCAGGCGATGGCCCGCATGGGCTTCGGCCGGGCCATCACCAACCGCGCCGACTACCACCACGTCAACCCGACGTCCGAGACCGACGCCGGCAACGCGCCTTTCCTGACAGCGGTGCAGCAACGGCTCGAAGGCAAGTGGATCGAACGCGGCGCCAAGGAATTCCTCCGCCGCGTCGGGTTCGACGAGGCAGGGCAAGCCTGATGGCCAAGCAGTGGACGATCCGGCCGGCGTTCTCCGGCGCCGCAAGTCTCGCCCACTCGCTCGGCATGCCGACGATCGTGGCCCAGGTCCTCGGCCAGCGCGGATACGAGACGCCCGACGCAGCGCGAGCATTTCTCAACCCGCAACTGACGCAACTCCACGACCCCGACACCTTGCCGGGCGCTACGGAAGCGGCCGACCGGCTCGTCGCGGCAGCGCGCAGTGGCGAGCCCATCGTCATCTACGGCGACTACGACGTGGACGGCATCACGGCGGCCGCCATCCTCTGGAAGGCGCTGCGGCTGGCCGACGCCAACGTCCGCGTCTATGTGCCCCACCGCCTGGAAGAGGGCTACGGCCTTAACACGGAGGCGGTCGAGCGTCTGGCGGCCGAGGGTGCGCGGGTCCTGGTGACGGTCGATTGCGGCATCTCGGGGCAGGAGCAGGTGGTCCGGGCAAACGAACTCGGCCTCGACGTAATCGTCACGGACCATCACGAGCCGGATCCCGACCGCATGCCTCCGGCCCTGGTACTCGTCAACCCGAAACTTCCCGGTTCGCCGTACCCGTTCCGGGATCTGGCCGGTGCGGGCGTGGCGCTGAAACTGGCGTGGGCGATCGGCCAGAGACTCAGCGACCGCGACCGCGTCAGCGACGCCTTCCGCGAGTTCCTCGTCGCGGCGACCGGGATGGCGGCCCTCGGCACCATCGCCGACGTCGTGCCCCTGGTCGGCGAGAACCACGTGCTGGCGAGTTTCGGCCTGCGCGCGCTGGCGGCCGGCGAGCATCCCGGCATCGTGGCCCTGCGTGAGGTGGGGCGCCTCCAGGGCAAGCCGATCGACGCTCATCACATCGGATTCGTGATCGGTCCGCGTCTGAACGCCGCCGGACGCCTCGGCCATGCCCGCGAAGCGGTGGAACTGCTCACCACGGCCGGGCCCGATGCCGCCATGGCCATCGCCAGGGAACTCGACCGCCAGAACCGCCGCAGGCAGGACGTGGAAAAGCAGATCCTTGAGGAGGCCGAGGAGCAAGTCGCCCACACCTTCCGGCCCGAGCGCGACGCCGCCATCGTCCTGGCGGGCGAAGGATGGCACGCCGGCGTCATCGGCATCGTGGCGTCGCGCCTGGTCGAGAAACACCATCGCCCGACGATCCTCATCGGCACCGCCGACGGCCGCGCCCAGGGCTCGGGACGCAGCATCCCCGGATTCCACCTGTTCGAGGCGCTCGTCGCCTGCCGCCGGCACCTGACGAACTTCGGCGGCCACGCCATGGCGGCCGGCGTGCGTCTGAAGGAAGCATCGGTCGGACCGTTCCGTGAGGCCTTCCTCGCACACGCCGCAAAGACGCTGACTCCGGAAGACCTTACACCTCGCCTGAAGGTGGACGCCGAGATCAGCCCGGCGGAAGTGGACCTTGGGACGGCTCGGCTGCTGGACCGCCTCGGGCCGTTCGGCGCCGGCAACCCGCGCGCCGTTTTTGCGAGCCGTCGGGTCCGGCTGGCATCCACGCCGCAGCGTATCGGACGGCGCGGCGACCACCTGACGGTGTACGTGACCGACGCGGGGCGCGCACGACGCGTCCTCGGATGGGGCATGGGAGAACTGGCCGACGCTCTGGGCCGGGCGGGCTCATGCGGCATTGCATTCACTTGCCGCGCGTCGGACTACAACCCGCGCCAGCCGGAGGTCGAACTGCACCTCAAGGACATCTGGATCGGCGCCTACGGCGACGAACACGGTGCCGAGGAATTCACCTGACAGTCCCCGGCCTCGAAAGCGTCGCGGCAGAGCAACCGCGGGCTACTCGTCGTCTTCCGCCTTTTTCTTCTTCTTTTTCTTCTTCTTGGTCTCGCTCGTGTCGAGGAGTTGCAGGATCGACCCGACGGCGGCCAAGAGCAGCACGATGACGACCGGGACGTACCGCCGCGCTTCGATCACCCTATCCACCGGGCCGCCGAGCGTCGGCCACAGCGTCGTCAGGCTCAGCGCCCCCAGCGCCAGGAACGTTCCACCCACCAGCGACGTCATGACCACGATAAGCGGCTTCATGATAAGCACCGTCAAGGCAATGCCGGCAACCAGCGCCACGGCGCCGATCAGAAAGAGCGGCGTGCCCCCTTTAATGCCTATCACGTCGGCGACCTCTACGAAAATCACCGCGAAGATAATCCCACCCAGCACCCCCCACGCGGCTCGATGTAGCGGCCAAGCCAGCACACCCAGAACGATCGCTCCGGCCATGATGCCTACCGGTTGACTGAAATCCAGGTACAGGGCCGCCGCCATGCCGAGCACGACGCCGATGCCCACGTAAACGATGACGACCAGCCACCGGTACAATCGGAAGCCGTACAGGAGAAAGGCAATGCCCACCGGTATCACGAGCACCGCTGCCGCCAGCGGGTGGTACTCCAGCAGATTCTTCCACGGCTCCGCTAACAGTTCGGCTATCGGCTTGGCCGCCTCCGGCAGGGCTGCCGCCGCGCTCTCGAGCGCCACCATGGTTGGACCCTCCGCCTAGATCCCCTCCTGCATGTTCTCGTCTTCCCTGTCCCATTGCTCGTCGCGCTGCTCCAGTGCCCGCTGGATGACCAGACCGATGGCCACCAGGCAGAGCCAGCACGCGCTCAGCGTCATGGGATACTCGGCCGCCGGCGACGTTCGCCCGGCGCCGCCAATGACCGGAATCAGTCTAACGAGCCCGACGAGGACCAGCGCTGCGCCTTGGGCCGACGTGACCAGACGGCGGCTGAACCATGCCCACCGGACGGCCACCGTGGCGCCGATAAGCAGTCCCGTCAGGGAGGCGGCCAGGACCGGGTCGCGCGCCAGGTTCGGTCCGGGCCACTGGGTTGAGTAACTCTTGTCCGAGAGGTTCAGGACCAGATACGAGGCATATCCGCCCTCGCCCAGGCAGTTCGCCACCAGCGTCGAGAGCACCGCCGCCAGGATCACCGCGCCCAGAGCGGCATGCGCCACGTTTCGGAAAAACGCGCTCAGCCCGCCCAACAGCACGCCGCCGATCACGATGACCAGCGGCTGGGGAAGCGCAATCCACGACGACAGCACCATCCCGGCGACGCATCCCAGAAACGTCATGCTCAACACGTTGAACAGACGGGGCCACCGGGTGCCCAGCACCAGGTACACCACGCCGACGCCCACCAGGATGATGCTTCCCCATGGCGGGATCAACGGCTGCATCTCACGCGTGGCCGATGCAATCATCACACGGCCCCTTTGCAACTCTGGACGTCCCCGCCGGCGTTCCGGACCCCGGATGACGACGTGTGCAGCCCTCGCACCAACCGGTTGCCGGGTGGTCTTCGACTGTTAGGATGTGTCGCAACACGGAGCCAGTCTCGCCCTCTTCCCGCTCGCCCTATATATCGGCAACTTTGCCGCCGCTTGGCCTTAGAATTATGGCCCGCCGGCGCGCCCGCGTCATCGGCGCAAAAGTGCCGCGTCGCGCTGCGGGGACCTTCGGCGCCCGTTATCTTGACAGTCGGTAACGTGCTGATAGAATACCCACCCCTGCGGTCGGCGCCACGGCGCGGTTGTGACCGGACGGGGAAACAGCAAACGCTCAGGGAGACTGCGAACATGGCAAAACAACAGGTCGGCGTCGTCGGATTGGCCGTCATGGGCGAGAACCTCGCCCTCAACATCGAAACCAACGGGTTCTCGGTCGCCGTCTTCAACCGAACCGTTGCCAAGGTCACGCGGTTCATCGAGAACCAGGCAGCAGGCAGGAACATCGTCGGCGCTTACAGCCCGAAGGAACTGTGCAGCGTCCTGGAGCGGCCACGCAAAATCATCCTGATGGTCAAGGCCGGCGAGGCCGTCGATTCCATGATCGCGCGATTCCGTCCGCATCTTCAGAAAGGCGACCTTCTGATAGACGGCGGCAACTCGTTCTTCAAAGACACGGAACGGCGCCTCGACGACCTGGCCAGAGACGGCATCCTCTACATCGGCACCGGCGTGTCGGGCGGCGAGGAAGGCGCCCTGCACGGCCCGTGCATCATGCCGGGCGGGTCGAAGAAGGCCTACTCTCTCGTCAAGAACGTCCTCGAGAAATGCGCCGCTCAGGTGGACGGGCCCTGCTGCACGTACATCGGCCCGCGCGGCGCCGGCCACTACGTCAAGATGATCCACAACGGCATTGAGTACGGCATCATGCAGTGCATTGCCGAGATCCACGACATCCTACAGGCGGTACTCCGCATGAAGCCCGCCGAGACCAGCCAGACCTTCGGCAAGTGGAACAACGCCGAACTCGGCGGGTACCTTATGGAGATTACTACGGCTTGTCTCGCCCGCGTGGACGACCTCACCGGCAAGCCGCTCGTGGACGTCATCCTCGACAAGGCCGGCCAGAAAGGCACCGGCAAGTGGACCAGCCAGAATGCCCTGGACCTCGGCGTCGCGGTCCCGACGATCGACATGGCCGTCGAGGGCCGCATCCTCTCCGCCTTCAAGGACGAGCGTGTTGCGGCGTCGAAGATCCTCAAGGGGCCGCGCGTCCACCGCGCGTCCATGCACCGGACGCAGTTCATCCGGGCCTGCCGCGACGCGCTGTACGTGGCCGTCGCCTCCTGCTACGCCCAGGGCATGGCGCTGCTGCGTGCGGCCTCGAACGAGTATGACTACGACCTGGCGCTCGAGGCGATCGCCCGTATCTGGAAAGGCGGGTGCATTATCCGGTCGAAACTGCTGGACCCGATCGCGACGGCGTACAAGCGGAACCCCAAACGGGCCAACCTCCTCGTGGACAAGCAGTTCGCGAAGATCATCAACGCCCGTACGCGGGCCCTGCGGAAAGTCGTTGCCGAGGCGATGACGGCCGGCGTGCCGGTCCTGGGCCTCTCGTCCGTCCTTGGGTACATCGACTCGTATCGCACGGCCCGGCTGCCTCAGAACCTGACCCAGGCTCAGCGAGATTATTTCGGCGCCCACACCTACGAACGGACCGACCGCAAGGGCGCCTTCCACACGCACTGGACCGATCCGTCCTGATTTGTCCCTGGGCACTCGCGTGAAGATCGTCGCCGACGCGAACATCCCGCTGCTGGCGGACGCCTTCGGTCCCCTGGGCCGGACTCACGCCCTTCCCGCCGACCGCATCACGCCGCAGGCCGTCACCGACGCCGACGCCCTGCTCGTCCGAAGCGTCACACGCGTGGACGCCCCGTTGCTCGACGGCAGCCGCGTCCGCTTTGTCGCCACCGCGACGATCGGCACCGACCACGTCGACCTGGAATACCTTGCCTCGCGCGGCATTGGATTTGCCAGCGCCCAGGGGTCGAACGCGCGCAGCGTGGCGGAGTACGTGCTCGCGGCGCTGTCGGTCCTGGCCCGGCGCCAAGGCATCCGGATGACCGAGCAGGTGCTCGGCATCGTCGGGGTCGGCAACGTCGGCGGGCGCCTGGCCCGTATGGCTGAAGGGCTCGGCATGACGGTCCTTCGCAACGACCCGCCGCTGGCACGCCGGACCCGCGACCCGTGCTACGTGCCCATCGACGCGCTGGCCGACGCCGACGTCGTGACGCTGCACGTGCCGCTAACGCGTGAGGGACCCGACGCGACGTTTCACATGATCGGCGACCCGCTGCTCGGCCGATTCAAGCGCGGCGTGACGCTGCTCAACACGTCGCGCGGCACCGTGGCCGACAGCGAGGCGCTCAAGGCCGCCAGCGCCTCCGGATCCATCGGCCCGGTCGTCCTGGACGTGTGGGAGAACGAGCCGAATATCGACGCCCAACTGCTCAGCCGCGTGGACCTGGCTACGCCGCACATCGCCGGCTATTCCTACGACGGAAAAGTAAACGGCACGCGGATGGTCGTCGAGGCGCTCTGCCGCCACTTCGGGCTCCAGCGCGAATGGGACCCGACGCCGCTGATGCCGCCCGCCGCCCATCCGCGCGTCGCCCTTCCCCCCGGCCTGACGGTGGACGAAGCGGTTGGCGGCGCCATCGCAGCGGCGTACGATATCGAGGCCGACGACGCGCGGTTGCGGGAAATGCTCCGGACGCCGGCCGGGCAGCGAGGCGACTACTTCACGTCACTCCGCCGCAGGTACCCCGTCCGTCGCGAGTTTCCGGAGACGACCGTCGAACTGGCCGCGCCGGACCCGGACGTCGCTGCGGCGCTGGAGGGCTTGGCGTTTTCCATAGCAGCACGCGCCGGCGGTCAGGAGGACGTGCCGTGATCATCAGCCATGGCCACAAAGAAGGCGTGCTGTCCGACACCCAGGTCCGGGAGGTCTGCCGGCAGGCGCTGGCGGACCTGCCGCTCGACGGGAAGCGGGTGCTGGCGCTGATTCCCGATTCGACGCGGACCGCGCCGGTGGGCCTCATGTTCCGGACACTGTGCGACCTGCTCCTCGGCCGCGTCGCGAAGATCGACTTCCTCATCGCCCTCGGCACGCACCAGCCGATGCCCGATGCGAAGACCCTGGCGATGCTCGAGATGGACGCCCAGGAGCGCCGCGAGCAATACGGCGACGTGGGCATCTTCAACCACGAGTGGGATAACCCGGATGCCCTCACCACCATCGCCACCCTTTCGGCCGAGGAGATGGGCGCCCTGAGCGAGGGCCTCTACGCCCACGACGTGCCCGTGGAACTGAACCGCCGACTCTTCGACTACGACCACCTGCTGATCGTCGGCCCGACTTTCCCGCACGAGGTGGTCGGTTTTTCGGGCGGGCACAAGTACCTGTTCCCCGGCGTCGCGGGGGCCGACATCATCAACTTCTCCCACTGGCTCGGCGCGCTCGTAACCAACTGGAAGATTAACGGCGTCAAGGACACCGTGGTGAGGCGGGTCATCGACCGGGCCGTCGAACTGGTGGACCTGCCGATCACGAACTTCGACATGGTGGTCACGCGCGAGGGCCTGAAGGGCCTTTTCATCGGCGACGCGAAGGAGGCCTTCAGCGCCGCCGCCGACCTGTCGGCCCAGGTCCATATCAAGTACGTCGATCGACCGCTGAAGCGCGTCCTCGGCATCGCGCCCAAGATGTACGACGACATCTGGGTGGCCGGCAAGGTCATGTACAAACTGGAACCGGTCGTCGCCGACGGCGGCGAACTCATCATCTACGCCCCGCACATCACCGAAGTCTCGTACACGCACGGCCACATCCTCGACCGAATCGGCTACCACTGCCTGGACTACTTCCGGGAGCAGATGGACAAGTTCACCGGCGTGCCCGGCGGCGTCATGGCCCACTCCACGCACGTCAAAGGCCTCGGCACGTACGCAGGCGGCGTCGAGCAGCCGCGCATCAAAGTCACCCTCGCCACCGGCATCCCGAAGGAGCGGTGCGACCGCATCAACCTCGGCTACCTGGACCCGCGCGAGGTCCGCGCCGCCGAATGGATCGGCCGCCAGGACGAAGGGATTCTGCTTGTCGATCACGCCGGCGAGACGTTATACCGCCTGATGTCCGAGAAGGAGTGAACCAACATGGCGACTCCGCCAAACGTCATCGTCGCCCAGTCGGGCGGGCCGAGCCCGGTCATCAACAACTCGGTGCGCGGCGTCGTGGAGACGTGCTTCGCAAGCCCCAAGACGTTCGGCACCGTCTATGCCGCGTGGCACGGCATTGAGGGCGTCCTGAAGGAGGAACTCCTGGACCTCTCGGCCCAGCCGCGCGAAGAGATCGCCCTCTTGCGCACCACGCCCGCCGCCGGCGCCATCGGCACCTGCCGCTACAAACTCAAAGAGGGCCAGGACGAGGACTTCGAGCGCGTCATCGAGGTCCTGAAGGCCCACGACATCGGCTACCTTTTCTACACGGGCGGCAACGACTCGATGGACACCGCGCACAAGATCGCCGGCCTGGCCAAGGAGCGCGGCCTGGACCTCGTCGCCACCGGTGTGCCCAAGACCATCGACAACGACGTGGGCGACTCCGAGTTCCAACTCATCGACCATACGCCCGGTTACGGCAGCGTGGCCCGGTACTGGGCCCTGACGGTCCAGGGGGCGAACGAAGAGAACGCCGGCTCCTCGCCCGCCGACCCGGTGCTGGTGATGCAGGCGATGGGCCGCAAGATCGGTTTCATTCCCGCCGCCGCGCGGCTGGCCGACCCCGACCGGCGGATGCCGCTACACATCTACCTGGCCGAGGCGGGCGTCACGCTGGAGCAACTTGCAGACGCCGTCAACGACGAACTGAAACGCTGCGGCCGGTGCCTCGTGGTCGTGAGCGAAGGCTTTGACGTGGGCGACCTCGGCGCACGCCGCGACTCCTTCGGCCACGTCCAATTCTCCGCCAGCGGCACGACCGTCGCTCAGGTGGTCGTCAACTACCTGGCCGAGGCGGGCCTGGCGGTGCGCGGCTCGCCGCGGTGCAACGTCTGCGGCACCGACCAGCGTCATAACATGATCTACGCCTCCACCGTGGACCTGGATGAAGCGTACAAGGTCGGCCGCCAGGCCGCCCTCATCGCCGCTCGTGAAGGCACCGGATGGATGGCCACCATCCTGCGCGAACCCGGCGCCGTCTACCGCGTCCGGTACGACAAGGTGCCCCTGGAGGAGATGGCGAACTCCGAGCGAAAGTTCCCCGACGAATGGATCGCCCCGAACCGCCGCGACGTCACCGACGGCTTTCTCGACTACGCCCGTCCGCTCGTCGGCGACGACTGGCCGTCGGTGCCGCTCGTCGGCGGCCTTCAGCGGTTCGCCCGCTTCGAACCTATTTTCGCCGAGAGGAAGTGCGCCGAGTACGTCCCGCAAGCGCTGCGAAAGTAGCCCCGTGGCACGTAGCGCTCAATGAAACCCGTTAGCCGCCCGGCTCGCCCGGCGCGTCATCACGAACCCAAGTTGAAAGGCCGCAACCCATGCCCAACGAAATCCCCCTCCGCTACGGAATGAACCCGCACCAGAAGACCGCTCGCATCTTCATGCCCGACGGCGACCTGCCGGTCGAGGTCCTATCGGGCGCGCCCGGCTTCATCAATATGTGCGACGCCCTGAACGCCTGGGCCCTCGTCAAGGAACTCAAAGGCGCCCTCGGCCTGCCGGCGTCGGCGTCGTTCAAGCACGTCAGCCCGGCCGGGGCCGCCGTCACGGCGCCCCTGTCCGACGCCGAGAAGAAGGCGTTTTTCGTGGATGACATGGCGGACCTCTCGCCGCCGGCCGTCGCCTACGCCCGGGCACGCGGGGCGGACCGCATGTCGAGTTTCGGCGACTTCGCCGCCTTCAGCGACACGGTGGACCGGACGGCGGCCGAACTCCTGGCCCGCGAGGTCTCCGACGGCTGCATCGCACCCGCCTACGACGACGACGCCCTCGAGGTCCTCCGCTCCAAGCGCGGCGGCAAGTACCTCGTCCTGGCGATGGACCCCGACTTCGAACCGCCCGAGACCGAGACACGCATGGTGTACGGCGTCTACCTGGAACAAACCCACAACGCTGCCCTCTTCGGCCCCGAACTGTGCAAGAACGTCGTAACCGAGAGAAAGGACTTGCCGGACGAGGCCGTGCGCGACCTGGTTGTCGGCTCCATTACACTCAAGTATACCCAATCGAACTCGGTGGCCTTCGCCGCAAGCGGCCAGGCCATCGGCATCGGCGCGGGCCAACAGTCGCGGGTCCACTGCACGCGGCTGGCGGGCTCGAAGGCCGACGTCTGGTGGCTCCGCCAGCACCCCCGCATCCTCGACGCCACGTTCAAGGACGGCCTCTCGCGGGCCGAGATGAACAACGCCATCGACCAGTACCTGCTCCAGCGCCCGACGCCGCTCGAGGAGCGGGCGTGGAAAGAAGCCTTCGACCCCGCGCCGAAACCGCTCTCAGCCCAGGAGCGGGCCGACTGGATCGGGAAGATGGACGGCATCAGCCTCGCCTCCGACGCCTTCTTCCCGTTCCGCGACTCCATCGACCGCGCCGCCCAGTCCGGCGTCAAGTACGTCGTTCAACCCGGCAACTCCGCCCGCGACGACGTCGTCATTGCGGCTTGCGACGAACACGGCATGGTCATGGCGTTCTCGAACCTGCGGCTGTTCCACCACTAACGCGAACGTGCCCGTAGGCCGCGGCGCGCCGCGGCCTACAACTCAAAGGCGCGCGACAGTTAGCCGCCGGGCTTGCCCGGCGGGCCTCACCATGGCATAGGGGGCCGCACCATGAAAAAAGTCCTCGTCACCCCCCGCTCCCTCACCCGGTCGGGCCACCCTGCCCTAGAGAGGCTTACCGAAGCAGGTTGCGAGGTCATCTTCTCCACGCCGGGCGTCCAGCCGGACGAGGCCCAACTCCTTGCGAAACTCCCGGGCTGCGCGGGGTACCTCGCCGGCGTCGAGAAAGTGTCCGCCCGCGTCCTGGAGGCCGCCGCGGGAGCCCTGAAGGCCATCGCCCGCAACGGCGTCGGCATGGACAACGTTGACCTGGAGGCCGCGCGGCGGTTGGGCATCCCCGTCCTGCCCGCCGTCGGCGCGAACTCGCGCGGCGTGGCAGAACTGGCGATTGCCCTGCTCCTGGCCCAGGCCCGGGCGATTCCGTTCAGCGACGCGCATCTGAAGGCCGCCGACTGGCAGCGTCGCAAAGGCGTCGAACTCGAAGGCAAGGTCCTGGGGCTCGTGGGCTGCGGGCGGATCGGCACGCAGGTGGCCCGGATGGCCTGCGGCCTCGGCATGGACGTGATCGCCCACGACCCCTATCCCGCGGCGGCGCCGCCCGAGGAGGTCCGCCTGGCGCCGCTGGAGGACGTGCTGGCGGCGGGCGATTTTATCAGCCTCCACTGCCCGGCGCAGGAAGGCGGGGTACCACTCATCGACGCCCGGGTGTTGGGGACCATGAAGCGCGGCGCCTACCTTATTAACACCGCCCGTGCGAGTCTCCTGGACAGACGGGCGGTCCTGGCGGCCCTGGACGACGGTCGCCTGGCCGGCCTGGCCATCGACGTGTTCGAGAATGAGCCGCCCGGAGACGACCCCCTCATCCTCCATCCGAAGGTCATCGCCACGCCGCACATCGGCGGCTACACGACCGAGAGCGTTGACCGCGCGGTCGGGGCGGCGGTGGATAGCCTGCTGGAAGCGCTGGGCGAATGAGGCGCACGTCAGGCACCTGTGCCGTCCATGTCTCGCGAAAAAAGAGGCCGACGTCCCCGAGCCCGACGCGGAAGCGTCGGGGAACGTCGTCATGGCCGTGGCATACACATCGCGCGCCGCGGCTGAACCCCCGGACGCTCCCGCGTCCGGCTCGACAGATCCAAGCCGCGGCACGCCACGGCCTACGTTTGCCACGGCGGCGTTTCGGGCAGGAGTTTGTCGAACTCGGCGATCAGTTCCGCTTCGTACGCGGCGGTGTACTCGCCCGCGAGAAACTTCGGCCCGGCTTCCTGGTAGAACCGCTCCCAACTCTCCTCTTCGTGGCCGGGATTGACGGGGAAGAACATGGCGTCGTTGGCCTTGGCGGCCTTCATGTCGCCGGGGGCGTCGCCGATCATCAGGATCTTTTCGGGCGGGTACTTGCCGCCGGCCGTCAGCGCGAGGTGTTCCGACTTCTTGCCCAGTTCCTGGCCGGCGATGACCGCCATGTGATCGGCGATGCCGTGCTCCTTCCATTCGCGCTCCAGGGCCTCGCACGGCGTGGCTGAGACGACCATCATGTCGGCCTTCCCCGAGAGCAGTTCCAGGCTCTCTGGCACGCCGGGAAACGGCGGGATGCCCTTGACGACCTTCGCGACCGTCTCGTTGATGGTGGCCGACCAGTCCAGGCACCGCGCCAGTTCCGCGTTGCCGGTGGCCTCGACTTCCGCTTCCAGCGCCGGGTTGCCGAGTTTCGTCTCGCGCCCGATCCAGGCCTTCAGTTCAGCCATGTCGGGTACGGCGACGCCCCGGCGCCGGACCTCGGGACGCTCGCGAATGAAGTCCATAGCGTACTGAAGGGCCAGGAAACGGTTACAGCCCCGGGTCTTCGAGTAGAGGTTGACGAAGAGCCAGACCTCGCGGGCGTACTTCGAGACGGCCATCAGGTCCCACTTCCAGATGGTGGTCGGGCAGAAAACCTCCTTCTGCTTCGGCTCCATCGTGTCGAAGGCGCAGCCGTCGGAATCGATGCCGACGAAGTATTCGCAGGTCGGCTCGAAGTCTCGCATGACCTTCTGGGGATCGTTTGCCGCCACCACACATCTCCTTTTCTGGCGTCAGGTTGGCCTGAATGTGCGCGGGTATGCTACCAGCGCGGCCCCCGGATGCAAGGGTTTTGGAGACGCGCGGAAACCCTTGCATCGCCGGCCGACCGCTGTACACTGCGTGCTTTCCTGAGACTCGGTAAGCGAAGGAGTGATCGGGTGGCATGGCCACCCGTGGTTGGGTGGCCATGTGCACAGGTGCTATGCACACCTCATGGCCACGCAAGCGTGGCCATGCCACCCGCCCGCGCACGAACCTGCCAGCGCAAAGGAGACGCGACGATGGCGATTGCAGCGTATTTGACGCAGATGTTCGGCCTGGACGGCAAGCGTGCGGCCGTCATCGGCGGCGGAGGCGTTCTGGCGGGGGCGATGTCGAGCGCGCTGGCCGGCGCCGGCGCCAAGGTTGCCGTCCTGGACCTCAACCTCGACGCCGCTCAGACGAAGGCCGATGAGATCCAGGCATCCGGCAGCGAGGCGATGGCCATCCAGGTCGACGTCGCCAGCCGCAGCGACCTCGAAACCGCCTGCCGCCGCATCGACGAGGCCTGGGGCGGCGCCGACATTCTTATCAACGCCCCCGGCGTCAACTCCGGCACACCGTTCTTCGAGATCACCGACAAGGAGTGGGAGAAACTCATCGCCGTGGACTTGAAGGGCGTGTTCCTCGCGTGCCAGGTCTTCGGCCGTGGAATGGTCGAGCGTAAATCGGGGAGCATCATCAATATCTCGAGCGCATCGAGCGGCCCGCCGCTCTCCAGGGTCTTTACGTACGGTGTGGCCAAAGGCGGCGTGAACCAAATCACGCAGTTTCTGGCCCGCGAATGGGCCGAAGACGGCGTCCGCGTCAACGCGCTCGTGCCCGGCTTCTTCCCCGCCGAGCAGAACCGCAAACTCCTGACCCCCGAGCGCACCGCCAAGATCATGGCCCACACGCCGATGAAACGGTTCGGCGAGGCCGAGGAACTCCTCGGCGCGGTGCTCTGGCTGGCCAGCGACAAGGCCTCCGGGTTCGTCACGGGGACGCTCGTCCGCGTGGACGGCGGATTCGCGGCCATGACCATCTGACGGTTCCAGGCCCGGGGCCACAGAAAAAGCGCGGCAAGCACCTTGCCTGCTGCGCTTGTTCCTCGCTTCCCGCAACAGCCGCACAGGCTGCTCGGCCGTGGGGCTGATGATTACCAGCCCCAAATGCTTCGGTACGCCGGCACGATGAACGCCTCGGCCAGTTGCTCGTAGGCGGCGGCGCGATCGTTGCTCTCGGTGCGGAACGAATCTCCCTCGAGCCACTCGCCCGAGCCGGTCACGTGGAACAGGGCCGTCTGGAACTCCTTCTCTGCCGCACCCATGTCCTTGCACAACTGGTGGGTCTGCTTGACATCCTTTTTCTCGACGTTCGTGAACGACCAGGGGTTCTGGAACTTCTTTTTTTGCTGGTAGCCTTGGAGTTTCTTCTGAAGGACGACGGTCACCTGGGCGTGAATCTTTGCCAGGCGCTGGGCGGCCATCTTGCCCACGGCCCGGGCATCGTCTGGCGGCGTGTTGGGGCCGAGAAGGAAGATCTCCCGGGCCTCGCCCGCCGCCAGCCGGAACACATTCATCACGTCCTGCGGCGTGCGCGTGCGCCGCAGTTGCGTGCCCCTCGACTTCAACCTCGTGCATCGCGACTTGGCGAGCAGCGCGAGCGCGGCGTCCAGGGCCTCGTCGTCGGAGAGTTTCTTCGCCTGCGTGCCCGGGGCAGGCTTGACCGTGCCGCCGCCCTTGTAGATCCCGTTCTGCGAGCCGGCGATCACGTCCGCAATGGCGGTGAACCGGATGTAGTCGTCGGACGACTTGTCGAAACGATCCCGCAGCCCGCGGTAGGCGCCGATGGCGCCGCGCCAGTCGCCTTTCTTTCTCAACGCCTCGGCGATGACCCGCATCGCCTCGGTCTTCGAGTTCTCGTCCTTGGTGGTCTTGACGAACGCCCTGGCAGCCTTGACGGCCTCGTCCGTGTTGCCGGCCATCATCTGTGCCTGAATCTCGGCGACGCGCTGGGCATCATCCGGGATGCCAAGTTCCCCTGCCGCTGCCGGCAGGGCGCCTCCCGCACAAAGGACCAGAACCACCACGATAGGGCTTACCCGCCGCATGGTTTCCTCCTCCACAGACCGCAGCGAGTTGGGAGCCGGAATCGGCGCTGCCCGCCGCTCTCGTCTTGCCGCGTCCCGAACTGATGTGGCAAACGGCTTCCCCGACTTGGACGCGGCTAAACCCCGTCGGGTTCCGCCACAATTCACCGGAACCATCCCATGCCACTTGCGGCCGGCCGGCATCGTCTCCGACCCGTCGCGCTGCCCGAACACGCTGCCCTTCCGCTACGGCAGACCCCTTCCGCCCGCGCCGCCCGAGCCTTTCCAACCCGGGCTGCCCCACCTACTGCCGCTGCCACCACGGCCGGACAGTTTGGGCGGCACGAATTTCTTGACGAGTTGCTCAAAGGTCTCGCGCCGCGAAGCGCTGTCGGCTTTGAGTTTCTCGCCTTCGGGCCAGGATTGGGGGTTGATTCGCTGTCACGAGCGACCGCCTGCCCATACACGCCCCTCGGGGAGACCCGCAGAATCTCGGCCATGGCGTGATACTTGAAGTATTCGTCGGACCCTTTGGGGAAGCGATCGCGCAACATGATGTAGGCCGAGCAGGCGCGTTTCCAGTCCTTCTTCTTCCGCAGGGAATCGGCCACCACGCGGCCCGCTTCGGCCCGGAGTTTGTCGTCTTTTGTAATCCGCTGAAACGTTGTGGCGGCCGCGATGACCTCGTCGTACTTGCCCGCCGCGTAGGCCGCCTTAATCGCACTCACCTTCTGCTGTTCATCTGCGTTGTCGGGAGCCGGTTCGGTCGTCTTGGTGGAATTGACGATGCCGCGGCCGGCCGCGACCGCACCGCGTTCCGCCGACACGCTCGCCAGAAGAACCAACGCCGACATGAGCCAGCCAGATCGCATCGCTACCCCCATGACAGCGACCGGGGCACAAACAAACCATCACCTTATACGACTCTTATCCTACAAATATTCCCGGCTTTCCGCAACACTGAATTCTCGCGAGTCTCGCGCGGGCGAACTCAGCGCACGACCTTGCCTTCTTCGAGGTCGGCCTCGTCGGCTTTCGGCTTGGCCTGGCCGGCCTCGGGAGCAACTTCCACGACGCGGACGTTGTCGAACCAGTACGTCGCCGCCGGCCAGAACGGGTAGAGCATGATGCGAATGTACCGGACGTTCTCGGTGATGTCGCGGCTGTTGGGGTGGCGCGGCTTGGTGTGGGTGTACGTCTGCCACTGGTCGGACCCTCCGGCGGCGAACTTCGTGGTGTACAGGTAGCGCAGGCGATACTTGATGGGCCGCCCGTTCTTGTCTGTCAGCGGGTCGCCGCGCGCCCGCCGGAACTGTTCCTGCACGGCGGGTTCTTCGTCGCCGAAACTGATGGGTACCTTCTTCTCGTAACCGCGCATGAACACCAGGCACCCCGGCCCTTTGACATCAACATACACCTTATAGGCACCGCCTTTTTTGATCTCGATGAAGTCCGACCAGTACCACCCGCCGTCCAGGCCTCCGATGGTGTCGTACTTGGCGCCCGAAGTCGGCGTCTTCTTCGGCGCCTGCGACAGCGGTTTGCCGCGAACGAACCGCTCGACCCACCACCGGTACGCCTGCTTCTGATACACGTCGGTGTCGATTTTGATGACCTTGCCGCGCTCCGGCGCACCGGGATCGGTGGTCCAGAAGAACACCAGGTCGTCCACCTGCTGCCAGTGAGCCGGGTGGGTGCCGTCGGCGAAAGGCGTCTCGAAATCGCCATTCTGAAGGAGGCTGGCTTTCGGATCCGGCGCCTGGTCCTTTTCGATGGGCTTCTCGGCGGCGGGGACGGGGCGAGGCGGACGCCCGCTGCGGGCCGCGCCGAACAGCGGCGCCGGCGCAGCCGTCACGAGCGCCAACGTGGCGGCGGTCAGCGCCGCGCGAAAACGGAACACAGCCGCTATCGCCATATCATCTCTCCGTCATAGTAGTACAAGGCTACTTTGCGCGGCGGGTCTCCGTACCCGCCGCGTGAAGGGCCGTCCAGCCCGGGAGAACGCGCTTTTCTGCGCGGTGGGTGCGGAGACCCACCGCGCAAAAGACTGACATAGCGTTGTAGTAATACGCGCTTCTATGTCAGGGTTTTGGAAGCACCTTCAGCGCAGCGTCGGCCTTGTCGCGCCACGGCCCCGCCAGACCGCTTCGGAGAAGCGCGACGAGTTCGGCCCGTTGGGCTTCGCGGTCGCCGCTGTGGCGGTGCGCCTCGGCCAGCAACCATCGGGCCTCGGCCTCAAACGCCGCGCCTTGGCCCAACTCGATGGCGAGGCGCAGCGGGCGAATCGCCCCCTTGTGACCCCCACGCAGGCTCTCCACCTTGCCGATCCAGAACAGCGCCTCGCCGCGCAGCAGGTCCGACGGCAACTGTTCGTACCACTCCTCGATCACGGCTCGCGCGCCGTCCAGTTTCCCGGCGTCGATCAACTGGGAGAGACGCTCCGGATAGGCCCCGATCTTCGAGACCCGCACCGTCTGCGGCAGGATGGGCTCGGCCAGCGCCTCGGCGGTGCGGTAATCCTGTGCGGCCCGATCGAGTCGTCCGGCGGCCAGGTGGGCGTCGCCGATGGCGATCGACGCGTCGCGGAAGGCCCGCTTGGCCTGGCCGCCGAGCGCCTGACGCTTGACGAGCGTCTCGGCCCGGGCGTACAGTTTCTCGGCCTCCTCCACGTCGGAGGCGTCCACACCGACGTGCCGGATAAGCCGTGCCATGACGCGGAGTGTTTTCGCCGGCGTCTTGGCGAGCCCGAGCGCGGCTTCGAGATGTTCGCCCGCCTTCGCCCCCGGGACGGCACGCCAGGCGCTTCGGATGTCGCCGACGCCGGCGAGGACAAGGTGCGCATCGAGCCGGTCCTCGTCGGCCGCGCCGGCTCGGCTCAGGACATCCCGGGCGGCCGCCGTCGCCCCGGTCCGCATGGCCATCTCGTCGAAGAATCGCACCAGTTCGGCAAGCGTGGCCGCGCCGAACTTCGCGCGGTCGTAGCGCGAGACGATCGGGGCGTAATCCGACCGCCTGCCCTCCTTGAATCCCTCGGCAAGATGCTCGATGGGAAACACGGCGAGCGGCCAGTGCCGCTCCACCTTTGCCCCATCGGGCGCGGTGGCGGTCAGTCTTACGTCATAGCCGCCGGTCGCAAGATACACGTGATCCGCCTTGGGCCCGTTTGCCGCCTGGCCGTCGCCAAACTCCCACCGGAAGGACCAGCCCTTGAGATCCGGCGCGTCGCCTCCCGCATCGGCCGCAAATCGGTACCGCGTGTACTGGCCGGACGGCCGCTGCCGCGGCCAGACGCTGTCCGCCAGTTCAACCCGTGGCAGGACGGTCGGCCGCGCGGTCTCTCGCTCGTACCGCACGACGCCGGCCCGGTGCGGTTGCGGGAAGAAGCCGTCAGGAATGCCGACATGGTGCGGCCCGCCAGGCGGACGGTAACCGAGGAACGCCACCTGGTAGAGCAGGACCTCCTCGTGATAGTACTCGACGTAGTGCAGGCCGGCCGCCACTTCCACCTCAGCGGATTTCTGCCCGAACTTGCCGCGCTGCTCGGTGTGGCGGCCGGGCCAGTGCACGAGTTCCTTGCCGTCGAGAAACGAGAAACTCGCCTCGTTCGACGCCGTGCAGAAACCGTACTTGCCGCCCTTCGGCAGGCGAATCCATCCGCGGTAAACGCTGATAAAGTGGTCCGAGTCTCCGAACGGGTTGACGCCGTCGCGAATGTTTCTGCGGTAGGCGGCGCCGTCGAGCCTGGGCGACCGCGCGATGAGGGTGGCCATCGCCTCGACGGTCTTCGGGTTCTCGACCTCGGCCGGTCGGCGCATCGTGGTCAGGACGAGGCCGGCGCGGGGAATCCAGCCGCCGGCCGCCGGCCCGGCTTGCGGCGGTCCGGCCCCAGTGCCCGGCTTCGCGACGGCACGCATCGGATCCGCCGGCGCGTCGGTCTTCCCGAAGTAGATGTAGAACGTTCCGCCCGGTGCAGCGGCCCGGAAACTGATCAGCGTGTCGCGCCCGGGAGCATGGTACGTTATCTCGTATGGCGCCGGCTGGCCGGCGCTGCTGAAGATGCGATAGTCGCGGCCGTCGTCTCGCGCCGCGCCCGCGTGCAGGATCCGCACCGCTGCCGTGTCCACGCCTTGACTGCCCGCCTTGCCGACTTTGACCACGGCGCGGTGCAACCATCCGGGCGCATGCCATTTCGGCTGAGCAAGCGCCGGCGCCACCGCCCAAAACGTCACGGCGACCGCCAGGCTGATCGAGAGTCTCGTCTTTATTCGCACGAGCCACTACTTTCCCGCGTCGCGGCTAAGTGCCTTGTAGTACGCGCCGACGATGTCCTCGAAACCTTCCGGCAGGGCCTGCCTGGCCCCGGCGTGGATCCGCTCGCGCATCTCGGGCGGCAGGTGAGGCGCCTTCTGAAGCGACAGGCTGACGGCCTGATCGATTTGGCTGGCGGCCTGGCGCAGCGCTTCCAGCGCCATCTTCCGTTTGCGGGCCGCATCGTCGTACTTCAGGTCGCGGTAATCCTGCTCGACGCTCTTCATGAGTTCCAGGGCGCGCTGGAGTCCCCCGAGCGGTCGCCCGCCGAACTGGATCTGCCGGGCTACCCGCTGGGCCTTCTCGCGCAGCATCGCGATGGTCTTGGACAGGCGGTCCATGTCCTTGACGAAGTCTGGGGGCGTCCCGCCTTGGAGTCCGCGTCTTCCGCCGCCGGTTTTTTTCCCGCCGCCGGTGGCTCCGCGCGGGTCCAGTTGCTTGTCGGCCTTCGGCGTACCGGCCTCGTACCGCTCGTTCGTCAGCCGCGCGGGCGTCGGACGGCCTTCCAAGCCGCGCGACTCATCGCCGACCATCTGCCCGGTGGCCCGGCCGCGGCGGCCCGATCCGCTGCGGCCACCCATCTCGCTGGCGTTCGGCAACTGGTTGCCGGTCTTGCCGAGGGCGGCGTACGAACTGATTGGCCCGTCCATGATGCCCCAGCCGACCTGCATGTTGCCGCCCCACGCGCCGGTGACGTCGTCGGCCGCCTCGTCGAAGTCTTCGAGGTCCTCGATGAGGTCGCCGATCATGTCCTGGAGGCTCGACGGCAGCG
>CAYVAM010000027.1:0-31295 GCA_964449275.1 uncultured Anaerolineales bacterium
GTGATCCTGACCGTCTTGACGCCCAGCGCGCTGGGGTCGATCTCGCCCACGCCGCGGACGGTGCGGTCGTCGTGGGGGTTCAGGACGACCTCCGCGACGCGCGGCGGTGCGGTCGAGTTGTCCTCGCCGGGCGACCCGCCGTCGGCCGGGCTGGCCGTCCAGTTGACCACGTCGTTGCCGTAGTCGCCGAGCGCCACCCGTTCCAGCGACGGCCCGTTGCCGTCGGGTTCGTTCGGCCACGGGTCACCGAACTCGTCGCCGTCGCTGTACCTCACCGAGTCCACCTGGACGTAGGAGAAGAACCCGGTGCCGTGGTCGGGCGTGCCCGGCTTTGACAGTTCGACCGTCTCGCCGTCGTTCTCCAGGGCGGTCGCGTCCTCGAACGGCCCGTAAATCGGGACGGAGGGGTCGATGGCGAACTCCGTGCGGAACGCGGCCGGGTCCATCCTGGTCACCAGCAGGTGTCCTCCGGCGGGCAGCGTTGCGCCGGCGGGGAAGGCGAACTTGATTCCCTCGGTGAACTTCCAGGGGGCCTCCACGATCCCATAGTCGGGCACGTCGAATGACTCGTAGAGCGGCACGTCGGCGCCGCTGATGTTGGCGAGTTCGATGAACTCGTCCTGGCCGTCCTCGGGGTGATACATCACCTCGCTGATGACGACGGGTCCGACCTTCGGATAGGCGTTGAGGTACCCGGCGGTGGGGGCGCTCAGGGGCACGAAGTCCACCGCGCCGGTGCTCGTCGTGTGCCGGCCGAGGGTGACGCCGTTGTCGCTGGCGCCGAAGACGGCCGACTCGACGTAGGCGCCCGAGGCCGACGAGAGCCAGACGTCGTCGCCGTGTTCGCTCAGCGCGAAGGCGCCGCCGAAGTGGTCCGTCTCGGTGAACACGATGTACTCGCCGGGCAGAAGGACCTTATCGCCGGATGCGCTCTCGGTGATCTCGTACTTGTGCGGGTCGGCGCTGTCGTCGCTGAGGAACCAACCGGCCAAGTCGATGCGCGGAGTGCCGGGGCTGGTGGCGTTGTATAGTTCGATCCAGTCGCCCGTCGCCTGGTCCTGGTGTGCGAGGACCTCGTTGACGATGATCGCGCCGACGGGGTACTCCGGCGTCGGATCGTCAGCGCCGGGCGACCCGTGCGTCACGCCCGACGGCCGCCAGGAGCCACGCTCGTCCCAGGTGCGCCGGTGCGCCTTCGGCGTGAGGACGACCAGGCTCAGGCCGTCGCCCTCGGTCAGCGGAGCGTACCAGTCGTTGTCGTAGTCGAACCGCAGGACCGCCGCATCGTACGGATCGGGCAGTTGCAGGATGAGCCTCTCGCCGTCGTTGTCCAGGGCGCCCTCCCACTGGCCCGCGACGCCCACGCCCGGGTAGCGGCCCTGGAAGTCCTCCACGTCCCGTGCCACGACGACGTACTCGCCGGCGGGCAGGGTCATCTCGGGGAACGTGAAGTCGATGCCGTCGCGGAGCCGCACGCCCGCGAGGACGAGTTCCTCCGTGCCGGTGTTGGCCAGTTCCAGGAACTCGTAGTCCTTGCCGCCCTGCGGGTCGTACATGATCTCGGTAATCCGCAAGTCGTCGAGCAGGTCGTAGAGCGGCGCCAGAGGGTCCTCCTGCGACGTGGTGTGGACGGTGGCGGTGAGTTTCATGGTCCAGACGACGTCGCTGGAGCCGGTCGAGCCCTGGTGCACCTCGACGGCCAGGAGGTTCTCGCCGCTCGTCAGCAATCCCGGGGACAGTTCGGCGGTGTCGATGACGAACGTCTCGAATACGCACTCGCCAGAGCGGGAAGCCATGCTGTTGAAATCGACGGGCGTCGGCCACGGGTCCGCCATGGCGATGCGACGGACCTCCTCACCGTTCAGGTACACGACGGCGCCGTCGTCGATGAGCGTGGTGAAGTTCAGGGCGGTGACGTCGTCGGGGTCAACCGTGCCCAGGTCGAAGGTGATGCGGAAGTAGTAGGTGTTGTAGGGCTTGCCGTCGCCGCGATCGGCCAGGAGCGTGTTCTTCGGGGGCGGCGCGCCCGTGCCCGGCTCGTCCGGCAGGGCGTCGTTCTCGATGTGCAGCACGGCCGCGCCCGTCTGCCACAGCGACCCGTCGCCCGGGGCGGCCGTATCGTACGCCGTGCCTCGCCAGGCGGCTGCCAGGTCAAGGCCGGACTCCTCGTAGTGCCACTGGTCGGTGTAGCCGATGAGGTCCACCACGGTGGTCTCGCCGGTCGGGTCGGCCGGGTTCGCCACGCCGGGCGTCGGCAGGCGGAAGAAGTCGTAGGCGTCTGCGCCGTCGGGCGTGCGGCCGCGCGAGACGTCGGTGGTCTGCGGCGTATAGTAGACCTGGTCGATGCATGCGAGGGCTGAGTCGAAGAGGCCGAGCAGGCCCTGGTACGGCGAGACCTTGAAGTTGACGTGGTCGGCGCCCTGGCCCGGATCGTCGTCGGCCACAAAGACGCTCATCGCGCCGCCCTCGACGAAACTCAGGGCCGGCACCTCGTACAGGTCGGGCCGGGGCCCCGGGTTGTCCGACAGGTACAGCCCGCCCAGACCGACGGGCAGCGGGTCGGGGTTGTAGATCTCGACGAAGTCGTTGACGAACAGGACGTCGCCGTCGGCGAGCCACTCGTTGATGGCCAGCGTCCGGGCGTCGCCGGTGCGGACCGCCTGGTTGGCGGCGCCGAAGGTCGGGTCCGTCAGGGCCCATGCGGCGTCGGGACCGGCGCGGCCGATCGACCGGTCGGCGAGTTGGATGCCGAACGTGACCGAGTCCACCACCGTCACGCCGCCGGGCTCATACAGCCACACGTCGTCGCCGTCGGCCTTGACGCTGAAGCCGAGCCATGTGCCCGGGTTGCCGAGGTCTTCGTCGGCGTACAAGACGAGGTGCTTGCCGGGTTGGATCTTGGCGTCCGTCGGGAAGACGAACTTGCCCGGCACGTCCCGGTTGTCCGTCAGGCCGTAGCCTTCGAGGTCGAGGGCAGGCGAGCCGGGTGCGGCATCGTAGTATAGTTCGATCGCGTCGGGATACAGGCCGCCCGCCTCGACGGCCGTCTCGTTGTCGGCCAGGACCTCGTTGATCCGAAGTCGGGTGAAGGCCGGGTCGACGGTCCAGGTGCGTGAGGCGGTGGCGTCGGCTTCGCTCTGCCAGAGGCCGGCGGAGTTCCTCGTGATTACGTGGACCGTGTACTCGCCCGGCGCCAGGGCCGCGAGTTCGATGGGCGGCGCGACGGGTGCGGCCTGCGGCTTCCAGCAGGTGATGGTGCCGCCGGCCGGGCTGCCCGGACTGCCCGACACGTTGTAATCGAACGTACCGGGAGTCACGTTGGAAATGGTGAACGGCCCTTTGTATTCGCGCGAACCGGCACCCTCGATGACGACGACGTCCCCTTCGGAGAAGCCGTGGCCGGGCACGGTGGCCGTGGCGACGGAGCCGCTGCGCGTGATGGAGGAGACCGGCAGTTGCGGCACGGTCCAGTCGAGCGGCGTCTCGGCGGACCAGTCTCCGAGCCAGGCGCCGTCTTTGCGGACGCGGTACTTGTAGCCGTAGATGTCGGGCCCGCCGACGGTGAGCGTGGCGCTGGTCTGCCACGTGGTGGCGTCGGGTTCGCCGGCGATGGTTGCGAGGTATCCGGCCATGGCGCCCACGTCCACGCCGTTGAAGCCCGCGCCGATGGCGGGCGACCCCGGGCGCAGGGCAAAGTCGGTCCACGGGTCCGTCACGTCCACCGTGTTCCAGAGGCGCGGGTCCTGGATGAGGTTGCCGACGCCGCCCGGCGGAAGGGTTCCGTTGTCGACGTCGTAGATGACGTTGCGGTCGGCCGTCACGACGGTGGTGGTGCTGAGGTCGTCGCGGTTTTCCCACAGGTTCTCGGCGCCCAGGATGATGTTGCCTTCGAGGATGACGCCGACGCCCGGCCACTGGCCGGAGCGGTCCTCGAAGAAACTGATGACCGCGGTGGTGGCGCCGCTGTACGTCTTGTTGACGTTGACAATGGTGTTATTCACCGCGGTGATGAAGCAGCCGTTCTTCACCAGCAGGGCGTGGTCGACGTCGTAGAAGATGTTTCCGACAACGGTGACTCGCGAGAGGTCGCCGTACTCGGTGCCGGTGGAGACGCAGAACGACTTGCTCGCGCGGTCGGCATCCTGGTGGATATTCATGAAGAGGTTGCCGGCCACGTAGGCGTCGGCGGCGTCAAGGTCAAGGCAGTCGTCGCCGCCGCCGGCGAAGACGTTGTTGGTGAACCGTGCGATGGGGCCGGGCCGCTGCCCGCCCGTGAAATCGATGACGTCGTTGTACCCGGACGCCCCGCCGAGCCAGTTGCCGTCGAACAGGGCGTAGCCGTCGGCGGGGAATCCCCAGAAGTGCACCGCTTCGGCGCCGCTGATGACGGGCAGGACCGAGTTCGTCAGAATGATGGAGGAATCGTGCCAGTCCAGATACATGGCATTGTGGTGGTCCCAGACGATGTGGTCGAGGTGAACTTTGGCGCCGCCGGTGGCCTCGATGGACTCCGAGCCAGCGTTGCTGTACGCGATGTCGGCGTAGGCGATGAGGCTGGCCTCGCTGCCGCCCGAGAACCGCAGGCCGGTCCAGTCGCCGGCGCCGGGCGTTGCGGTGAAGCGGATGTGCCCGTATTCGGCGCCCCGGGCGTCGAGTTTGCCGTTCACGGTCATCCGGCGCCCCGCATCGAAGAAGACCGTGGCACCGGGCTCGATGACCAGGGTGGCGCTGGACGGCACGGTCAGGTCGCCCGTGACGTGGTACGGCCCGCCGGCGGCGGTCCACGTGGTGGTGCCCGCCGGCAGCGAGCCCGAGACGTCGGTGGTGGATGCGGTGTCGTACCAGATGTCGATGGTGGTGCGCTCGATCTCGGCCCCGGTTTCGTCGAGCGCCTGGACGATGAGGCGGTTGATGCCGGGGTTGAGGGCCAGGCCCGCCCCCGGCGTGCCGCGCGTGGCTGCCAGGTCGGCCTGGATGAGGAAGTCCGGGTCCGAGGCGCCGTAGTTCAGCCCGTGAATGGCCAGGACGTTGTCGCCCACGTTGAGGTCACCGAGGTAGGCAGACAGGTCGATTTCCTCGAACGTATCGCCGGCGTGCTCGCCCGTGGCCGCGCTGTCCCAAGCCAGGCCGGCCGGCGCGTTGCTCTCGGCCACCTTAATGCCGTTCAGGTACGCGGCGAACCCGTCGTCGTACCGGATGTCCAGTTTCAGGGCGTCGTAGGTCGAAAGGTCGGGCGCCTGGAACTCGATGCGGGTCCACAGCGACGCGCTGGTATCCATCATGGCGTCGGCCACGTCGGTCCCGACGTAGGCATCGTACGGCCCGGTGCTGAACCCGATGCCCATCGCCACGGGGGTGATTGTCCCGAACGGCACGGTCATGCCGGCATTCAGGACACCCTTGCTCGCGGTGGCGCTGCGGACGAAGTCGGCGGCGCCGTCGGAGTCGCGGTTGCCGGTACGCTTCAGGAATGAAAGCGGCCCGCTGGGTGCGACGTTTTCGAGCCGGATGCCGGCCAGGCCGTAACCCTTGGACCCGTCGGCGGTGCCCGAGCCGACGCCGGGCGTTGCGCCGGTGTATTGGGTGGAGATGACGGAGAAATCGCCGTCGGCCCCGGGGTCGATGTCCGTCCAGGCAGCCACAAAGCCCTGGGTGGCCGCACTGTTATACCCGGTCCAGATCGCGACCTGGGTCGGGCTGACAACGACCACGCCGAGGCCGGTGCTGTGAGCAGGCGTCGCGGCATCCGCGTCATCGAGCGTCACCAGGGTCCACCGGTCCGTGTAGTCAACGTCGCCGCGAACGGCGGTGCCCGTGAAGTTGTAGGTGACGTCGGGGCCGGTATCGAGGCCCGTGAGGGCGTGGGTGTAGTAGTCGCCGTCGAGAGCCGCAATCTCGATGCTGCTCTCCGTGGCCGTCGAGAAGTCGACGTACCCGTCGAAGACGGTGTAGGCGTCGGTGCCGGCGGCGGGGTCGGCGCCGTTGTTCCCATAATGGATCCCACTTGCCGGGGTCGCCAGCGTGACAGGTGTATCGTCGCCGGTGGCGATGTCCTTGAGGGGCCCCGAGTCGGTGCCGTTGCCGGCATACGAGGTGGCGTTGGCGTGTGTGTCGGCGCCGCGCACATGGTCGTTGAAGGCGGTGAACTGGACGGTGGGCGGGCCGCTTGCGGCGGTTCCGGGGTCGGCGCCGCCGCCGCCCCACCCGTCGCCGACGGTGATGCCCGTGAAGCCGCCGTAGTCGATGGAGAGCGAGGCGATATCGGGCGCCGTGTAGCCCCAGGCGACGAAGTCCATGACCGTGCCGCCCGAATCGAGGATCATCACCCAGCCGGGACCCTCGGGATCCCATGGGATGGTGGCGCCCCAATAGGCGTCGCCCGCGTCGTCGGTCTGGTACAGCACCTGGCCGGCGGTGACCGAAGCCGGCAGGTCCCACGCCACAGCGAGCACATCATTGATACTACCCAGCGACGGGTCGTTCAGGAGCACGGCCCAGTCGGTGGTGTCGATGACGTGGTCCGAGACGTTCTGGATCTCGACGTATCGCGCGAGGCCGGTCGAGACCTCGGTGACGAGGAGGCCGGCCTGGCCTTCGGCGATCTCGTCCAGCCACTCGTCGTCGTTGTAGTCCAGCGCGGTCCACGCGAGGGCGTCTTCGCCGTCGGTCGGTACGTGAAAGGTTGCGGCGTGATCGTCGGCAACCAGGGTCTGCGACGCGAAGGGTGTGCCGCCGACGGTGGTCCAGTCGCCTTCCCACGGCGAATACGCCGCCTCGTATCCGCCGACGAGGACCGTGGCGGTGCGGGCGGCATCGGTCGTGCCCGTCAGGGTTACGGTTTCCTCGGTAGTGTAGTCGTAGCCCTGGGATTGGGAGAGGCCGCTGGCGACCGTCAGGTCCGGCGGAATGAGCGCGAGGATGGCGGCGCGGCGGGCGGCCGCATAGTCTTTCATGCTCTGGATGGTGGCGGGCGGCACGAAGCCGCCGAGCACCTGGTCCAGGAGGGGGTTGATGGTCTCGGGGGCGAAGGTGGTCTCGGCCTGCTGCTTGAGGATCTGGTAGTACCGCTGCGCGAACGCCGGCCACTTCATAAACCGGTCGAGGGCCGGGATCGCGCTCGTCGGGAACAGACCCTCGGGGGTGGAGTCTGCGGGGCTGCTGGTGCCCGCCCCCAGAACCGTGTCGAGGTCGTGGACCAGCAGGCAGAACCGGGGGTCCTGCGTCCCCCGGTACATGGAGTAATCGTCGCCGATGTAATGCTCCCGGCTGCCGACGCCGCCCAGGCTGTTCTCCCGGTTGGCGATCAGCAGGTTCACGGCGAAGTACGTGAGCCACTCATCGACGTTGACGACGCGGCCGACCTCGGCGGCGTACTGGTCGTCGGGCGTGGTGTTGAGGACACGGACGAGTTCAATCAGGTCGGTCCAGTCGTCCTGTGCGGCGTTGGTCTGCTTCTCGTAACTCATGCGGTACGAATCGGGGTCGTCGTCGATGTAGCGGAGGTCGGCGTCGGGTGAGGCCGTCCAGATGCCCTTGTACATGTTGCCGCCCGAGTCGCCGGGGAAGTGGGAGCCGGCGAACTCGCTGTTGTAGGGGCTGATGCGGAAGTACGAGCCGTCCTGCGGGGGGCCCTCGCCGGCGCCGTTCAGGCCGTTCGTCAGCAGCAGGACGGGCGCGCCGTCGGCGGCCGGAAGACCGGAGACCTGGAAGATCGCCGCCGCAGCCATCTGGCTGTAGGCGCGATGCGTATTGAAATCGACGGCACTGCGGTCGTACCATTTGTTATCGGTCGGGATGTTGACGCGGTAGTTGTGCGGATGGGAGCCCCGGGTGCTTTCGCCGCGGTTCCGCACGCCCACCTGGTACCGCAGCCTCGCGCCCGTGCCGTCGATCGTGAGAAACGTGGCGTTCATCTCGGCGTTGCTGTAGTTCTTGGGGTGGCCGTCGTCGTGCTGGTCGAGCCAGGCGTCGAGTTCGTCCTGGAGGATGACGAGGCGGTAGATCGGCTGGGCGTTGGGGTTCCATTCGCCCGGCGTGAAGGAGTTGTCGACCTGGAAGTAGGCGTTGGCGCCCTGGGCGCCGGCCCCGTCGGTCGGCCCCGGCCACGTGCGGGTGTTGGCGCCGGCGTCGCTCGCCTCGACGTAGAACTCGACGATCGCCAGGTTGGTGGCCAGGGGGCCGATGGTGGCGCCGTAGGTGCCGTCGCCGGCCAGGCCGTCGCCGTGTAGACCGTCGTCGGCCATCGGCTCCGGCGTGAACTCCGCCGGCCCGCCGTCGATCCGCCAGTGGAGGGTCACCGTCAGGCCCGTCGTCAGTTCGTCGACCACACGAGCGGTAATCGTGATGGGGTCCAACGACGAGGGGACGAGGGGGTAGTGCTCGACGTCGAGGATCATCGGCGCGATGTCGGTCGAGGCGATGGAGTTGGCGGCGCCGGGCGTACCCTCGTCGGCGATGCTCTCGGCCCAGTTCTGGCCGTTGTTGTTCGAGAGGGCGGGATTCTTGAGTTCGAGGCTCTTGCCCCCGCCGTCGGCCCCCGTGACCCAGACCCATCCGCGGTACCACGTGGGGTGCCCGTCCTCTTCGGGCCCCCGCTCGCGTCGTGCCCAGTCGCCCTCGTCGGCGTAGGAGACGATGTCGATGCGGTTGCCGCCGGCGTCCTCCAGTTCGATGTCCTCGCCGGAGTTCGAGAGACGTCCGTCCCAGCCGGTCGGGCCGCCGACGAGCGTGCCGGTGAACTCGGTGTACTTCGCCATGAAGGCCGCCGTGTCGGCCGCCACGACCAGGTAGTCCCCGCCGCCGAGGGTCACGTCTGGGAAGGTGTAGTCCACGCCGCGGTTCAGGCGCCAGTTGTTCAGGTTGACGGGGTCGGGCCCGGTGTTGGCCAGTTCGATCCACTCGTTGGCGAGATCCTCAGCCACGTAGTCCGGGTCGCCGAGACGGCCGTACCCCGGGTGGTACATGATCTCGTTGATGACGATGTCTGCCGCGTCAAGCATCAGGCGCGGTTCCATCGCCTCGAATACCGGCGCGGCGTCGGCGCGCGGGCGTGGACTTTCTTTGCGGGCGTCATGCGGCATCACTGCTCTCCAGGACTACCGGTCCCCCTTGAGTGTGTGGTTATCCGTGTGTTCGACGTCCGCCGCTGGGCCGGCGAAACGGGCGAAGCCCATTGTGTGGCCATCGATCGGGAAAATCGGATGAGACGCTGCCCGCGCCCCCACAGATCACCATACGGCTGGTCTAAACCCCTGTATTATACCACCATTTGGACGAAAAGCCAACCTGCGGGACCAGGAGAATGCAAAATCAGGCCGGAAATCGCGGATTCCGGCCGGGCGACGGCCTTGCTGGAATGTCTCATAGCGTTGCAGGTCTAATCCGCCGCCGCTTCCGCTCGAACGCCTTGCAAACAGGGTGGACTGTGACGGACGGAGAATGGTAGAATCCGGGGTCATATCCGTGCGGAGAGGTGCCGGAGTGGTCGAACGGACCGGTTTTGAAATTCTTCACGCCCTTCTGCGCAAGTCGTTTCTGGGATTGTACTTGCAGGGCCGGCAACGACTTACGTTCCGCATCACTGAACCGCTCAAGCCGCAGTATACCGCTCGAAGCGCTCCTCCTTGTGCCAAATCTGCTGACGTTGAACAGAGTCCTAAGGTTTCGCTTCTGCCCAGGCCTCCTCGGCTTCCTTGAGGAACGCCTCGAAGGTCCAGGTCCAGTAGAGGAAGCGCTGCCGGGCGGTGGGGTCGTCGGCCAGTTCGGCCAGCGCCTTCTCGCGCAGCGCCTTCATCCGTCGCACAATATCCGGTGTCCAAACTCTACGGAACAACGATCCGGGCACGAACCATCCGCCCGGTATCTTGACGCGGCGGCTCCTCCACTGCCCGGCCTCCCAAAGGTCGCACTCCAGGCGAGTGAGTTCGCGCACAGTGGCGCCGGCCTTGCCAAAGAGTCGCAGGCACATCTCGTCGAGCACCGCGTCCACGTCCAGATCGGGGTTCCACAGCACCTTCATCCAGACATAGAGCGTAGGGGCTGTGGTGGTCCACTCGCCCAGGTTCTCTCCGTTGATGAACGTCCCAGCGGCGATGTCTCTAACGGCCCTGGAGAAATCGCGCACGACGTGCGGGTACTGGTATGGACCATAGGTCCAGCCGACGCAGTAGTCCCATATGGTGACGGGGAGGCATGCCTTCGCCCTCCAAGCGCGCAGGCGATCCATCGCTTCCTGGAAATTCTCGGGTTGAGCGTTCAAGGGCATCGGGTAGGTGGTCATGGCGGCCATGACCACAAGGTTGTCGGGGTATTCCACCTCTTTGGGACATTCCTGGTAGTTCCAGTAGGGCAGGTAAATCACCTTCTTGTCGGGCCATCGTTGCCTCACGGCCTCGCACATGCGCTTGACAAACAGCCCCATGATCAGCGAACTGCCGTCGATCCACGTACCACCGCCCTTGGCAAACGTTTCCCGGCAAGCGGGACAGTAACACTCCACCGGCGAATCGGCAGGGGAAACGGTCACGCAGGTGGACGTGACCCAGGGACAGCCGCCGCCCTCGTCCCAGACACTCTTGCAGCCCTCAAGGAGAAACTCCAGCGTCTTCGGCGAGCTGTAACACAACATCCTGAAGTTGCGGGTACCGTCCTTCTTGACCGCAAACATCTCCTTGTGTTCTTCATGCCACTTCTCAGGACGGCTCCCGAGGCCTTGGGGCTGGTGGACTTTGATCTTGTAGGGCCAACTGCAGCCCTCGCGCACCAGCGGCAGGTAGGTCGCCATGTTGACCGCCACGACCGCTTCGGGGATGGCACCCGGCGGAAAGGGAAGCGGCTCCTTGTCAGAAGAGCGTGCCTTCGTCGGAAGCCTCCAGCCCTGTGGCGGGTGATACTCCCGCAGACGGGAGACAGGGTGATCGCGGTAGTGCACCGGAGGGATGACGAGCGAGGCAGACGGGATAATGCTCCGCCCGCCGAGATCGACCGGCCAATACCAGCGCACGCCGACGAACCGCTCCATGAAGTCCGCCACGGCCCAGGCCGTGCCCTCGTTGCTCCACCGCGCCCACCGGTCGCTCCCCGGCGGCAGCGCCTGCGTGCTGCCCACGAGGTAGACGCGGTTTGGAGCGGTCTTGACGACGAATCCCTCGATCGGAATCTTCGCCGCATCGATGCCGGCCTGGCGCGTTTCCTCACAGTCGCCGATCACAATGGCGGGCCGGTCGGCGGCCGGAGGCTGGTCGACGAGTTCGAGCGTGGCGCCGGTGCCGAGGCGGACCACCTCCACCATCTCGTCGACCAGCCGTTTGAGTACCGGGGGGCGTTCACCACGCCTTTTCGGAACGAAGGGTCCTCTTCCTTTGGGGTCGGCCACATGGACCACCGCGCGCGCCTGCCCGTCGCGCACGATCTCGACGGGCGGGTGTGCCGGCGCCTCCAGCCAGGTCACGGGCGTCAGGTCGCGCGGCTGAAGTTCATCTCCGGCCAACGCCGGGAACGCGATCGCAGCCACCAGGGCCAAAAAGGCCATGGGTCGTTTCATGAGTCGCTTCACCGGTTGTCTCCTTGTCGTCGTTGGTTTGCCACAGCGGCCCCCATCTGGAGCCGGCCGAAGCGGAGATGCGCTAGCCACGGCGGCCTCTGCCCCGGCGCACCCGCCCAGGAACCCCAGTGCCCAGCAGAGGCAGAGAACTCTTGCACTCATTCGTTTCATGGTTCCTCCGTCTGTGGGCGCCATTTCAGTACCCGGCATCCCTGCGGCCTTGTCAGTCACGGAAGTTCTCGAACTTCTTGTAGAATTTTCCCCGCCAGGGCCTGATCTTCACCGTCTTCGCATCGCTCGGCTTGTCCGAGAACCCTACCCACCACGGATCCAGCGACGGCGGAAGCGGAGGACGGAACAGAGCCGACTCGCCGACGGCCCAGCGCGGGCCCGGACGAGGAAACTCCCATTTCGTTCCCGGCGGAATCGCCCCAAGGTTCTTGTAGACGTCCTTGTACTCACCCTCGGCGAAGCCGCACTCCTTGATGGCCGCCCGCACGTACTCCTCGCTGACGGCAAACTTCACCCGGCTGATCTCCTTCTCCTCGCCGAGTTCTTCCTCACCGACAAGGCCGGGAAGCGACGGCGGCATGACGTCGCAGAAGTACGTGTCTTGCTTCACGAAGGGCTCCTTGCTGCGGGTGCAGAGAACCCCTTCGGGCGCATGCTTGCCGGCCACGATCGCCGGCCCGACACACAGATTGTTCTTCTCTATCGCCAGCCCCTCTTTCCACGGCAGGCCGCTACAGAAATCCCAGTCGCGGCCATAGATGATATTGTTCGCCACCGTGTTGTCCTTGAAATACGGACCGTGCTTCGAGGTGGTGCCCCACGAGATGCCGCTCTTCGCGTTGACGAGTGTGTTGTTCCGTATGGTCATGCCGCTCAGCGGGTTGAATCCCCCGCGCCAGAATGCATTCGCCGAGGGGGTGCTGAACTTGAAGATCACCGACCAGGGGATGCCATATTCGGGAGAGGCATACACGATGTTATGTTCAATGGTCACGCCGCCTCTCTGTACCGGCGAGAGGCCCAGCAGGCATTGCCCCTCCAGGATGACGTTGTGATGCACGCGGAGGTTCATCGGCGTGGTGCTGTCGAACTCGATGGAGTCGTCGCCGCAGTTCTGGATGAGGTTGTAGGCGATCTCGCTGGCGTCGGCCGGCGAGTGGGTGCCGTTGCCCCGCGGCTGCAGGCCGTCGGAGCACTCGTACAGCCAGTTGTGGCGCAAAATCGATCGCGGCCCGCCGTAGTTCATGAACACCGCCGCAAGGTTCGTGTGGTACAGCCCGTCCCAGTACTTCTGGTTCCGGTGGACCCATTGGTAGGAGGGGTAGCCGCTGAACTCGCAATGTTCCACCGTCAGGCCGCGGGAGGTGCGGTTGGCGCCGCCGATCGGGCGGGGTGAGCCGCGCTCCGGGACCGCGACCTCGTCGGGCTGGCAAACGCCCATGTGCGCCCCGCTCATGGTGCAGTCGCGGATGGTCACCTCATTGCCGTGGACGACCACCGAGGCCCCCACGCCCATGTGCAGCCTGAGGCCTTCGATGACCACATGGTCGGCCCGTCGCTATTCCAGTAGGCCGGAGACTCCTCCGCGCGCAGGATCGCCAGCCCATAGTCGGGCCAGATTTTCGAGGCTGCGGAGGGGAACGCGATCTTCTCCGGCAGCGGGCGCCGGTCGATGAGCGTGGGTGTGTAGTTTGGGATCATCGCGATAAACGGCGCCAGGCGCGGATCGCCGGAGGCGTTGTACGCCGCGATGAGGGCTTTCGTGCCATCGATCGCCGGGCTGGCCGGGTTGACCAGGAACAGATCGCCATTCGCATTGGTGGCGCCGTCGCCGTAGGTGGCGACGCGAATCTGGCCGCGCCCGTAGCCGGTGCGTTCGATGGGGTAGGCCGTGTCGATATAGTAGTCCATCAACCCCTTCGGGCTGCCGCCACTGGGCGCTTTGGCGGTCCACCAGTTCTTGCCGTCATACAGCGCGCGATAACGGGAGACCATGCCCATGCAATAGAGATCAGTATGAGCAATGGGATAGATCGGCGCTTCGTGCCAGGGGCCCCCATCCTTCAGCATCCTGTTGAGCACCGGGAAATACCCGCCGATCCGGGATTGCGGTTTGCGGTAAAAGCCCCACTCGATCATCTCCCGATCCTGAAGGGCCAGCCCGGCAAACGCAACGATGGCGGTGGGTTTGAACACCAGGTTGGGGGTCTGCGCCCAACGGTCCATGCATCGCATCTTGAAATGCATAAAGGCTGTGATGCCCTCCTGAATCTCCCGGCGAGCCGTCGGTTCCAGCCCCTTATACACCCAGTCGAATCCGGCATAAGGGTTGAAATCCGTATCGTAAAAGACATCGCTCAGATGGGGTACGCCGGCCTTGAAGAATCCGGGATTATCGAGCGCGCCCCGTGCACGCCTCGTCGTTCCGGCGTTAGCGCCAAACTTCCCCAGCAACCATTTCCGTGCGATTGGCACGTAGGCCGGATCACCGTCCAGTGCATACAGGAACGCGGCCGCAAAGCCATCGCCCTTGCGGGCGGCCCCCTGGATGCGGGTGTAGTCCGCCTTCGCCCACTCCTGGGTGGCGATCAACTGTCGAATGCGTGTTCGCTCCTGCGAGGGCATGAAGAACGGACGCCCGTGCGCGGGGGCATCGTCAGCCTGCGCCGGGACCATGGATCCGCAGAGCACCGTCAGGATCAGCATGCTGATCGACGCAGGATACGGTGAGCGGATTGACATGACATGTTCTCTTTCGCGTAGCACACAGAAGTCTGGGGGGCGACGTCCATGCGGCACGTCGCCATGCGGTACAGCCGATCATTCGGCACTCGCGAAGGGAGTCTCGTCGAGTTATCTGGCCTCCACCTGGAGCCGGCCGAAGCGGAAATGCAATAGCCACACCGGCCTCATCGGGGCCATCCAGTAGTAGTCGCTCGCTCGGCCCTTCCCGCGTGGCGCGCGCCGCCGCTCGAACTGAACCTCCACCGTCTTCGCCTGCCCCGCCGCGATGCCGAACACCGCGGCCGGGCACTTCACGACGACCGTCCACGTGCCATCCGCATACGTGTTGCTGACCAGAGCCGCCTGCAACGGACCCTCGACCGCCCCGTCACCGTTTACGGCAAAGGAGCGTTCCGGGTCCCCTGACCACGTCCCGCGCGGGATCCACGATGGTCTTGCTTTGCCCTTTGCGACAAGGGGAGGGGCATTGTCCCCTCCCTTCACCACGACAGCCATTCGATCGGTTCCCAGCGGCCGGGTCGGCTCGGCGGCCTCGAATCGGACGAGCAGTTCATCCCCGATGCGCGCGGCACGGACCCGGGTGGCGAGGTCGGGCGCCTTTCCGTAGTTCCCCTGCACCAGCGTCGCCGCCGGCAGCGCCGCCCAGGCCGCGGCGTCGGCGGGAACCGCCGCCACGGTGGTCACTATGTAAGACGGCGTCTTTCCCAGCCACCGATGGGCGAGATCCGCTTCCGTGAAGAAGGGCGCGAACCCCTGCTGCATCCAGACGACGCGGTGGCGGTAGATGTTGGTCTCGTCCGTCGGGCAGGCGGCCAGCGCCTTCTGCATGAGTGTCTTCAACGTGCTGATGACCTGCGGCGTATACGTCTCGCCGTACATCTGGTCTGGCGGGATGTAGGTCTCATCGAACTGTCGGCTCCACCTGACGTTCTCGTACCGATCGACGATCGTCGTGTAGACTTTCTCCATCGTCTGGCCGGCCGGGCCGAAAAAGGTCACGCACTGGTCGCGGAGCAACGCGTCCACGTCGGCATTCCGGTCCCACATCAGGCGGTGCCAGAGCCAGCACATGACCATTTCGTACTGCGGCGGATTGCCGCCGGGACAGACGAATTCGCCCCCGGAGATGGCATACGTGTCCCGAAGCCATTTCTGCAGATTATGCGGGAAGAAGAGCGGCGCTTCCGTCCACTGCGCCGGCCAGCAGGAAAAGTTCCAGACATAAAGCCGCTCGCGCTTGCCGCCCATCTTCTTGCTCCAATCCCGCATCAGTTGCAGGTTCCGCCCGTGCCAGTACGGCTCTTTGCCCATGGTGGTGGACCGCATCATGCACACCTGCACGTCCATGTTGTCCGGAAGGGCGAAATCGGGCGGCAGCATGTGCCCTTCGTATGCCAGCATGCCCAGCCGCTTGTCCGGCCATCGCTTGCTGATTTCGGCGGCATACGCCACGCCGTGGCGGAAGAGGAGGTTCGAGTTTCTGCCGAAACGGCCACGCTTGGGCTGATACTGCGGCTTGCAGCGCTCACACTGACACAACCCCTTCCATTCGAAATCCCAGAGATCCGCCGGCTCGAATCCGATCCACTTGGGCCCCGGATGGCAGTGTTCGCCGATCCAGCCGCCTTTGCCGTCGTAGAAATCCTGCGTTACCTGCACGCGCGCGCTCAACACGCCGGGATGGGAGTAGCACGGGTAGTATGGGCTGCGCGTGCCATCCGCCTTCTTCACCGCGGACCAGTCGGGGTGGTCATCGAAGAATCGCCTCCCGAAGAACGCATCCGTATGGTTGATGCCGGCAAAGCCGGTGCCGGAGCCGATGCCGGTGCCCTCGCGCGTCACTCGCATCCAGGCCGGCCGGTCGCTCCAGGTCGCGAACGCCACGGTGCGGTAGGGGAAATCCGGCGCCAGTTCCAGTTTGTAGGCAGACGGCACCGTGAGGGTCTTCACCACCGGCGTCACGATGCCCAAATCAGGGTCCTTCGGAATGTGAATGAAAAAGCGGTATCCGACGATACGCTCCAGGAACTCGTAAATGCCGTGCAATGTTCCACGGTCCACTTCGTGGCGGGTATTATTGGTGCCGGCGGGTGCCACCTCCCCCAGAATGGCGACGCCGCGCGCGAAGGTAACGATGCGCAGGCCCTCCGGTTTGGTCGGCAGCGCTAACTGATACTTCTCGCTCAACGCGCTGCGGCCCACCAGCAGCAGCGCGCCTGCCGCCGGCGCCTTGGCGGCCGGCACGATGTCCAGGCGGGCGCCGCTGGCCTTTTCGATGAAGCGCTGGAGTTCCTCCGCCGCATACGCGACCGTGGGCGGCTTGCCGACCGGGATAGCGGTCGGTTGGTCCGCGATGACGATGGTGGCCGCCGGTTTGCCGCTGTCCACCAGCGTGATGGGTGCGGCCGCCAGCGCGGCCCCTGTCAGCGCAAACAGGCACCCCATGAGGGACATCGATGACTTGATGTGCATCATCGGCACCTCTCTCTTCTCTCAGGGCCTTACTGATATGCACAGCACGCAGTCGTTCTGCGTTTCCGCACGGCAGCCGGGTCTAACGTTGCCAGGAACGGTGGCCGTGTCAGTTCGCTTACGGCTTCCCGATGGTGAACTCGCAGCGCCCTTCCGGCAGCTCGATGGCGAGGATGCCGTTGGGCGAGTTGCGCCTTTCGCGCTTGCCGTTCAAGGTGAGCACGAGATCGCTGGTCCACTCCCGCCCGAGGAGCAGGTAAATGTCGCGCTGCGGTCCTTCCGTGCTCCCGGTGAAACCCGTGGCCGTTTGCGTCAGCAACACGGGGCCTTTCCCGAACACGCCGATCTGGCGGCAGCGGATCTCCGTACCGTCCACCAGGGACACGCTCACGCGACCGTCACGCAGGCGGGCAACCCCGTACTGCCCGGTGAAGCGGAAATCGTCCGCCTGCACGGAGGTCGGGCCGGCGGCGGCGACCACGTAATCGACCGCGCGTCCGCCCGGGGAAGTCAACCGGAATGCGTTCGGCGCATCGAGCATTTCGACGGTCGGCGGCGCCATCTCCTTGTCGCGGGGGTAGATCACCACCGCCCAGTTCCGCCCGGCCGGCTGGCGGGCGGAAACGGCCCAGGCGTACTCGCCGCCTTCGCCCTTGGTGATGGGCGAGACCGCGATTTCCGGCGCCGCCGGGGAGAGGAAGATCAGATCGGTCGCCACGCCGTAGTTCGGCGAATCGATGGGCGGCAGCAGCACCCAGTTTGCCTTCCCCCCCGCACCGGGCTGCGGCTTGCCGCAGAAGACGGGGAGGTTGATCTGGCTGGCCGCGGGACCGTAGACGATATCCTGGAGCACGAAGTAATCCGGCACGTCGAGCGTCGGCGATTTCACCAGCAGCACTTGCCGCCGACTGCCGCCCCGTGTCATCCCCGGCTCCGGCGGCCCGGGCAGGAACGGCCCCACCGGGATGTCGGCTGACACGAAGTCAGCCAGCGGGCTGGTTCGGAATTCGATGACATCCCCGCGCCGGTGCGTCGTCCCGTCCGCGAAACTGATGATCGGATGCCAGTCTTCCCGACGGCAACTGCCCGGGTCGTCCGGATGCAGCGCGTCGAGGATGATGGGCACCCCGCGTCCGAACAGATGGATGGCGCCTTCATCGCGCTGATGGTGCGAGTAGATGCGGCTGGCCTTGATGGCGAGGAAGGTCTCCTTGTCGGACGGGAAATGGTTGCGCAGGATGGCGCCCAACCCCCGCAATCGCCGGCTTCGCAGCACGGGCACGCGCGGGGCGACGGTGGGATCGGCGACCAGCAGGTGCGGTATCACGCCCATATGGGTGGCAGGCTTCGCGGCTCCTGCTTGCCGCCACGCCCAAGCCGACTCCCCGGCGAGCTGCGGGTTGGCGTCTTTCAGAATCCCGGTCTGGCCGCCGTGCTCCGTGACCTTCCTGTTGTTGAAGCCGTGGTCGCCGAAGGGTGGGATGCGGCGCAGCCGCTCCTGGGGCTTGATCGGCGCGGCAGCGGCATAGGATGCGAGTTTCGCCTGGGGTGGGGTGAGCACCTCGATCCAGAATTGGCAGGCCGCCTGGTAGCGCGGGTGCGTGGCGGCGTCGAAGATGCCGTTGTGCTTCAGCGCACCGAACAGCACCGTCAACTGTCTCCACGTCCAGAGATAGTAGTTGGCGATGTTCTCTTCGCCTGCCCCGTCCGGACTGATGTAGTAGGTGAACTCCTTGTCCAGTTCGCCCAGCGTGTATCGCATCCACTGCTTCGAGTTCGGATGGTCGGGGAGCACCAGCGCCATCAGGCCCACCGCGAGATACAGGTCGCTGCCGAAGTTCGCCAGGTAAGAGGTACGTCGCCGATTCCAGGCATACTGCCAGTAATCGCCGTCGGTTAGCACCGAGGCGAGGAAGGCCATCTCCCGGCGCGTCCTGGCGACCTGCGCCGGATCCAGCGTGCGGGCGTTGTAGTCGAGCGCCTCGGCGACGCCCCGCATCGGCCGCGCGATGGAGATGCTCTGCACGAAGCCGCTGTATCCGACGCGGAGCAACAGGTCCACCATGTTGCCGCCGGTGTGAGCGCCGACGCCTCCCACCGTCTTCGCGCCGCCCTGGCCGGTCAGCAATCCCTTCACCTTCGGCAGGTAGGGCTTGAACGGCTCGTGCGCCTCGATCCGTTTCCACAACGCTTGCGCTTGTGCGGGGGAGAAGAACAGGTGGGGCTGCCCCGGGATCTTCTGCTCCCAGTCCAGATGCCAGTCCTTCACTTTGTCCAGCGGCAAGTCGCAGACCTTGGTGCGGAGATGTGCCAGATACGGGTAGGGCGTCTTGTGGCCGCCGGGGTACCGCGGCTGGGTCCACTGCCGCTTATCGCCGACGGCAAGCAGCCAGTGCCGCACGGCGCGGGCCACGGGGATGCGATAATAGGCGTGCTCGCCCGGCTCGTCCACGAAGTGCACCTCGGCGTTGACGCCCGGGGTGAGGTGATGCGGGTTGATGGAGGAGTCGGGATACTCCCAGTGGGCAGCATCCCGTCCCACGATGGCAATCAGGTCGTTCTTCTTCTCATCGGTGGAGTACGTGCCGAGCCACGGGGCATCGACGGAGGGGAAGACCGGGCGGATCGCCGTCCACACCTTCACCGCGTCATGCTTCAGCGGATCCCGGGCAAAGGCGTAGCAGAACGTTTCCGGGGTATAGCAGATATCCGGGTCGAAACTCTCCTTCATCAGGATGCGGAGCTGATCGGCCACGCCCCAGCGCGTGTAGCACTTGCCGTGCGCCATATGCCCGCCGGGTCCGCACAAAGGGTGGGGCAGCTCCGCCAGGCGCAGGCGGAAGTTGTTGCGCTCCGTGACGTAGGCGTAGGGGTGATCCACGACCATCTTCAGATCAATCTCATAGAAGCGGCCGCCGTCGAACCGAAAGCGCACGCGGTACAGATTCCACAGCGGCCCCTGCTCGACCAGTTCGCTCTTCCATCCCAGCAGCTTCGCGTTCGTGACGAAGCGGCTGGTGGCGCGCCACACGCCGTCCGGGCCCTTGAAGCCGCGCAACGGGCCTGGCACGGTGCCTGCCTCCACCGGCGGATCGAAATGTTTCTCGCCGGCAAGGCGCACGCTGAACAGGCCGTTGGTAATCTCAAACGTCTCAGCCTTCAGGTCGGTTTCGGTTAGCGCGGCGGCAGGCTGGCTTGCACTGGCGAACACGCCGGGATCCCAGAGCACGGTATACGTGCGCGCCCCCTGGGCGGGCAATTCATCGACGAAGAACGCGATGACGGCCGACTTGACGAATTGCCGTTTCTCATCGTGGAAGACGACGCCCGAGAGCTGGAAAGGCACTTCCTTCTTGCCCTCCACGTCGTACAGCCGGATCGAGTTCAACGTGGCCTGCTTCGCCGGGAAGTCCAGCGTGTACGTGACCATCTCATCGACCCATCGGTGATTGAGCACATCCGTGAGGCGGATGTCGCGCGAGAATTGCCGGCCCTTGCCGTCGGCAAGATCAGGGGATTGCGCCAGCGCGGGCAGCGCCAGGCATAGACAGGCGATCATCAGGACCATGCGGGTGTGATTCATCTTGTTCACCCTCGACATAATACAAATGGTCGCCACGTACGTCGTGGCACGGATTAGCGTGCCACTTCCACCAGTTCCAGATCGTCGAACCAGGCGGTGCCCGTGCCCTCGACGCACAGTTTGATAAGCAGGAACGGGTCATTCGGCGAGGGGGCGAAATCGACTTCCAGCCGGGTCCAATCGTGATCGCCGGTGAGTTTCTCTGTCCGGCGTGTCGCCTTGACGTCCTGCCAGTTGAAGAAGACGTCATCCACCTGCACGTAGGCGCCGCCGTCCTTGAGCCCCTGCGTCTTCACCCACGCCGCCAGGCGGTAGCGTTTACTCGACTCGCCGTAGACGGCGGGGCCGCCGCCAGTGGGCGATGCGGACTTCGCCTTGCCAGGCCCCGGGCCACCCAATGCGATCGACTTCGTCCCCGAATGCGCGACCCCTTCCGCCGCGTTGATGTGCCGCCAGATCGGCCCGTTGTACACCTTGCCGCGGGGCACGGAGGTCTCAAAGTCGTTCACCTTGTTCTGAAGGAACCCGGCCATCCCCGACTCACCCGCGGCCGGACCGGTGTAGACAGCCGTCGCTTCCAGTTCCCGCGCGACCGCGCCGGGCAGAGACAGGAGTCGATACTTCGCCCGCAGATGATACAGCCCGTCGGCCTCCTTGGCCTGGGGCGCTTTCATGACGATGTGCTGGTCGTACCACTGGCTGCAGGTGACGAAGAAGACGGGGCCGCTGGTCTCGAGCATCTCCACGAACGGGTTCATCTCTTCTTCCGTCACGAAACCGACAAAGCCGCCCGCTTCAACGTGGTCCACGGGGATGTGGACTGGGTTGTGATGGACGAAGGTGATCCGGCCGTCCGCGAGCCGCCCCCGGACCGTTTTCTGCCATCGCTTGTGGTCATCGCGCGATTCGGAGACCCCTCCGGCCAGCAGGTTGTTGAACTCCATCTGCTTCGGCTGGGGCATGGCAAAGTGGCTGCTGCAGTTCAACACGTAGCCCAGGCGATCGTCCCACACCAGTCGATATTCGTTCGTCCCGCTGTAGCCTTCCTGGTGGTCTTGTTCGGTCTTGAACTCAAGCGTTTCGCCCCGGTCCTTGGTGAATCTGACCTTGAACGACGTGAAGCGCGGTATCTGCGTGTGGTAGCCCTGCATCTGGAGTTGTATTCGCGCTCCGATCAGGTTCGCCCAGTGGTAGATCGGGGGAATCTCGTACTTCGCCCCCTTGGCAACGTCGGGGGAGAGTCGGAACAACTCGACATGATTCAACCAGGTCGTGATCAATCCGATCCGCTCGTCGCCGTCGCAGATGTAGAACCACTGCTTTTCCTTGGCGTGCCCGGCGTACTGGACGCGTTCCAGGCGGAACGCCGGGGTATGCTTCATCCTCGGCATCGCCGCGAAGGCCCTGGACTTGTCCAGAATGTTCTGAATCTCCCCGGCGCAGGCGCGCGACGACCCGAAGGCCAGGGCAATCAGTCCGCCCATCACGAAGGCCCAGGTGCCGACGTTCGACATTCCCTTCAACTTTCTCTCCCTTCCTGAAAGGTGATCGGTCACTATCATCAGGATGCACGCGACGGCTGCGCAAGCGCCTCCCACGACGCCGATGTGCCGGGGCAGGCGTATGATCTGAGCCTCTCCCGAAAGTAGACGGTCTGCGTTCCTTTGAACCATCGCCTGGGAAGAAGAGACTTGAGGAACCCCGTGTGCCACCCGGGCGCCCGGAGGGCCTTCACCCGAGAGATGCTGCTCTCGATCCTGATCCGCCGAAGGCTATGTCTGCCAGCGCCACGGCGGAACGGCCGGCCGACCTCCTCGGAGGGACTGGGGAGAGCATTTGTCGGTCTCCCGGATCGGGACAGAATCGGCGAAAATCAAGCCGTCGGCGGCGGCACGAATCCTGCTCGTCCGCCCGCGTACGATGGTCCTGGACCACCATCGGGTTCGGGGCCCGACGAGTTCCGGGCAAGGGCGTTCGCGGCGAAGAGGACGCATGTTGTCGTACGGCCTGACGCTAGGCAGAGCGCGGCCTGAGCCGCGTCCCCTACGGCCAGCGCCCACGCCTTCTCTGGACGCGGCGGATCGGGACACTCTCCGACCTAACCTCATCCCCAGGCATATCTTACGACGGGTCGGTGCACCCGAGAGGTTGCCAGCCAAATCCGCTGCACTCCCGCTTCATTCCGCGGCTTCACTCGTGCTTGGCTACGCCGGTTTTTTGAACCGGTGCCATAGGACAACCTGCGGTGGGCGACGACGCCGGCGTCTGGCGCGGATTCCTACCGAACCCGCTTGACGGCCGCGCCAGCAGGGACTACAGTAGGCACGGCCACAGGCCTTGGGCGCGGGAACGGGTCCGAGTGGGGGCTCAGGCAGGCCCTTTATGGCTCGGCGGTTGTCGTCGCGGTTGTCCGCGGTTCCGTGCCCGAGGTCATCATTGCTGTAAGTGGCTCCTGAATAAAGGCTTACACGCGCGGAGAGGTGCCGGAGTGGTCGAACGGACCGGTTTCGAAAACCGGCGTGGCCGTTATGGTCACCGGGGGTTCGAATCCCCCCCTCTCCGCCATCTTTTTCTTCCTGCGCGCAGAGCCATTTGCGGTGTTTGCAAGTCTTGGGTTGGCAGGTGGATTGTCCGTACTGAAAACTCCGTCCGGCCCGGGGTCGTGATGGTTCAGGCAACCTTGTGGGTATGTTCGGAGACCATGGGTTCAACCGACCTGCCAGATTGACTCGCCGAAGACCCAAGGTCAGTGCTATTCTGCGTTTGGCGCAGAGAGACCCTGGCGGCGGGGCCGCAGGCGAACCATCCCATTTGTCACGCGGCCCGCGTGTACCGATGGTGCAGCCCGCCGAGATAGGGCATCCCGATCCCGCAACAGAAACCGCGGGGCCATATCAAAGGGGAAGGCCTCCACTATCTGCTGGGCAGTCCATTGCGCTGTGGGATGGGCCGTGACCAGCCGGCAGAAGGATTCGGGAACGCCTGAACCTAACCAGTTTCTCCGACAGGTTCCAGTGCCAAAAACAATTTCGGGAACCTCTGACGCCGCGGAGGGGCGGCGGACCTGAGAAGGAAACTGCCGACCTGTGAGGTCGTGACCGTGCCACCCCAAAGGGCGACGCCTCTGTTCAAGTGACGGCCGGTTGCGTGCCGGCGCGCCAACGCAAAGGGCTCCGGCACTTACCGAAGCCCTTGGAGAATCTGGTCGGGGCGACTGGATTCGAACCAGCGACCTCTTGACCCCCAGGCACCCGTCTACACGCCTACATCTAACGCCGAAAAGCCCGAAAAGCCCAAAGAAACGGGCCATTTGCGGCATGCTACGATGCCCCCATAGGCTTTGCAAGGGTTTTCCAGAACGTGCGAATATCGGCGAAAAAAGGCGGCAGGCCGAGCGTCTTTAGGTAATTATCCGGCAGTGGATCAGGAGCCAAAGTTTTTCTGGCCGGCCGGGTTTTTTCGTTGACGCGCACGAGCACCTGCCGTACCATGCGGGTGGTGGAGATTAGCTTGGCCCTTCGCTGGCGCGTTGAGCGAAAGCCAACCGCCGTAAACAGGGTCGCCAGCATTTATACCGTTTGTTGGCGATGGGTTAATACTTAAATTGCTGAAATGCCCCCCGACGCCGAACACCCCGCCCTGGCACGGCACCGAACGGTACTGATGAATGTAACCGTTTGGAGTGCCGTCATGTCCGATGAACAGTTCCCCGATGGCCCGCTGCTCACCTTGGCCGAAGCGGCCAAACTCAAATGGCTGCCGCGTCGCCGTGGCCGCAAGCGTCCGCATATTTCGACGCTTTACAGGTGGGCACAGGTGGGCGTCCGTGGCGTCCGCCTGCGTGTGGTTCGAGTCGGCGCCACATTATGCACAACCCAGGATGACCTCAAGGCGTTTTTCAATGAACTGTCGAGACGGGATCCGCTGTGTTGTGCACCGCCGTCTCGCGTCCGTTCGCCGGCCGCCGCTCGACGCGGCCGCAGCAAGGCTCGAAAGGCCCTAAGTACTGTTGGTGTTTGAACTCCTCCCACCACGACCGCACGGCCCCCGCCCGCGTGAGGTAGGGAGGATGGCGATGAAGGATGCAAAGCCGAACGCGCTTAGAGACGCCGCGCTCGAGTACGCCGACCTGGGGTTGCCGGTTTTTCCGTGCGCCCCTGGCGGCAAGAGCCCTGTCACGGACCACGGCTTCCATGACGCCACGACCGATGCGGCACGAATTGAACAATGGTGGACCGATCGGCCAACCTGCAACATCGGCATCCCGACCGGGACTCCCAGCGGCCTGTTGGTGGTCGACATTGACAAGTACAAACCGGAATACCGCCCATGGCCGGCCGATGGCGACGAACTCCCAGTAGGATGCATTGTCCAGACACCGCGCGGCGGTGAGCATTATGTTTGTCAGCACGTCGAAGGCGCTCGAAATACCGAGAGCAAGCTCGCTCCCGGTGTGGACGTGCGCGCCGCGGGCGGCTACTTTCTCGTACCCCCCAGCGCCATAAACAGTAAGCCGTACGCCCTGCTCCACGGCTCGCTGGCCGAGGCGATGGAGACGCCGGCGCCGCCGTGGCTCCGCGCAATTCTGGTAAATCTCGACGGTACCGAAACAAAGCCGTCGGCGGCACCCGTCGGCAAGTCCATCCCGGAGGGCCAACGCAATGCCAAGCTCACCAGCATGGCCGGAACGATGCGGCAGCGTGGCGCTGATGCGGCGGAGATTGAACCGGCACTCCAAGAAATGAACCGCCGCCGCTGTCGGCCACCGCTGCCGGAGGCCGAGGTTCGCAAGATCGCACAGTCAGTTGGACGGTACCCGCCTGGCGGCGGCAATGGCGACGGCGACGATGGCGGCGACGACGGCCTGCCAAACGACCCAACCCCACCGCAGCGCCAACGCAAGGGCACAGCCTGCGCGACCATCCTGATGAACTACGTCAATGAATGCACTTTATTCCACACATACAACGGCAGAACGTTCGCCCAGACCGGTCGCCGACTCATGTGCGTGGCCGGCCGTGGTGGTGACTTCCGGCCGTACCTGGTGCAGCGATACCTTGAGAAGCACAAGAAGCCGCCGACAACCAACGCCTTGCAGGTGGTAATCGAAGCCGCCATTGCCAAGGCCCTTTTCGGCGGACCACTTCGCCAAGTACACCTCCGCACCGCCGAACATGACGACCGAATATACATTGATCTCGGCCGACCCGACAGCACCCACGCCATCGAGATCGACGCCACCGGCTGGAGGATCGTGCCCCGGCCGCCCGTCCTGTTCGAAAGAACGGAGACATTCGGCGAATTGGTTGTGCCCGCCGAGAGCGCCACGCCGAGAGATCTCGGGCGGCTCTTCGACTTGTTCCCGATGAAGAACACAGATATCTATCTACTGGTGGCCTGGTTTCTGTGTGCCATGCGGCCAGGACACCCATATCCCGTTCTCAATGTTTTGGGCGAGCCGGGCAGCGGCAAAACGACAGCAACAAAGTTCCTAAGAAAACTGATCGATCCGGCAGGCGTCGATGGCCAGCTGACGGCGGGTGCGCCGAGAGATTCGCGGGACGTATTCGCAGGGTTGAAGACCGCGCATGTGATGGCACTCGACAACCTCTCGGGCATTCCCCCGTGGATGAGCGACCTCCTTAGTGCAACCGCCACCGGCAGCGGCCAGATCACCAAGAAACTTTATACAGATAGCGATGTCTCCGTCGTAGAAGTGCGGCGGCCAATTATTCTCAACGGCATCTCCACTGCCGGCCTCGGCGGGGACCTCCAAGACAGATGTATAGTTCTCGAAATGCAGCGGCCGAAGCCCCTGATAGATGAGAGGGGGTGGTGGCACAAGGCCGACGATGCAGCACCCTGGATCCTCGGCGCCTTGCTGGCCTGTGCGAGCACGGCAATTAAAAACTTGCCGACGACTAAGATCCCGCCAGACCGCCGTCCGAGGATGCTGGACGCGTCGCTGTGGGTGCTGGCAGCCGAGAAAGCGCTCCACGAAGTTCCGCAGTTCGCCAAGTTGAGTTTCTTAGATGTATATGCCGCCAACCGCCGAGACGCGGCGAGCACAGTGGTTCAAAGCGACCTCGTCGGACGTCTTATCCTGGACGTGGCACAGGCCGAATGGTACGGCACGGCGGCCGCGCTTCTGGCCATGCTCGAGACCCAGCTACGAGAAGAGCACGGCGACGAAGCGACAGACCGCATCATCAAAAGTAAGAAGTGGCCTAAGAACGCGAGAGCGCTGTCTGGCCACCTACGGAAACTCGCCGCGCAGCTCCGGGAATGCGGCGTGAATGTCACATTTGGCGAGAAGGACAAGGCCAAAAAGAAGGTGATCGTCATCACGAAGACGGAGCCAGGATGCCCGTTTTAGGCGTTTTAGGCGGGGGTCGCAAAAACCGCAAAAACCTAGTTCCCCCCCTGTGGGTTGACGAGTAAAAGAAGAAAAAAGGAAGAAAAGGGAGAGTTAGAGGCAAGAGTAGTGAGTACGGGCCTGGTTTTTGCGGTTTTTGCGACCCCCAGATCGCCGGCGTGGAGACGTGGCCGTGACAGCGCGGGCGCGTGGCCCCCTTTGCCGTCCGTGTGGCTCGCCGGCTGGCAGCGTCTTGTCGGGGTCCTCGCGGCGGGGTAGAATGGTCCTGCCGCCGCCATGTGGCCGACGGCAAAAGCCGTGGACAAAGCGGTATAGGAGCCAGCAAATGGGTGATCGAGATCGAGATGCCGGCGGGCGGTTCGTGGCCGGCAACCACGTTGGCTGCCGCGGCAGGCCGCCGGATAAGGACAGCCTGACGAGAATGTTACGGACGAGCCTGGCCGACCCCGTCGTCCTGCCGGACGGCAAAGAGCTGACGCGGGGTAAGGTTGTCGTGGCAAGACTCGTGGCGATGGCGATGGCGGGAGACCTGGGTGCCATCCGGTGCATTCTCGATCGGCTCGAGGGCCGGGTCAACTGGTCGGAGCAGGCGCCGGAGGAGGAGCATCCGCGGCTCATCCGGCCGCCATTCAGGTTCCCGGCGGCGGGGAGCTGTCCGAGTCGAGCATCACAACGTGCCGACGGCTCCCGCATTGGTGGCGGTGACGGCGACGCCAAGAAAGAGGCCTGAACATGGTAGGCGTGCAGCGTGTCGTGTGTTCGTTTTCGGCGTTCGTGGCGTGCCAGGGCCGGTTCATCGCAAGCGTGCGGGCTGACTACCGGTAAACTACCGAAAAAGGGCCTAGATATGGCTTCATTTGAAGAGGCCAGGGCGGCGATGCGGGCACTGAGTGACGACGAGCGCGCTCGCCTTCATGACGTGCTGGCCGCCGCCTGCCGGTGGTGCCACTGGCCAATCCTGGCCGAGGCCTTCTCGCAGACGGCCCAGGTGCTTCGAGCGCGGGGCGCCGCGCGCAGCATGGTTCGAGCCGGCGCCCGGGGCGAGGCCATATGTGCATGGGATTGTGCCCGCGACGAACTGTGGCAAATCACGGCCCGCATGGCCTCCGATTCACGGCCGGGCATTCGGGCGTTCGGGGCGCTTTTGGAGCGGCGCTTATGCCTATGACGGCCGACAACCTGCTAGTCTTCCGCTTTCGGATAACGGCGTCGCACCCTCGACGAAGTGGTCGCTGCGGATATGAACGCGGGTGCCGTTCGGCAGCCGCGGGGGTCGGGTCGTCGTTGCTGCCATGGCTTATGCCTCCTTCCCGGTGTGGGCGAATTTGCCGCGGCCGACCTTCGCAAAGCGCGCGTCCTTGCCCTTCTTCTGGATTTCCCGCAGGATGGCCGAGTAGAGCGTTGCGGCGGGTGTCTTGCCCTTCGTCTGCCACCGCCCGCTCGCCAGGACCTTCTCGACGATGGTCTTGCAGTCCGTCGGCTCCTTGGCCTTCGCGAGGACCTCGGCCGCCAAGTCGAGGAGACTCGGCTTCTTCTCGCGCGGGGCCTTGCCCTTCTTCGCCGCCTTGGTACCGGTCTGGGACGCCCCCTCGCGGCCCCCCTTGGCCCGTGTCGCGTCCGGGGCGCCTCGGGCGGCCTTGGCCTCGCCCACCGCGCCCCGCAGGCGCTGGGCACTCTTGATGCGGACCTTCTTGCCCGTGGCGGTGTTCGTCGCGTCCCATCCGCCACGCGGGTTCTCCGCATCGATGCGGACTGTCGTCAGCTTGTCGCTGACCTTGGCCGTGTAGTGGCCGCCCACCTTGACGTCTGCCTTCTTCATGGCTCATCTCCTGCCGGCGGAATTGCCGGGCTGAGGGGCCCCGGACAGGGCCCGTCGCCTGGCACCTCTACCGGGGCGGCGAGTATATCTTGCGGCAGGTCGCGCAGCGGACCAGGGCGTCGGAGAGCCACACGAGCCGGTCCATATCCCGCTCACCGCACTCGGGTCAGGCTTGAAGCGGGTCGACCTCGTCGGCCTCGATGCCGGTCGTCTCGAGCATGTCGGCGATGTACTGCACGAGGTAGCCGAGGTCGCGGTCGGCGACCCGCGTGCCGCTGTCCATATCGATACCGTCGGCCACAATGGCCTTGGCCGCACGGCGCAGGCCTTCGCGCCGCTCGATGTATTCGGCCGAGGCGTTGTCGTCGTTGTCAAAATCCCAGCCGGGCAGCAGCGTCGTGCTCTCCGGCGGGCAGCGCTCGAGCATCCGGGCGGCCTTCCGCAGCAGGTCCTGTACGGTCGTCTGTCCGTTCGACGACTGCTCGTCGGCGGCCTCGCGCAGCGCGTCGATCTGAATCTGGACGGCCTTCCCGCCCGGTGCGGACGGCAGGACGTGCCGCTCGAGCCATTGTGCCACCCGCCGCATGACTGCCTGTGCGTTCCCCATCGTCGCCTCCTTTCGGTCCGCCTCTTCGCAGGCTCTTGCCTCGGCGGCGCTGGCGTAGGCCTCACCGTAGCGGGCGCAACACCAAAGGCCGCCGCTGGCCCTCTGTGCCGGGTTTTGCCTCTTCATCGCCTCGTCTCCTTCTGCCTTCCACGACACACAGGGGCATGCTTTTGGCCGGAAAGCAAGGCGAAAACATGGAGTGTCCTGCATTATTTGTGGAGGCGGGGTGATGGAGGCCGAGAAATGGCGGGGAAGCAGGCCCCGGCAGCCTCATCGCGCCGATTCTGGCGAGGGTTTCACGTCTGGCGGAAGGGCATCCTGTCGGGTTCCCTCCTGCGCGTGGCCCATTGCCGACGCGCCCCCGGCCTGTTAACCACAAGGGCGCAGGTTCGAGTCTCGTTTGGGGAGCCAGACGAACGGAAGCGAACTCCCGAGGTCGCTCTGGTTAACAGAGAGACCTGAACCGAGAGGCGGTGGGGCTTTCGCGTTTTCGGCCAGTGTTTATGCGGGTTTTCACGCGTCGGCTGGTCTGGCCCGCGCTCTCCGTCGAGACGCGCGCGAGCGCCGTGTGACCGACCCAACTCGGCCGGTTGGCCGAACCTCTCAGACTCTCTCCTTCCCCCGGCCAAAGTGGTTTACACCAGAATCGCGTCCGGGGTCCCAGACGTAACCCTCTTCGAAACGTAGAGCGCGGGGGGGCTGACAGGTCATGGCGTACGGGGTAGTTTGCGCGCTGCAAATGCGCTGCGCGCGGGAGGGGGCAGTTTGGGGTCCGCGGCGGGGCTGCGGGTGCCCGAGACGGTGCCAGGATGATGGCGAGATGGGGTGGTATCGCTATTATGCGGTGCCACGAAGCATGGCCTACCTCCGGTCCTTCTGGTATCATGTGGTGTGGCTGTGGAAACGGTCGCTGGGCCGTCGCAGCCAGACAGGCTACGTGACGTGGGCCCGAATGAGTCGGCTGATTGGCCGATGGCTACCTCAACCGTGGATTCTGCATCCCTATCCGGACCAACGTCTGTGCGTTACGACCTGAGGCAGGAGCCGTATGAGGTAATCCCTCACGTACGGATCTGTGCGGGGGGCGCCGGGCAACCGGCGCCCCTACCGCGACAATTCCAGGCAAAAGCCTTGTGATGCTTGCGTGCGCAACGCCACCAGCCCGCCGGAAGGCAAGTCTAAAGAATCTTAGGCTATGAAGAAGCGACAATCACGAGTACTGGTGGTTTCCGTTTCAATTGCCGGGATGGTCAGCGTCCTTCTTGCGGGAAGATGCCTGCAGACCCATGCAGACGATGGGCAAATGGTCTCGGTCAAGAGGGGCGTCAGCATCCCGATGCGAGATGGCGTCAACCTGGGGGCCACGATCTACAAACCGAGGAGCATCCGCACGCCCTTGCCAACCCTCATCCACCTTACTCCGTACATCGCTGACCGCTTTTCACAGCGCGCCCTGTGGTTCGCCAGGAGAGGCTACGTCGTTGCGACAGTAGACGTCCGCGGGCGGGGTAATTCCGAGGGAAGGTTCAAGCCGTTCGTAAACGACGGGTGTGACGGACACGATGCCGTGGAATGGTTGGCCGGCCGGCCATGGACGAACGGTAAGGTGGCCATGATCGGGGGGTCCTACACAGGCTGGAACCAGTGGAGCGTGACAAAGGAGTTCCCCCCGCACCTGGAGACCATCACCCCGGCAGCCTCCACTTACCCGGGAACATCGGGAGTGCCCAAGACTCGCAATATCTTCCTTCCCTATATGATGCACTGGCTCAATACGGTCAGCAGCAGGCCCCGTCGTGGTGGACGGTCTTTTTGTGAGCAAAAGTATGAGCTGTACCGACAACATCTGCCGTTCAGTACATTCGACAAGGTCTATGGACACACGTCGACGGACTTCCGGACCTGGGTCAGGCATCCGGAGATTGATGCTTATTGGGACGCGATGAATCCCTCCATCGAGGATTATGCCCGGATAGACAAGCCCATCCTGACGGTCACCGGATACTATGACGCTGACCAGACAGGAGCCATGACTCACTATCGGCGCCACATGCGGCACGCCTCAACGGAGGCCCGAAAGAAACACTACCTTGTCATCGGCCCATGGGATCACGCTGGAGCACAGCACTGCAAGAGAGA
>CAYVAM010000028.1:0-5150 GCA_964449275.1 uncultured Anaerolineales bacterium
CCGGGCATAAAGCCCGGCGCTACAACCGCCTGTCCCGATGTATCGGGACCAGAAAGACTTGCCACACCTCCCGGCGACAAAAAACTGGCCAGGCAACTCAGGCGGCGGCTATAATTCTGCCGACCAAAAGAGCGACGGCTCGTGCCGCTGCGCTCACGAAGGAATGCCTTATGCGTTTCACCAAACTGCAGGGCGCAGGCAACGACTACATTTACGTCAACGGGTTCGAGACCGGCGTGGCGGACCCGTCGGCGCTGGCCGTGCGCGCGAGCGACCGTCATTTCGGCATCGGGGCCGACGGCCTGATCCTAGCGCTGCCACCCACCTCGGGCGGCGACCTGCGGATGCGCATCTTCAACGCCGACGGGTCCGAGGCCGAGATGTGCGGCAACGGCGTCCGGTGCCTCGCGAAGTTCGCCGTCGAGCAGGGCCTTGCCGAGGGCGACGTCGTCCGCGTCGAGACGCTCGCCGGCATCCGCGACGTCAGGCTTATCCGCGACGGCGACCGCATCGTCGGAGGCAGCGTCGGCATGGGCCGGCCCGTCCTGGCGCCGGCGGACATCCCCGTGGCGCTCGAGGGCGACCGGGCGGTCGACGTTCCCATCACGGTCGACGGCCGGGAGATGCGGATGACGTGCGTCGGCATGGGCAACCCGCACGCCGTCTTCTACGTGGACTCGGTCGCCGACTGGCCGCTCGAGACGCTCGGCCCGAAGATCGAGCGCCACGAACGCTTTCCGGAACGGGTCAACGCTCACGTTGTCGAGGTCGCTTCGCCGGAGGAGGTGGTCGTGCGGACGTGGGAGCGCGGCAGCGGCGCGACGCTGGCGTGCGGGACGGGGGCGAGCGCGGTCGCCGTCGCGGGCGTGCTGACGGGGCGGACCGGCCGGAGGATCCTGGCCCACATGCCCGGCGGCGTCCTGGAGGTCGAATGGCCCGATGAGGAGGCCGAGGTCCGCCTCACCGGACCGGCCGAGGAAGTTTTCACCGGCCGGTTCCCCGACGCCTGAACCACTGCGAATGACAAAACCCGAACGGCGAACGGCTGACGGACGCGCAAGGGCAGGGGGCGGCCTGGTCCTTCGGGGCCGCCGGGCCGTCCTGCCTTTCGTCGCATTCGCTGTGTGCGTTGTTTCTGCCGGGCCGGGCGCGGCCGAGGACGACAACGTACCTGCCTTCACGCCCGACCAGATGGGCGGCACGCTGCGCCGCCTCCTCAGCGGCGAACCCCAGACGCTTAACCCCATCGTTCAGAAGGACGCTTACCAGGGCATCGTCACCGGTTACGTTTTCGAAGGGCTGATCACTCGCGACCCGGACACGCTCGAATGGAAGCCTGAACTGGCGGACCGCTGGGAGGTCTCCGAAGATGGCAAGACGATCACCTTCCACATCGATTCCCGGGCGAGGTTCTCGGACGGCAGGCCCGTCACGGCCGACGACGTGGTCTTCACCATCGAGACGATCATGAACCCCGACATCGACGCCGCCAACCTCCGCTCGTATTACGAGGACATGGAGCGGTGCGAGAAGACCGGCGACCGGAGCGTCCGGTTCACCTGGAAGAAGACGTACTTCAAGAGTTTCGAGGTCAGCGGCGGGTTCGCGCCGATCATCCCGCGTCACTTTTACGAGTTCAACGAGCCGAAAGCGTTCAACGACATCAACGACCGCCTCCTCGGCACGGGGCCGTACAAGTTCCAGAAATGGACCACGGGCCAGCAGATCGTCCTCGTCCGGAACGAGAACTACTGGAAACGGCCGCACGCCTTCGACCGGGTCACGTTCCGCATGATCAGCGAGCCGCAGGCCTACGTCCAGGCGTTCCTGGCGGGGGAACTGGATTACATCAGCGTCCGGCCGGAGTGGTGGGTCAGGTTGAAGAAGGACCCGCGCGCAGGCAGAGACTTCCAGATGCTGCGGTACCAGCCGCCGGCGGGTTACCGCTATATCGGGTGGAACAACTCGCGGCCGCCGTTCAATGACAAGCGTGTCCGGCTCGCCATGACCCATCTCATCTGGCGAGAGCAACTGGTCAAGTATTTGCTGTACGACATCGCCCGCGTGACGACGGGGCCGTTCTGGACCGGCAGCAAACAGTATGACCAGACGGTGGAGCCCTGGCGTTTCGACCGCGCCGAGGCGTTGCGGCTGCTGGCCGAAGCCGGTTGGAAAGACCGCGACAACGACGGTTGGCTCGAGAACTCGGACGGCGGACGGCTGGAGTTCGAACTGTCGATGCCGAGCGGCCTGCCGGCGTACCGCGACATGGCGAGGATTTTGCGAGAGGAGTTCCGCCGCGTCGGCATCGACATGAATGTCCGCTTCTATGAGTGGTCGGTGTACGTGACAAAACTCGACAACCGCGACTTCGACGCCGTCACGCTCGCCTGGACCGGCACCGTGGAGGGCGATCCGAACCAGATCTGGCACTCGGCCCAGATCGAGGGCCGCGGCCACAACTTCATCGGTTTCCGCAACGCCGAGGCCGACCGCCTCATCGAACGGGCCCGCGCCACGCTCGACCAGGACAAGCGCAACGTCCTCTACCACCAGTTCCACCGCCTCCTGCACGACGAGCAGCCGTACACCTTCCTTTGGACCAGCGATGCGCTGGCGATGGTGTCGGGCCGACTCAGGAACGTCAAGGTGCGCCGTCTGGGCCTGTATCCCTACGAGTGGTGGATCCCGAAGGAGAAGCGGCAGGGCAAGGGAGCCAAAGGCTCGTGAGAACCTATATTCTCAAACGTCTGCTGCTGATGGCCCCCACGCTGGTCGGGATCACGCTCGTGACGTACGCCATCGTGCGCCTCGCGCCCGGCGACCCTATCGAGTCGATGATCAAGGCGCAGTCCGGCGACATCGACCCCAAGGTCATGCGCCAAAGCGCCGAGCGCATCCGCAAACAATTGGGCCTCGTAGACATCAACTATTGGGGCGACGACGTCGCCACCCTCCTGGGGCAACTGGAACACGGCGACGAGGCCACAAAGGGCAGGGCCGCCGCCGAACTCGAACGCATCACCGGCAAGACCTTTGCCCGCGACATCGATTCCTGGAAGACGTGGTGGGACGCCAACCGCTACGACTTCGAGAAAACGCTCATCGACCCGCTCGAGAAGGCCATCAACATCTTTCACGGCTACGGCCGGTGGGTCGGCCACATTCTTCAGGGCGACTTCGGCGAGAGCATTAAGTACCGCACCAGCGGAGGCAGCCGCAACCCCATACGCCTGTTCCTCGAACGCATCCCCGTGACGTTGACGCTGAATGTGCTTGCCGAGATATTTATTTTTCTGATCGCGATCCCGGTGGGGTTGGCGGCGGCGCGGTATCGGGGACGCCTGTTCGACCGCGTCTCGACCGTGGTTCTGCTGGCCTTCTGGAGCGTACCGGCCGTTCTGGCCGGCACTCTCCTGCTCGCTTTCCTCGGTCGGGGCGGCGTCGGACGGGAATGGTTCCCGTTCGCCGGGCTGCACACGCCGGACAGCGAGAATCTCGGTTTCGCCGGGTACTGGCTGGACACTCTCTGGCATGCGGCGCTTCCGGTGGTGTGCATGGTCTACGGAGGGCTGGCGTACTTGGCGAAACTCGGCCGCGCGAGCCTCCTGGAGAACCTGCGGGCCGACTTCGTCCGCACCGCGCGGGCCAAGGGCCTCTCCGAGGCGAGGGTGGTGTACCACCATGCTCTGCGAAATAGTCTCCTGCCGATGATCACCACGATGGCAATGATGTTGCCCGGCCTGATAGGCGGCAGCGTCATCGTGGAGTCGATCTTCACCATTCAAGGCATGGGTCTGCTGATGGTCAATGCCGCCAGGGCCTTCGACCTGATGGTCATCATGACCGGAACGCTGGCCTTCGGATTCTTGACGCTGCTGGCGTTGCTGCTCGGAGACATTTTGTACGCGTGGGCCGACCCGCGAATTCGATATGAATGACGCCACAACAACCAACGCCGCCGGTCTGACGGGTGCGCCCAAAACCTACGGCGCCATCGTCTGGGGGCAACTACGGAAACGTCCGAGCGCGATGATCAGCCTGACCGTCATCGTGTTGCTGGCGTTGATTTCGCTGCTCGCCCCGTTCATTGCAGGGGAGGTGCCTATCCGCTGGGTCGAAGACGGCCAAGCCGGTTGGCCCATTTTCCGGTACCTCTCGAACCTCGAATATGCGGCGATGCTTGCCTTCGCGTTGGCCCTGACGTTACCGATTGCGGCACGGCTGCTGCGGCGTTGGACGCGAGCGAGCGGCGGTGGCTGGGGCCGGGCCGTCATCCTCTACGTGGGTGTCTGGCTGGCGGTCGTTGTGACGCTCGTGGCGATACGTGACGAGGAACGCCGCTACGGTTTCTTCCGCGAACGAGCCGACCAGGCCGAATCCGCCTGGTTTCCGCCCATCGCTTACCCGCGATATCCCGGCTACGCGCAACTGGGGCGGAAAGAGCAGCCGCCGTCATGGGACCACCCGTTCGGAACGGGCCGCCTCGGCGACGACATCCTCATCGGCATTCTCTACGGCGGGCGAACGGCCATGTCGATTGGCTTCGTGGCGGTCGGCATGAGCATGACGATCGGGATCATCCTGGGCGCTCTGAGCGGCTATTTCGGCCGGTGGATCGACCTGATAATGATGCGCATCGCCGAGATCTTCATGTGTTTTCCACGATTCATCCTCATTATCATCATCCTGACGGTTATCCCCGCGTGGGTGCCCCCCTTATGGATGGTCGTTTTTGTCCTTGGTGTGACGGGGTGGACCGGGTCGTACCGGATGATGAGGGCGGAACTGTTGCGGATCCGCGGCGAGGATTACATGACGGCTGCCAGGGCCCTCGGCGTGCCGACGTGGCGGCTTCTGCTGAGGCACGCGGTGCCGAACGGACTGGCCCCGCTGCTTGTTGTGGCGACTTTTGGGGTGGCCGGCGCGATCTTCCTGGAGGTGTCGCTGGCGTTTCTCCATCTCGTCCAGACGCCCAGTTGGGGCACGATGCTGACCGATGGCGCACAGCACCTGGAGCACTGGTGGGTCTGGGCGTCGGCCGGAACCGCTATCTTTGTGACCGTTTTCGTGTACAATCTGCTGGGCGAGGCGATCCGCGATGCCATCGACCCGCGATTGAAAGTGTAGCACAGCGCCGATGACGTGTT
>CAYVAM010000028.1:5250-31232 GCA_964449275.1 uncultured Anaerolineales bacterium
TCCGCGATGCCATCGACCCGCGATTGAAAGTGTAGCACAGCGCCGATGACGTGTTAGCCGCCGGGCTTGCCCGGCGCGTTTGGGGCAACACCGTGGGCAATACCGACAACAACATCCTGCTCCGCGTCTCCGGACTGACGACGCGCTTCTTCACCGATGAAGGCGTCTCCTGCGCCGTCGAGGACGTCTCGTTCGAGGTTCCGCCGCGCCGCACCGTGGCGCTGGTCGGGGAATCGGGCTGTGGCAAGACGGTCACGGCGCTGTCGATCCTGCGGCTGGTGCCGGACCCCCCCGGTCGCATCGTCTCCGGCGCCGTCCGGATGGGCGAGACAGACCTGATGGGCCTTCCGGAAGCCGAGATGCGCAGGGTGCGGGGCAACCGCATCTCGATGATTTTTCAAGAGCCGATGACCAGCCTCAACCCGGTCTTCACCATCGGCGACCAGATCATCGAGGCCCTCATGCTCCACAAGAAGGTGGGCGGGGCCGAGGCGCTTCGGCAGACCGTTGCCATGCTCCGCAAAGTCGGCATCCCCGACCCCGAACGGCGTGTGCACGAGTACCCGCACCAGATGTCGGGCGGGATGCGACAGCGCGTGATGATCGCCATGGCGCTGGTATGCGGGCCGGAACTGCTGATCGCCGACGAGCCCACCACCGCACTCGACGTGACGATCCAGGCCCAGATCCTCGACCTGTTGCGCGGGCTTCAGGCCGAAATCGGCATGAGCGTCCTGCTCATTACCCACGACCTTGGTGTCGTGGCCGAGATGGCCCATCACGTGGCCGTCATGTACCTTGGACGCATCGTCGAAGACGCCGAGATACGCGAACTGTTCGACCATCCGCTGCACCCGTACACGGTGGGCCTGTTCCGCAGCCGCCCGACGCTTGAGCGCACCGGCGACGCCCTGGCGACTATCCCGGGACAGGTGCCGAGCCCGCTGATGGTTCCGTCGGGTTGCCCGTTCCATCCGCGGTGCCCGGTCTCGGACGGCGCAAAATGTGTCACGGACCGCCCGCCTCTTGAGCCGAAGAAAGAAGGGCACGCCGCCGCGTGCTGGTACAGCGACCGCGTGGCCGAAGCCCGCGCACACCGCGAAACGCTCTACAAAACATGACCGCAAACGCGACAACGACAGGAGCCGACGACGTGCTACTGGAGGTCCGCGACCTCAAAACGCACTTCCCCGTCCGACGGGGACTCTTCGGCAGGACGGTTGCCCATGTCCGGGCCGTCGACGGCGTCTCGTTCAGACTGGCCGCCGGAAAGACGCTCGGACTGGTGGGCGAGTCGGGCTGCGGCAAGACGACGGCGGCACGCACGATCCTGCGGCTGATTCCAGCGACGGCGGGGTCCGTGCGATTCGCAGACCGCGACGTCTTTGACCTCCCGGCCGGCGAGATGCGGCGCCTGCGACAGGACATGCAACTCATCTTCCAGGATCCCTACGGCAGTCTGAACCCGCGGATGACCATCGGCGGCATCATCGGCGAGCCGCTCCGTGTCCACCGCCGGGCCCGCGGACGCCGCCTCGAGAACCGCGTCGCCGGACTCATGGACCGCGTCGGCCTCAGCCCGGCCTCCCGCAACCGGTACCCCCACGAGTTCTCCGGCGGGCAGCGGCAGCGGATCGGCATTGCCCGGGCCCTGGCACTGGAGCCGCGCTTCATCATCTGCGACGAGCCGGTCAGTGCACTCGACGTCTCCATCCAGGCCCAGGTCCTGAACCTTCTGGAGCATCTGCAAGCGGAGTTGGGACTGACGTACCTGTTCATCGCCCACGATCTGGCCGTCGTCAGCCACATCTCCGACGACGTGGCGGTGATGTATCTCGGAAAGATCGTCGAGAAGTCCCCCAGCCGCCGCCTCTACGAGAACCCGTTGCATCCGTACACGAAATGTCTGATGTCGGCGATTCCCAGACCGCATCCGGACGCGGGACGCGAGCGGATCGTCCCCCGGGGCGAGGTCCCCAGCGCGACCCACCCGCCCCGCGGCTGTCCGTTCCACCCCCGGTGCGCGTGGATGATGGACCAGTGCAACGCCGTGGCGCCGGCGCTTCGACCCGTGCCGGACGATCCGGACCACTTGGTGGCGTGCCATCTTTACGATGAGGTGAGTCAATGAGAATCCGCATCTGTTTGACCGGGCTTGTAATGGGGCACTTGTTGGCCGCCTCAGCAGGGGCTGCGCAACCCGATCCGCCTCCGCCGGCGCTGGCACTGTTGCCCGCCAAGGCCGTCGGGTTCTTCCACGTGCCCAGCATCCGGGCTCTCGAGAAGGGGCTGAAGCACTTCGCCGACCAGACGCGCTGGCAACTGGGGCGAGGCGAGCATCCTGTCCTGGACGTGCTCGCACGCCGGACGGGCATCTCGGAAGGCATCGACCTCGACGGCAGCGTCTGCATCGGCTTCATGGACCCGAAACGCTTTCGCCAGCGTTACACGATCTACGTGTTGCCGGTGAGCGACTGGGACGCGCTGCTCGGGTCCACGAAGGGCGAGATGATGTCGCCGGGCCTGTATGCGCTGACGGGGACGGAGGGCCCCCGGTTTGTCGCACGCCGCGGCAAGTTTGCCGTGGTCACAAGTTCGATCCGCACGATGGACGCGCTGGCCGGCGCGGAGGGCCTCGTCGCGTCGCTGACGGCGGAAACGCTCGACCGGGCGAGGTCGGGCTCGCCCATGGTTTACGTGAACATCCACCGTCTGAAGCAGATCTACGAGGTGGAGATCGCGTCGTGGTTCCGGGCCTCAAGCGGCCAGGTGTACGAGCAGCCGAACGCCGTTCCGTACGCCGACATCCTGGTGTCATACATGCTGGGCATCGCGTCGTTCATCGACCAGATGGAGACGGTTGAAGCGGCGCTGCGTTTCGGGCCGGAAGGTTTGGCTGTCGACCTGTCGGTCCGGTTCGTCGAAGGCGCCGGCGTTGCGGAGTTTATCTCGGCCCAGAAGCCGGGCGGCGCCCGGGTCCCCATCGTGACGGATCGGCCGGTGGCCTCGGCCGTGTCGCTGCGCTTGGATCCGCAGAAACGGACGGACTTCGCGCTCCGCGCGACGCAGTTCTTCCTCGAATCGGCGCCGCGACCGGAACCGTTGCCGGAAGCCACGAAGGAAACCGTGCAGGAGGCCGTTCAGACGTTCGTCGAATCGCTCGGAGAGAACATCACATTCCTCTCGGCGCCGGCCCGGAAGGGCATGGGCATCGAGAGCGGCGTCAGCGTCTATGAACTGAAGGACCCCGAACAGTTTCGCCGCAGCGTGCAACTGCTCGTCACGGCCTGGGAGCGGCTGGCCGATCAACTCGACCTCTACCTGAAGTTCAAGGCCCTGCCCGATAGCAGCGACATCGCCGGCGTGCCGGTGACGACCTACGTGCCGCGTCTGCGGTTCGGGATCCCCGCGCGGCACGTGGAGTTCCGCAAGCGTCTGCGGATGCTGTACGGCCCGGAAGGCCTGGTGTATCGGGTGGCCGTGGTGGGCAACCATGCGCTGGTGGCTGTCGGCAGCGACGTGATGCTGCTCCGAAGGACGATCGAGCGGCTGAAAATGGGCCGCCCGCCGGAACCGTCGCCTGCGCTGCGCCGTCTCGGTACCCACGTGTCGGGCGACCAGAATGTGCTGCTGGCGCTCAGCCTGCCGGTTTACCTGGGGCAATCGCTGATTCGCGGGGGCACGGCTGCCGACCGCATCGGCACGGTTGATCCCGGCCACGAACTCACGGGCATCGGCGTCCGGTTCCGGGGCGCGAGCGCCGACCTCGCGACCTACTGGCCGCACGAGCAGATACGCCTGGCGCGCGAACTCCTGGACCGGGCTGCACCCGAGATCACGGAGATTCCCGAGTCGCTGTTCCAACCCCCGTCCGAAGCGCCGCCCACGCCGGCCCCCGAGACGCCCCCGCGGTTGTTGGTCCCCGGCGCCGCGCCGCGCGCGCCGCGCGGCGGGTCTCCGTACCCGCCGCGCAGAACGCAAGACCAGGAGGTAGAGGAATAAGGGGGAACACGCACACGCCTGGCTCTCGCATGTGGGCTACCGTTTCTTGCTCAACTCAATGCTGCCCCCCGCTCGCGTGCCATGCGTCTGCACGGCCCAAGGGCCGCGGCAGCCCCCTCAACTGCGCCACGGCCTCTGGCGTTTGACCTTGGCGAGGGCCTGGTTGGCGATCTTCACGTCTTCGGCGATCTCGAAGTCGAACATGCCGACGAGGAGGTGGTCCGCGCCATTGTTGAAGACGTACTGGAAGGCGTCTTTGGGCGGGATGGCGCCGGCGGCCATCACCTTGTAGGCGATCCACGGTTTGGTGACGCTCTTCATCACCTCGATCGTCTCTTTGGGGTCCTTGCACCAGTAGCCGGGGAACTCGGAGTAGGGGCCCTTCAACTCCTCGGGCTTGGGCGCGGTGGGGTAGCGGTGGTGGTGGAAGGTCTTGATGTAGAAGTCGCTCTCGATGCCGCGCTTCTCGCACTCGATGATGACCTGCAGGTCGTGTGCGCCGATGCCGGAGGGCACGCCGTGTGCCTTGGCGATCTCGACGGCCTTGGCGAGAAGGTCGAACTTGCCATCTCGGACGAGTTGGTCGCCGCGCACGCCCCAGACGTAGATGGCTTCTGCCCCAGCGTCGAGCAGGTCGTCTATTTGCCTGATGTAGTCTGCCATGCCGGGTTTGCATTCGGCGGTGGGGCAGATGATCGACTGTATCTTCCCGCCTCGCTCGCGGCGGTACTTCTTGAAGGTCTTGATGATGGCGGGCGGGTTGTGGACCGACAGCGTATTGATGCCGTGCTGCTCGGCCAGGGCCATCGTCTCGAAGATCTTCTCCTCGGTGTTGTAATGTGCGGCCAGATTGTAAACGTACCTGAGGTCGCGGCTGTGGGTGTAATGCGTCAGGAGATTTCCGCCCAGGAGGACGCGGCTGACGCTGAGGCCGGCGATCTTGCCGCAGGGCAGGGTGGCGGCCTGCGGTTTCTTGGCGTCCGGCTTCTTCTCCGCGCCTTGAGCGGACGCCCCGCCGGTCTGCGCGGCGAGCGCGCCGCCGGCGGAGGCAAGCACCGAGTTTCGCAAAAACGTGCGACGCTTCATTTCGGATGGCACGGAAGGTCTCCTTTCCGGGAACCTGAGGTCTTGGGCAGCGATGTAAGGCTAACCGGTCGGCGGTGGCGTTTCAAGGGGGAAGCCGGCCCCGCGGGGGGCCCACCCCCCCCCGCCGCGGGGGGGGTGGGGGGGGGGCGCGGGGGCCCCCCCCCCCCCCCCCGCGACCCGTCGGCATACTCAATCGTGAACTGGTCTACTTGTTCTGTGCGCCCTCTGCGCTCTCCGCGGTGAACGGTCGTTGCCGGTTACGGCGAACCGAAGAACGTCCCGAAGACCATCAGGGCGTTAAACAGGGCGTGCGCGATGATCGGAGCCACCAGGCTCCGCGTCCGGTAGGCGATGTACCCCAGGGCCATGCCCAGCAGAAACAGCGAGATAACGGCCTGCGGTTCCGTGGGAAGATGCACGATTCCGAACACGGCGCTCGATACCACCAGGGCGCCTATCACGCCAATCTCCTTCAAGAGTGTCATCATCAGCACGCCGCGGTACAGAAACTCTTCGGCCAGGGGGGCAACTACCAACGCCTGCGCGGCCAGCAGCAAGAACTCCCGGGGGTCGCGGCTGTGCTGGACACGTTCAAGAACGGGGTGCAGCACGACCAACTCCGGCAGCAGCCCCATGCGGCGAAGCAACTCCAGCAGGACGATGGTGGCCAGCAGGGCGGCAATGCACACAGGCAACATGGCTGCGAACGTCACGACGCCGTGCCGCACACCCGAAAACACGTCTCCCAGACGCACACCAACGGTGGCGGCCGCGCCGCGGCCGAACCGGGTTGTCACGAGCACTAGGGCCGCCAACGCCGGGAGGATCTGACCAAGAAAGATTCCCGGGCTGAGCACCTCGGGAATCGACAGGGGTTCCCACGGAATCACGTGCGCCTCCGCCGCCGCCCGGTAGCCTATCCCGATCGCGAACGTCAGGCCGTACATGCCGAGAAACAACAGCAGGCCGGCCCACACCGGCCACCGGACGGCCGGCAGGGCGCGGTCGAGCGGCAGCGGCACGCCTTCGTCCGTGATCCACCACCGGCCGATCCGCCAGAACACGGCCACGCAGATGGGCAGGCACACGACGACCGCGACGATGAGCCACAGCGGCGGCAGTTTGTCCAGGGCGCCGGTTTCGGCCAGAATCATCACGGGCTCCTCACGGCAAGACGACGCCGGCGCGGGGTCTGTAACGTCGTTGCGCGGCGGGTTTCCACACCCGCCGCGGGTATGCTCCATTCTGCGCGGTGGGTACGGAGACCCACCGCGCAAGATTCAAGACTTATGTCGGGCGCCTCAGCGTGCGGCCAGGTGGACTTTGCGATGTCGCGGCCCGTCGCCTTCGCAGAAATAGACGGCTTGCCACGTGCCGAGGACGGCCCGGCCGCCCGAGACGATCAGGACGAGCGACGGTCCGAACAGCGACGACTTGATGTGGGCGTCGGAGTTGCCCTCGGCGTGGGCGTAGGCGCCGGAGCGCGGGACGAGGCGGCTGAGTTCGGCGGTGATGTCGCGGGTGACGTCGGGGTCGGCGTTCTCGTTGATCGTGACGCCGGCCGTGGTGTGCGGGACGAAGACGACGGCCAGTCCGTCGTCAATGCCCTCGGCCCGGATGGCGTCGGCCACGTCGGCCGTGATGTCGATCATCTCGACCTGCGACCGGGTTCGGACGCTGAAAGTCTGCACGGGCACCCTCCTTGAAACAGCCAGATCGAAGCGGGCGGATTCTAGGCCGCCGCCCGGCACGCCTCAAGCAAAAAGGTTGACAGGGTAACAACGAGTGACTAAGTGACGTTGTTAGCCGCCGCGCTTGCGCGGCGCGCCATGCTGATCCGACGTGAGGTCCACATGCCCAACATCCTCGACAAGATCCTGGCCGTGAAACGCGAAGAGGTCGCAGCGCTCTCGCCGCGCGCCGCGGACCTGAAGGCGGCTTGCCGCGATGCGCCGCCCCCGCGCAGTCTGGCCGAGGCGCTGCGGCGACCGGAAGGCGAACCCGTCCGCGTCATGGCCGAGGTCAAGCACCGCTCGCCGTCGGCCGGTGTCATCTGCGACCCGTTCGCTCCGGCCGAGATCGCGCGGGCGTACGCCGACGGCGGGGCGGACGCCGTCAGTTGCCTCACGGACGAGCGGTTCTTCGGCGGCTCGATTCAGCACCTGCGCGAGGTACGCGCGGCGGTGGACCTGCCGGTGCTTCGGAAGGAGTTCATCATCGCGCCGGTGCAGATTTACGAGGCGCGGGCGGCCGGGGCGGACGCGGTCCTCCTGATTGCCGAAGCGCTCGAGGTCGGCGAGATGACGGACCTCGCCTCGCTCGCGCGGTCGCTCGGTATGGACGTCCTTGCCGAAGCGCACGGCGACGCGACGCTCGAACAGGCCATCGGCTGCGGCGCGCCGCTCGTGGGCATCAACAACCGCGACCTGACGACGTTCGAGGTCTCGCTCGAGACGACCGAACGCCTCGCCCCCCGCGTCCGCGAAGCCGGCCGCATCCTCGTCGCCGAAAGCGGCATCCAAACCCCCGTCGACGTCTCCCGCCTCCTCGCCTGCGCCTGCGACGCCATCCTCGTCGGCGAAGGCCTGCTGCGCTCCGGCGACGTGGCGGGAAAACTGGCGGAGTTCAACGGCGCGGCGTTATGATATAGGGGCGCGGCGCGCTGGCTTGGGTGCACAAAGTGATCATTTGTGGGTTGCACACGCCGAGTAATGATAGCTGGTAGCAGTCTTGCAGGACAAAAGCCTTCTTGAGGGTTATGCAATGCGGCTCATCTCAGTGGGCATCAAGAACTTCAGGAGCATTGGCGGGTCTCCGGTGTTCGTCCGTCTTGACAAGAAGGTGAACGTCCTAATTGGACCAAACAACAGTGGCAAGTCAAATGTCATCAGGGCCCTTCAGTGGCTGGAAGGAGCGAATCAGGCTCCGCCTCGGGTGAACATGGACGTGCTTGACTGCCACAATCAGGACAAGAGAAACGCGCTGGGAGTGGTTGCTCAAGTGGAGTTGGAAGAGGAAGACCACTTCGGCATGACGAATGGCCCGCCGGTGGAGTTTGAGATTCAACTGGGGGACGGGAAGTTCGCTTGCGTGGCTCACCCCTTCGCGCAATTGGATTGGAGGCAATTTAACAAAGGCATGGAGCATTGGTTGCACATAGAATTCACGGGCACGCCAAGCTCCGACTCGTTGATGGGCAAGCAGCTTCAGGTTGGCGAGGCGATGGCGCGTGCTGCGATTCGACGTGATCTTCCGCCAGTCAGGCTTGTGCCTCAATTCAGACAAATGAGGGAGGGCGAGGAGGCATTAGATGGCACAGGGGCAGTTAGCCTTTTGTCTTCGTGGAAGCGCCCCGGACCAGGCGACCACGACAAGATCGCAAACTTCGTGAAGGTGCAGGAGTTGGTGCGTCGGCTGCTTCGCCTGCCGGGGGTGGAACTGGACGTTGATCACACAAACTCGACCATAATGGTAACGCACAACGGCCTTCGTCTTCCTTTGTCGTCTTATGGGACGGGCATACACGAACTCATCATCCTGGCCATCGCGGTTTGCCGTGAAGAGGAATCGCTCTACTGTATCGAGGAGCCTGAGATCCACCTCCATCCCAGATTGCAGCGGGAGTTTCTGAGGTTCTTGATTGCAGAATCCAACAAGCGGTATGTTCTGACGACACACTCGCCCGCGTTATTGGCGGTGTCGGAACACGTGCAGGTGACGAGGCTGTGGGTTGAAGATGGTGCGACAGTGGGCCAACCAGTGGACGCTCCGGAGCACGCCCTTCGAGTACTTGACGACTTGGGCTTCCGGGCGAGTGACGTCCTGCAGGCAAATAGCGTCATCTGGGTCGAGGGCCCAAGTGACAGAGTTTACATTAAGCGCTGGCTGAGGCTTCTGGAGCCAACTCTCCGCGAAGGCATTGACTACAGCATCATGTTCTACGGAGGGCGCCTTCTTTCGCACCTGTCACTGAGACGGCTGAATAGCGCAGACTCGGCCTTTCCAGACCCCCACGATCTGATACCTCTGCTGCGCCTGAATCAGCATTCCATAATGGTGATGGACAGCGACCGACCCAAGAGCGGGGCAAGGCTTGGCAAATCCAAGCTCAGGGTGAAGAAGGAGTGCCAAGAGAATGGAATCGTTTGCTGGGTAACTGAAGGACGGGAAATAGAGAATTATCTTCCAGGGGAATGCGTTAAAGAAGCTTATGCGGAGACCCCGCAAGGCAAACCAGTCCGACTCGCATTCGGGAAGTACGACCGACTCGAAGATCAACTGAAGAAGGCATACAGGAGTCAATCAAGAACGAAGCTGTTTTATGACAGTGCCAAGCCGATGGTGGCGAGGAGAATCGCGCTGCATGTGCGTGAAGAGCACATCGGAAAGGAACTTCGCAAACATCTGAGCGAAGTCATAGATGCCATCAAGGCAGCAAACGCGTAGGACCTAGGGGGTCTGACATCCACGCCGAGGTCCTTGCCTATCCTCGGGAACCAGCGCCACGGCTCGACATTACGGGCTCGCCCGATTGAGGCTCTTCGGCCCCACCACAATCCCAAAAGCGTCGTCGTCTCTCTTGACTACGTCCCTCTGTCCCTGTGTCCCCCGCCGTTTTACATAGCCTTCTGAATCGCGATGACGTGGTCGGCGATGGCGCGGCGGAGGGTGTTGAATGGGCCGAGTTGGGCGGCTTTGGCGGGGTCGATGGCGTCGAAGCCGTCGGCGGGGAAGGTTTCGCCGCCTTGGGTGTAGGCGGTCCAGTTGTCGATGATGGAGTCGGCGATTTGCTTGAGCAGCGCCTCGGCCGCACGCACCTGGGCGGCTGCCTTGCGGGCCTTCTTCGCTTGGGCGATTCTTTTTTCGAGCGCGAGGACATACTTGAGGTCGTCGATGCCTTCGCGCGAGCGCTCGTAATCCAGCGTTGGCCACACGGTCTTGCCCTCGGTCCGCACGAGTGAACCGCGCTCGTTTCGCAGGTTGTAGTACCACTCGACCTTGCCGATCACACCATATTTCGTCATCTTCCAGAAGAACAGGCCGAAGGGGAACCGGCTGCTGCCGGTGTTGACGAACCAGGGGATGGCGCCGGTCTTTTCCGTGAGTTCGGTCAGGAACTCCTTGTTGACGAGGCGGCGGCCCTTGTTGTGATGGTCGATGCCGTCCCACCCGTTGTTGATGGCGGCAACGTTCAGGTACGGGGCCATGGCCATGACTTCCATGTACCCGTTCATGTCGCTGGTGGTGATGATCTCGGGCAGTTCCTCCCACGTGAAGCGAGCGAGGCGGCCGGCGAACTCCACGCCCTTGACGCCCTTGTTCGTGAACTCGTCGCCGATACTGAAGATGACGGGGACGGGGTGTTTGAGCGCCTCGGCGTGCAGTTTGTGCATGACCTCCAGATACTTCTGCTGGAACCGTTTCGAGTCGATGGTGCCGTAGCCGGTGAGGCTGGAGATCGACAGGTTCATCGGCGTGGCGAAGTACACGGGCTGCTTGAACCCGGCCGCGAGGTACGCCCGGATGAACGCCCCGAGTTCGCCCGTGTCGTCGTCGGTGATGGGCAGGTGGAAGTTGTAGAGGGGGCCGACGACGGTCATGCCGTGGTCGCGCATGTCGGCGAGGTGGGCGGCCAGGGCCGCCGGGTCTTTGGGGTTCGAGTAGTTGAAGCCGAGGGCGAAGGGCGGTTCCTCCAGGCGGATCGGCAGGACCTCCAACTCGATGGCCAGCCGCGCCACCGCTTCTGAGTTGCTCGTCACCGTGCAGACGCCTTTGTACGCGCCGGGCCGGGCATCGTCGGGCACTTTCACGGTGACCCAGAAGAGTTCCTTGCTCCAGGCGGCCATGTCCCAGGTGCGGCCGAGGTCCATGAGGATGTCGCGGCCCTTGCCGTGAAAGCCCTCGACCGAGCGGACGCGGACGTTTGCGGCGGGAATCGTGCCGGCGCGGCCTTGCAGCGCGCCGCCGGTGATCATCACGCCGGCGAGACGCACCTTCGGCTGGAGGGCGAAACTGACGGGCTCCACCTCGCCGGGCGAGGCGAACATCTTCGCGACGGCGGTCGTCTTGCCACCCAGGGGCTTGATGGATTTATCCTGGGGGGCCATGGTGTCGGTCACGTAGAGGTCGACGTCGCCGAAAGCGGCGTGGCAGAAGGTCAGCAGCGCGATGGCGGCCAGCGTGTATCGCATTTGCGTGCTCCTTGATGATACCCCCGCCTGCCGGCGGGGGCTAGTCATGCCTGGCTAGCCTTGTACGTCGCCTGCCGGCGGGGGCTAGTCATGCTTGGCTAGCCTTGTACGTCGCCTGCCGGCGGGGGCTAGTCATGCCTGGCTAGCCTTGTACGTCGCCTGCCGGCGGGGGCTGGTTGCACGTTGCTATTCTTTCACATCAACAGCGGGTACCAGTGTCGCATCGTCGAGCCAGATCGTTCCCTTGCCGGTGACGTAGATGTAGAGGCCGTAAGTCTTGGCGTCGGCGTCCGGCCGGCCTTTGAGGGTCACCAGTTCCCACTGCGTGCCGATGCGTTTGCGGAGCGTCCCGCGCGCCCCGGCCTCGAAGTTGAGGAACAACTGGTTCTCGCCCTCGCCCTTGGCCCAGACCGTGAAGACGTACTCGGTGGCGTCGGGCACGATGGGCAGTTTGGGCGTCATGATGCCGATGCGGCCGGCTTTGCCTTTGCACGTGATGCGGGCGGAGTACGTGCCGGAATGGACGTGGGCGGGCCGGTCTTCCCATCGGTTCTCGTAGTCGCCGCCCCAGGACCATCCGCCCCACCAGAGCCAGCGGCTGCGGTTCGGGCGGGAGTTGCGGTTGATGTCCTCGAAGCCGCCGTTCTGGATAAAGTTGAGCGGCGGGTTCGTGACCGAGAGCATGGTCGGTTTGAAGCGGCCGGCGAGGCGGTTCCGCAGCATCGTCTTGCGGCGGGCGTAGGCGGCGTCGGAGAGAAGGCCGGCGGCTTTCTGTTTCTCGACGGCGCCAAGGGCCGCCTGGATACGCTCCTTCGGCCAGAGTTTGGCCGTCAGTTGCTCCCTGGTTTCCACCGCCAGCGCCGAAGCGGCAGCAAGGCAGAGCAGGGCGGTTGGGATAAGGCGTGTCGGGCGTGACATGGTCGGGGCTCCGTCTTTGAACGACGTCACTTGTCACGCGTCACTTGCCCTTGCGGCAATGCGCCGACAGCAGGCGCCTTCAGACAAGTGACCAATGACAAGTGACAAATGACCATTTCCGGGCACCGGACCCGGGACGCGGACCAATATCTTCGGCTCCCAGAGCCGAATGCGATTTGGGATCCCCTCCCGGGTCCCGATGCCCGTACGGCTGCCGTTATGATGGCTGCCGGGACAGCCGAATGCAAGCGATTGCCTGGGCCGCTGGGTTCGGCCGCCCCTCACAGCACACTTGCGTATGGTGAGGCTTGACGGCGGCGCGCCATGCCGATAGAGTTTACGGACTTCTTTGCCGCTGGTGCCTGTGCCCATGAACGAGATCATCGCAAGAAAGCAGTTGGGCCCGGATGTCGTCCGGCTCGACGTGGTCCACCCGAAACTGGCCCGCAAGGCCAGGCCGGGCCAGTTCGTCATCCTGCGCATCAGCGAGGACGGCGAGCGGTTCCCGCTTACGATCGCCGACACCGACTTGCCGCAAGGTTCGATCACGCTTATCTTCCAGGTGGTGGGGAAATCGACGGCCCTCTTGGCCGAACTGGCCGAGGGCGACACGATCCTCAACCTGGTCGGGCCGCTCGGCCGCGCTACCGAGATCGAACGGTACGGCCGCGTCCTCTGCGTCGGCGGCGGCGTTGGAGCGGCGCCGCTGTATCCGATTGCCAAGGCCCTGAAGGGAGCCGGGAACGAGGTGACGGCCGTCATCGGCGCGCGGTCGCGGGCACTGCTGATCCTCGAAGACGAGTTCCGCGCCTTCGCCGATGAGGTCCGCGTGGCGACCGACGACGGCACGTACGGCCGCCACGGTTTCGTGACGGACGTCATCGCGGATCTGCTCTCGGAAGGCCGGACGTTTGCCAAGTGCTGGGCCATCGGCCCCGTGCCGATGATGCGGGCCGTCTGCGACGTGACGCGCGAAGCGGGCCTTCCGACCATGGTCAGCCTGAACCCGATCATGGTGGACGGGACGGGCATGTGCGGCGGGTGCCGGGTGGTCGTGGGGGGCAAGGTCCGGTTCGCCTGCGTGGACGGTCCGGAGTTCGACGGGCACGAGGTGGATTTCGATTCGCTTGCTCGCCGCCTGACCGCCTACCGCGACAAGGAGCGGCGAGACTACGATGGCTGCCGCCTCGGGCTCAATCGGCCCCACACGAAGGATTAGACTGCCAGGCGGAAGGACCGGTTCTGCATGACCGCCGCGAACGGCAAGAACAAGACTCGCCCACCGCGCGTTCCGATGCCTGAACGGCCGGCGTCTGAACGGGTCCGCGACTTTGACGAGGTTCCGCTGGGCTACACAGCCGACCAGGCCCGGGTGGAGGCCGGCCGGTGCCTTCTCTGCAAGAAGCCCCAGTGCATCACGGGCTGCCCCGTGGGGATTGACATTCCGGGTTTCGTGAAGTTGATTGTCGAAGGCAAGTTCGAGGAGGCTGCCGACCGGATCCTCCTCGTGAACGCGCTTCCGGCCGTCTGCGGCCGCGTGTGTCCCCAGGAGACGCAGTGCGAGATCAAGTGCGTCCTCGGCAAGAAGGGCAAGCCGGTGGCGATCGGCAACCTCGAACGGTTCGTGGCCGATTGGAAGCGCGAGCACGGCGGCTCTCCGCCGCCGCCGGTTCCTGAACCGAGCGGCAAGCGCATCGCCATCGTCGGGTCGGGCCCCGCGGGCCTGACGTGCGCGGGTGAACTGATCGGGAGCGGCCACGCCGTCACCGTCTTCGAGGCCCTGCACAAGACGGGGGGCGTGCTGGTTTACGGCATCCCGGAGTTCCGTCTGCCGAAGCGAATCGTGCAGGACGAAGTGAATCGCCTGGCGGCTCGCGGTGTCGAAATCGTCACCGACGCCGTCATCGGCAAACTCGACACCGTAGATGAGTTGCTCGATGAGTACGATGCTGTGTTCATCGGCGTCGGGGCGGGGGCGCCCATGTTTCTGAACATCCCGGGCGAGAACCTTGTCGGCGTCTACAGCGCGAACGAGTACCTGACGCGGACGAACCTGATGCGGGCCTACGACCGCGAGCATGCCGACACGCCGATCATGCGGTCGCAGCGCGTGGCGGTCGTCGGCGGCGGGAACGTGGCGATGGATTCCGCCCGGACGGCCTTGCGGCTTGGCGCGGAGGTCGTTTACATCGTGTATCGGCGCAGCCGGGTGGAGATGCCTGCCCGGGCGGCCGAAATCCATCACGCCGAGCAGGAGGGCATCCGGTTCAATTTGCTGACGAACCCGACACGCATCCTGGGCAACGACGCCCACTGGGTCGTCGGCATGGAGTGCCTGCGGATGGAACTGGGCGAGCCGGATGAGTCGGGCCGCCGCCGGCCCGTCCCGATTGCCGGGAGCGAGTTCGTCATCGACGTGGATACGGCCATTATCGCCATCGGCAACCGCCCGAACCCGATTGTGCCGCAGACCACCCCCGATCTCCGGACCACCGCATGGGGCACGATCGTGGCCGACGAAGCGACCGGCCGCACCATGAAAGAGCGCGTCTGGGCGGGCGGCGACATCGTGACGGGCGCTGCAACCGTCATCAGCGCCATGGGCGCCGGCCAGGCAGCCGCACGCAACATCGACGCCTACCTGCGGTCACCCGAACCGCGCGAGTGGAAGGTCGATTCCTAGTGTTCGGTTACTCCTCAAATGATGGGTGCCACTGGCGGCTTGTCCGCCAGTGCCTTTCTGTTGCTCGCCACACACTGGCTGGCAAGCAGCCAGTGGCACCCGTCAGATGAGCAGTCACGGAGCACTAGCGCGAAACCGGGCAGCGCTTGCTCCCGTCCCCCACCCTCTTTATAATCGCCGCAACTTCGCCGTGAATGCGACGTCGACCAGGAGCCGCTACCGTAAAGTCGCGGGATTTCCGGCAAAGGAAGCGTACCGTGGCAAGAGCCGAACCAATTCGCCTGGGCATCCTCGGCCTCGGACGTGCCGGCTGGGGCATGCAGTGCCGGGAACTCGAAGGCAAGGAGAAACGGTTCCGGATCGTCGCCGGTTGCGACACGCTCAAGCGGAAGCGCGAACGGTTCGCCGCGAAATACAACTGCCCCGTGTACAGGCGGGCGGAGGACCTGGTGGCCGATCCGAACGTCGAGATGGTCGCCGTCGCGACGCGGAGCGTCGATCACCTGGAGCACGCGACGATGGCGCTCGCGGCCGGCAAGCACGTCTTCCAGGAAAAGCCGATCACCGTCGATTACGCGGAGGCGAAGCGGATGGCCGCCGCCGCGAAAAAATCGAAGGGCAAACTCTTCATCCGCCACAACCGCCGCAACGAGACGGCGTTTCTGCACATCCGCGAGATCATGGACTCCGGCGTCCTGGGCAACGTGTTCGAGGTCCGGCTGATGCGCGGCGGGTACTCGCGGCGCAACGACTGGCAGACACTCAAGCGTTACGGCGGCGGGCAGATGCTGAACTGGGGACCGCACATCGTGGACCATCTGCTCAGGATGCTCGACGCTCCCATCCGGTCGATGTGGAGCGATCTGAAACGGGTCGCCGCCGTCGGCGACGCCGAGGACCACCTGCGAATCGTCGCCACAGGCACGAACGGGCGGGTGGTGGACATGGCCGTCAGCGGCGGCACCGTCATCACGGCGCCCGAGTACCTCGTCTGGGGCACGCGGGGGGCCTTGGAGTGCTCCGACAACACGATCACCGTCAAGTACCTGGACCCGAAGAGGAAACTACCGGCCCGAAGGCCCGATCCCGGCGACCCCGGCGCCGCGTTCGGGACGCCGGAGAAACTGCCGTGGATCGAGAAGACCTTCCAGGCCAGGCCCAGGAAGACCTGGGACATCTGGGACGAACTCTACGCCGCCGTCCGCAAAGGCAAGCGGTTCCCCATCACGATCGCCGAAGCGCTGGAGGTGATGAAGGTGATCTCGGCGGCCAAGCGCGGCACGAGGTTCCAGACCCCAAAACGCCGCCGCAAGACAAGAGGCAAATAGAGAGCCCATGCTGCCGCTTGCGAACATCATGGCGAGAAAAATCAGGACGGCCATCAGCGTCCTGGCGGTGGGCGTCGGTGTGGCGCTGTTCCTGGTGCTGGTGGGTCTGACGAGCATGCTCGGCGAGATCGCCCGCCGCACCACGCACGTCCAGGCCCACCTGATGGTCTGGCCGGCGTCGGACCAGGTGGTGGTCAGCGGCGGCCTGCCGGCCGACAAGGTCGAGGCGGACCTGGAAGCGGTGCCGGGCGTCTCCCACGCCATCCCGGTCCTGAGATGGCCGTTCAAGATGGCCGGGCGCGTGCAGAACGTGTACGGCATCAGGCCGGCCGACTGGCGATTCTTCGCCCAGCCGGACCAGATGATCGACGGCCGCACGCTCGAGGGCGGCTGGGAGATGGTCATCGACTCGCGCCTCGCGGGCGCGGGCGGCTACGCGGTGGGCCAGACGGTCGAGCGATGGGGCCGGCGTTTCACGATCGTCGGCATCGCCCGCGAAGGCGTGGCCGGCCGCGTCTTCATGCCCATCGACACGGTCAGCGAGGCGCTGCAGCAGCGCGGCCGACGGGCGTCGTTCTTCTACGTCCGGGTCAGCGACCCGGGGCAGGTGGCGGCGGCGCGGGACGCGATTCGCGAGCGCGGCCTGAACGTCTTCACGATGGACGAGTTCTACGACGTCCTGGCGTCGAGTTTCGTGGACATGGATCTGGTCATCGGCTCGGTAGTATTCGTGGCGGCGTTCGTCTGTTTCCTGGTCATCCTGCTGACGGTGTATACGATGGTGGTCGAGCGGACGCGTGAGATCGGAATCCTCAAAGGCATCGGCGCCTCGCGGGGCCAGATCTTCGGTCTGATCCTGGCCGAGGCCGGACTCATTGCGGCAGGCGGCATCGTCGTGGGCTTTCTGCTGACGTGGGGCGGACGGACGCTCATCCTGCACCTTCAACCGCTCTGGACGTGCGAGATACCGCCGGTGCGATTCGCGTACGCCGCAGGGCTTGCGGCCGTTGGAACGTTTCTCGGGGCCTTACACCCTGCGCTGCGCGCAGCGAACCAGGACCCCGTTGAGAGTCTCAGGTACGAATAGAACCGCGGGTGGCATGGCCACCCGATGTTGGGTGGCCATGTTCAGCAACAGCCGGGCAACCCATGGCCACGCAAGCGTGGCCATGCCACCCGGTCGAGAGTCTGCGATACGAATAGCATCCGAAACCGGCCGTCAAAACACAGCGACCATGGGCACAATCCTCGAAACGCGCGACCTGACGAAGGTGTACCGGGCGGACGGCGTGGCCACACCCGCGCTTCGCGGCGTGGACCTTGCCATCGCGCGGGGAGAGTTCGTCTCGGTCATGGGGCCGAGCGGGTGCGGCAAGAGCACGCTCCTGTACCTGATGGGCCTGTTGGCCACGCCGACCGACGGGACGGTGATCCTGGCGGGAACCGACGCGCGGGGCGTATCGGACGGCGAGCGGACTCGCCTTCGCCGGGTCCACATCGGGTTCGTCTTCCAGCGGTTCAACCTGCTGCCGACGCTCTCAGCCGAGGCCAACGTGGCGCTGCCGCTGCGGCTCCGCGGCATGACTGTGGGAGATGCGCCGCGCGAGATGCTGCAGGCTGTGGGGCTCGAAGATAAACGCCGGCGCCGGCCCAACCAACTGAGCGTCGGCGAGCAGCAGCGCGTGGCCATCGCGCGGGCCCTGGTAACGCGGCCGACCGTGCTCCTGGCGGACGAGCCGACCGGGAACCTCGATTCCGAGGCGTCGGGGCGCGTGATGGACCTCGCGAGCCAACTCCACCAGGAGACGGAACAGACAATTGTCCTCATCTCCCACAACGAGCAGGTGGCCGCGCGGGCCGACCGCCTCGTAAGGATGCGCGATGGGCGACTCATCACCGAGTAAGCCGGCGGCGGGTGAGACGCAGGACCTGCGGCTGCTGCGGCACGAGCGGATCAGCCTCCGCGCGTGGTTTCTGCCGTTTGCAGCGGTGCTGGCGTTGCTCGCCGGGGCATATCTGCTCGGCGGTGAGGGGAGCACGGTGGCGGGCCTGGCGCTTCTGTTCGGATACCTGAGCCTGGCGTGCACGTTTCTTCCGCTGCCGACGGCGTGGATCGTGATCTGGGCGGCGGCCCCGACCGAAGGCGGCGGACTGGGCCTCAATCCGTGGGTCGTCGCAACGGTCGGCGCAGCCGGCACCGCCATCGCCAACATGCACGACTACTACCTCGTGACGTTCCTGTACCGGTACAGGAGCGTGCGGAGGATTCGGACCAAGGGCTGGTACAAGCGTGTGGCGGTGTGGTACAACCGCGCGCCGTTCGGGACGCTGGCGGCAGCGTCGTTTTTGCCGATCCCGATCGACTTCGTTCGGCTGCTGGCGATCAGCGAGGGGTACAACCGGGGAAAGTTCGCCCTGGGGTCGCTCGTCGGACGATGGCCGCGGTACCTGCTGTTTGCGATCCTGGCGGAGGAGTTCAAACTCGGATGGCAGTGGGTCGTGGGCATCCTCGGCGCGACGGTGGTGTTGGGCCTTTGGCGCGGCCTGCCGCCCGCCGTGCGGAAGATCAGGGATATGGCACGCGACCAGCACACGGAGAAGGAGGCATCGGAGTGAAGATGCGGTGGTTGACGGGCATTCTGGCCGGGGCGTGGACGGTCGCGGCGTGCGCCGCAGCACACGGGGCGGCGCCGCCGGCACCTGCAGCAGAGAGCAAGCCACCCGCAGCGGACGTGCTCGAAGTGCTCGATCGTGTGGATGCCGCCGGCAAGCAGTTCAAGACCGTCCGGGCGAAGTTCGACTACGAACTGAACCAGACCCTGTACGAGGATATCCAGAAGCGCAAAGGCGAACTTGCCTACCGCGCGCCGAACCTGCTGCGGTTCGAGTTCACCGACCGGCCGCGCGAGACGTTTGTCTTCGACGGCCGCGTCCTCTACCACAAGAAGGACCCGACGAAGCAACTGATCATCTGGGAACTGCGGCTGCCGGACGAGCCGGCGGTCGAGTCGTTCGAGATCGGCAAGATCCCCTTCCCCCTGCCCTTCGGCCAGAAGAAGGCCGCCGTGCTGAAGCACTTCACCGTGACGCGCGACGCGGCGGAAGAGAAGAAGGACAAGGCGAAGCGGCAGGTCCTTTCGCTCGTCCCGAAGAAGGGAACCGACCTCGCGAAGAACTACACGCGGGTGCTTCTCTGGATCGACGCGAAGCAGAACCTGCCCACCCGCGTGCGGCTGCACGATACGAGCGAGAACATCACGACCGTCGATTTCCACCACGTCGAGACGAACAAGACCATCGACGCGGCCCAGTTCACGCGGCCCAAGGTGCCGGAGGACTGGGAAATCGTGATGCATGCCAAGGAAGGCCGGTAGAGCAATTCACGACTGCTTGTAGCACATTGCGCGGTGGCTCTCCCGACCCGCCGCGCTCGCAGGAGCGGCAAGGTCACCATCACAGCGCGGTGGGTCGGGAGACCCACCGCGCGCAACACGAGTGGGGAAGGCACTGGCGGGCAAGCCGCCAGTGGCACCTGGCTTGTCATGCCTTGAGTTTCGCGCGGATCGCCTCGGCCTGCTCTTTGAGCACCTCGAAGTCGGCCTCCTTGGCGGGCCAGCGGTAGCCGAGGCCGTCGCCGGCGACGCGGGGTATGAAGTGGAAGTGGACGTGCGGCACGGCCTGGCCGGAGACGCGGCCGTTGTTCTGGAGGACGTTGAGCCCCTCGGCCCCCATGGCCTCCTGCACGGCCTTCGCCATGGCAGGCAGGCGCCTGGCAAGGTGGGCGACCTCATCGGGCGGCATCTCGTAAAGAAACTCGTAGTGTTTTTTCGGGATGAGGAGCGTGTGGCCGTCGGCCAGCGGACCGATGTCCATGAAGGCCAGGCAGAGGTCGTCCTCGTAGACCTTCGTGCAGGGGATCTCGCCGGCGACGATTTTGCAGAAGACGCAGCCGGACATGGCGAAGCGCTCCGTCAAACAGCCTTCCTCAACACTCCTCGCGGCGGCCGTCCGAGGCCGCCGCAGCACCGCGTGCACTCCCTCGCGGCGGCCTCGGAAGGCCGCCGCGAGGATCTGCCCAATCATGGCCACGCAAGCGTGGCCATGCCACGCGCCAATTCTGGCGCGGTGGGTCAGGAGACCCACCGCGCATCAATGGGCGCCACCGCGCGTCAATGGGCGCCACCGCGCATCATGGGTGCCAGCGCACGAAAAGGGCGCCCGCTATCGGCAACGCGGGCGCGTGGGGTTACTTCTTCTTTTTCTTTTTCTTTTCCTTTTCCTTCTCGCGTTTCTCGACGAGTTCGAGGCGGGCGAGTTGCGAGGCGTCGCCGACGCGGCGTTTGGCCAGTTTGACGACGCGGGTGTAGCCGCCGGGCCGTTCGGCGAACCTGGGCGCCACGTCCTCAACGAGTTTCTTGGCGACGGTCTCGTCGCCCAGTCGCGAGGCTACCCGCCTGCGTGCCGCCAGCGTACCCTTTCGGGCCGTCGTAATCAGGCGTTCGACGAACCGCCGCGCTTCCTTCGCCTTCGGGACGGTCGTGGTGATGGCTTCGTGCTCGATGAGGGCGCAGGCCAGGCTCCTGAGCGTGGCGGCCCGGTGGCTCGTGGTGCGATTGAGTTTGCGTCCGTGCTTCTGATGCCGCATCGTCAGGCACTCCCTCCACCACCGGCCGTGACGCCTTCCAGGTCCATCCCGAGACTCAGGCCGAGGTCTGCCAGTTTGCGTTTGACCTCGCGGAGGCTCGTCTTGCCAAACGACCGGACGGCCAGGAGGTCTTCCTCGCCCAAGCGGACCAACTGGCCGACGGTCATGATATTTTCGGATTCCAGGCAATTGGAGGCCCGGACGCTCAGTTCGAGTTGGGCGATGGGCAGCGCGAGTTTGCGTTCGAGTTCCGAGACGTATTCTTCGGCTCCGGCCACCACCTCTTCGAGTCCCTCGGCCTCCTCGACCACCAGTTCCTCGCCCGGCTGGAAGTACTCGACGAACGGGTTGAGGTGTTTGCGCATGATCTTGGCCGCCTCAACCAGAGCCATGTCGGGGGAAACCGTCCCGTTGGTCCAGATTTCGAGCACCAGCCGGTCGTAATTGGTGCGCTGGCCGACGCGGGTGTCCTCGGTACGAAAACGCACGCGGACGACGGGTGAGAAGTGGCTGTCCACGGGGATGTGGCCGATCTCCTGGTCGCCTTCGGGCGTGTTCTCCTCGGCGGTGATGTACCCGCGGCCCTTCTCGATCCTGAGTTCCATCGCAAATCGCATCTTCTTCGAGAGCGTGCAGATGTGGTAGTCGGCGTCGAGGACCTCGACGTTCGGGTCGGTTTGGATCATCCCGGCCGTGACCGGCCCGGCTTCGGTGGCCTCGAGGGTCACGATCCGTGGCTCGTCGCCTTCGAGGCGCACCACGAGCCCCTTGATGTTGAGGATGAGGTCGGTTGCGTCCTCGATGACGCCTTCAACGCTGGAGAACTCGTGGAGGACACCCTCGATCTTGACACCGGTGACGGCGGCACCCTCGAGGCTCGACATCAGAATGCGCCTGAGGCTGTTGCCAATGGTCACGCCGAAGCCGCGCTCGAACGGCTCGGCGACGAACTGTCCGTAGGTCGGTGTCTCGGTCGTGGAGTCCAAGACCACGCGGGTAGGAAGTTCCAGCCCCTTCCATCGAATCCGCATCACGATCTTCGCCTCCTAGCCTGTGCGTTAGCGGCTGCAGAACTCGACGATCAATTGCTCGTTGAGTTGAATCGAGACGTCGTCGCGCGACGGCAGCACCTTGACCTCGCCGCGCAGGTTGACCGGGTCGGCCTCGAGCCACTGAGGGATGACCCGCCCCTCTTCCTCCGCGATACACTGCCCGACGAGGTCGCGGCTGACCTTCTTGTCGCGGATCTGTATGACGTCGCCGGCCCTGACCTTCATGCTCGAGATGTTAGCGCGACGGCCGTTGACGTGCACGTGGCCGTGATTGACCAACTGTCGGGCTGCGTTGCGGCTGGGCGCGAAACCGAGCCGGTACACGACATTGTCGAGCCGCCGTTCCATGAGAATGAGGACTCTCTCGCCCGTCGATCCCTTACCGCGTGCGGCCTCTTCGAAGAAGCGGCGGAACTGCCGCTCCAGAACGCCGTAGTACCAGCGGAGTTTCTGTTTCTCGCGTAGACGGATGGCGTACTCGCTCGGCCGCCGCCGCCGCCAGAAGTGCATGCCGGGCGGCTTGTTGCGCCACTGCTTCTCGATGGCGCACTTGGCCGTCTCACACCGGACGCCCTTCAGGTACAGTTTCATTCCTGCCCTGCGGCATCGTCGGCAAACAGGTCCCGTGTATCGTGCCATGCGCTTGTCGTACCTCCCAGGTGCGCCCCGCTAGACGCGTCGGCGTTTCGGCGGGCGACATCCGTTATGCGGGATCGGTGTCACGTCTTCGATGGCGGCGACCTTCAACCCAGCCGCCTGCAGCGCCGTGATGGCGGATTCCCGTCCGCTCCCGGGCCCTTTGACCTTGACCTCAACCTCGTGCATGCCCATCTTGATCGCCTTTTGGGCACACGCCTCGGCGGCACGCTGGGCCGCGAACGGCGTGGACTTCCGGCTTCCCTTGAAGCCGACGGTCCCGGCGGAGCCCTGGCACAGGACGTTCCCCGCCGGGTCGGTGATCGTGATGATGGTGTTGTTGAAGGTGGCCTTGACGTGGGCGACGCCCTTGGCCACGCTCCGCCGAATCTTTCGCTTCTTAGCCATCTCGTCTCCGTCCAGTCGCCGGCGGCTCTTTCGGCGCGCCGTTTCCGCAGCCGCTACGTGATGAGAACCCCAAACGCACGGGGCAAGCGGCCGACTCCTAATGCAGTTCCTTCACGCCCTTCCTGCCGGCGACCGTCTTCCGCGGCCCCTTGCGCGTACGGGCGTTGGTCCGCGTCCGCTGTCCGCGAACGGGCAACCCGCGGCGATGGCGCTGGCCGCGATACGATCCGATGTCCCGGAGGCGGGCGATGTTCTGAAGCATCTGCCGCCGCAGCGCACCCTCGATGACGAAGCTGCGGTCCAGGATCGTGGCGATGTGACCGATGTCGTCCTCCGACAGGTCTTTCATCCGCCCGTTCGGGTCGATCTGCGCTTCCTTGCAGATCGTCAGGGAACTGGTCTTGCCGATCCCGTGGATGGCAGTCAGGGCAACCCAGGTGACCTTTTCCGCGGGCACGTCCACACCGGCGATACGTGGCATGGGCTACCTCCTCCTCGCCTTCATTTTCTGGCGCTGCTTGTGGCGCGGGTTGGTGCAAATGACGCGCACCACGCCGGCGCGCCGGACGACCTTGCAGTTCTCGCAGATTCGTTTGACGCTGGTCCGTACCTTCATAGTCGCCTACCTCGTCACCGATTGTGGCGCGGCCGTCGGGTCAGCCGGTCCGATAGACGATCCGCCCTTTTGTCAGATCGTAGGGCGACAGTTCGATCGTAACCTGGTCGCCCGGCAGGATACGGATAAAATGCATCCGCATCCGACCCGACACGTGCGCCATCACCTTGTGGCCGTTCTCCAGTTCGACCCGGAAGATGGCGTTGGGCAGCGCCTCCGTGACCTTTCCTTCCATTCGGATGACGTCCTTTGCCATCGTCGGACTCATCCTCCCCAAAGTTGTCCGGTTCACCGCGTCAGGGGTTCGCACCCGTCACGGCGAACCAGAAACATATCCTCGAAATGGGCGGATGGTCTCCCATCGGAGGTCACCACCGTCCATCCGTCACTTGTGGTGCGTACGTCGCGCCGGCCCATATTCACCATCGGTTCGACGCACATTGTCATGTTCTCGACGATCAAAAAATCATCGCGAAGCATCTCGCGGCCGACGTAGTTCGGCACGCGTGGTTCTTCCCACATCTTGGCGCCGATGCCGTGCCCGACGTACTCGGTCACGATCGAAAAGCCGGCACTCGTGACGAAACTCTCGATCTGTCCTGCTACGGCCGACCAGAGAATCCCGGCCCGTGCCTCGCGTCGGGCGATCTCGAGGGCCTCCTCGGTCGTGGCCAACAGCCGCCGCGTCCGTTCGGGCACGTCGCCGACGGCGAACGTCCGTGCGGCGTCGCCACACCAGCCGTCTTTCTCGACGCCGACGTCGACGCTGACGATGTCGCCCTCAGCGATCTTGCGCGGTCCCGGGATACCGTGAACCAGTTCCTCGTTGAGCGACACGCAGATGTTCCCGGGATAGGTCCGCCCCCCGCGCGGGTGCGGCTGGCCGTAAAAGAGGGCCCTTGCGCCGTGGGCGGTGATGATGCGCAGGGCTTCGGCGTCCAGTTCGCCGGTGGTGACACCGGGCCGGGCCATCTGCCGCAGCCGCGTGAGAACCTCGGCCACGACCTGCCCGGCGACCCGCATCTTCTCGATGGCTTCGGAACTCTTGGGACGGATGCTCATGGCAGACCCGCGCGCGTCAGCCGCGCTCCACTTCCTTCAATTGTTCAAAGAGCCGTGCCCTGACCTGGTCAGGGGTTCCAGTTCCGTCGGTGCGGATGAGCAATCCGCGCCGGTCGTAGTATTCGATGAGCGGCGTCGTGGCCTCCTGATACGTGGCCAAGCGCTGCCGCACCGTCTCGGGTTTATCGTCGTCGCGCGTAATCAGACGAGCGCCGCAGGCGTCGCACGTCCCTTCGACCTTCGGCGGGATGTGCTCCACGTGATACGAGCGCCCGCATTTCGGGCACACGCGGCGTCCCGCCATACGCCGGACGATGATTTCGTGGTCCACCTCCAGGTAGACGACCGCGCTGAGTTTCGCGCCTGCGGCTTCGAGTGCCTCATCAAGGGCCTCGGCCTGCGCCTCGGTCCGCGGAAAGCCGTCAAGCAACCATCCATCGGCACAGTCTTCGGCCCGAAGCCTTCCAACGACGGCCTTGACCGTAATCTCGTCGGGGACCAAGGCTCCGCTGTCGAGATACGACTTAATCTGCACCCCCAGGTCGGTGTCGCCCGCGATCTCTGCGCGGAAGATATCGCCGCTCGAGACGTGGGTGACACCGTACGTCTCGGCCACCGCCTTGGCCTGGGTTCCCTTTCCGGCCCCAGGCGGGCCCATGAAAACGAATCGCACGCTTCTCGCGCTCCCACCGCAAAGCCGCGTCCTAACCGCGGCGTCCCCGCACCCGGCCCTCGGCCAGGAATCCCTCGTAGTGCCGCATGATCAGGTGCGACTCAACCCGCTGGACGACGTCGAGCGCCACGCTGACAATAATCAAGAGCCCCGTACCACCCAGAAAACCGGTCATCAAGGTGCTGACGCCGGTCAGGCTGCTGACGGTAATCGGCAATATCGCAACAGACGCCAGAAACGCCGCCCCAACGTAGGTGATGCGGTTCATCACTTTTTCGAGGTAATCGGCGGTCCGGCGGCCGGGCCTCATGCCCGGGATGAAGTTTCCCCAGTCGCGAAGGTTGTTGGCCATCTCGCGCGGCTGGAACTGGATGGCCGTCCAGAAGTAGCAGAACACAACGATCAGGGCCACGTAGATAAGCAGGTGCATGAGGCTGCCGTACCGGAACGCCTCGGAGATCTCCTGCATGATGGGCCAGGCCCACGTGCCCTGGGTGCTGGTCGCGAGCATGCCAAACAGATACATCGGCAGGTACAGGAGGCTGGAGGCAAAAATGACGGGGATGACGCCGGCCTGGTTGACGCGCAGGGGCAGATACTGGCGCTGCCCGCCGTAGATCCGCCGGCCGCGCGTGTGCTTGGCCTGCTGAATCGGAATTCGCCGCTGGGCCTGGGTGATAAG
>CAYVAM010000029.1:0-6227 GCA_964449275.1 uncultured Anaerolineales bacterium
GGAGCGCGCCGCACGACGACCCCGCCGGCCGCACCTACGTCGTCCACCGCGTCACGAATTCCTGGGACGAGATGAATTCGTCTTGGCAGGCACGCGACGATTACCAGGAGGCCAGCCCCGTGTACTGGGACACATTCAACGCCGGCGTGCCTGCGTACCAGCCGGGCGGAGGCGACTTTGCCTCGACCCTGTATGCGACCGCCGTCGTTCCCCACTCCACTGACACCTGGATGACGTGGGACGTGACGGGCCTGGTTCGCGAATGGGTCGCCGGGACGCAAGCAAACCTCGGGCTGATCGTCAAGGACTCGAGCGAGATCGAGGGGAACCCCGGCACCGGCAACGTCAGTTACCACGCCCGGTTCCGGAGCCGGGACTACCAGGACACGGGCGTGCGGCCGTACCTGGAGGTCGTGCCCGAACCGGCCACCATCGCCCTCATCGGGCTTGGCACGGTTGCCCTGGCGGTTTCGCGAAGGCGGCACCTTCGGTGATCTCGCGGGCCGAGGGGCGGGGCGAGCGAGGAGGACGTTCCCGCCATCGGCCGCCCTGTGCAGGAAGGAGCCCCGTGATGAGCCGCAGAGCCCTCCGTGGGCGAACCGCCGGCCGCGGCGCGTTCACGCTCGTCGAACTGATGGTCCTCGCGTCGATCGTCGCGGTCCTCGCGGGCCTGCTGTTCCCGGTGGTGGGCGCGGCCTGTGCCGTGGCGGACCGCGTGGCGTGCGCGAGCAACCTGAAACAGATCGGCTTGGCCGTCATCACCTACGCAAACCAGCACGGGGGTATGTACCCGATGGCCGAAGATACGTGGGGCAAAGACGGGCCCGGCAACTGGTGGGAGAACCCCGATTTCCTCATGCTCGTGGCCGTCGAGCCGGGTTGCCGTCAACCCTCGGTGTTGACCTGCCCGGCCGACCCGCAGCCGGACGTTTTCCGCGACGGCAGGCCGAAGCCCCTCTGCTCGAGTTACGCCGCTAACACGTCGTGTTTCGGGGCGAGGCGCGGTGGATCCAAAGCAGCGCGCCCGGGTGCTCTCATCAAGCAACCTTCACAGACGCTGGCATTCTGCGACGCGGCGACCAGCAGCGACGCGCCCTTGGTCGTCGGTCACCAGGGCTGCGTGAGGGGCGGAATCGCCTTTCGCCACGAGGGCTGTGCGCAGGGCGTATTCCTCGATGGCCACGTGGATGCCCTTTCCCCGGCCGATGTACCGCTCGGCCGCGACGCCTGGAGGGAGCCTCTGTGGGGAGCCGATCCGCAACTTTGGAAGGCGCCGTAGGCCGCCTGAATCCGAACGGCCCCGAGAGGAGCATCCTGCCATGGCAACATCTAATGAGAGGCGGACAAGCGAATACGGCGGCAGGGCCCATGCTATTGGGCTAGAGAGGTGTTCGCGATGCTGCCGATAAGAGGGTAACTTGACTTTTTTCGAAGCGACCTGTATCCTTCCAGAGGTGGAGTTGTCTGTGGCTACCGGAGCGAAATAGATGCTATCAGTGACCCAGCTCGGCAGAACCGACGGCCTGGCTGAGGCGACCGCGCCGGAGCCGACGGGGTGGACGGCTGGCAGATACATCCTGGTCATCCTGGTGCTTGGTGTTCCGGCAGCAATCGCTATTATATTCGGCGCGGTTTTCGGCCAGCCGCTCACCGGTGGCGCCGTTGCGGCCCTGCCGTTCGGCCTTCTCATCCTGATGAAGCCCGAGATCGGGCTCTACCTGCTGGCCGCCTACCTCCCTTTTGAGGGTTACAGCGAGGTGGCAACGGGGCTCAACGCAACGCGCGTGTTGGGGGTTTTTACACTGGGCGCGTGGCTGATGCACGCGATGCGAACCGGACGCATTAACATCCGTATGCCGGAATTGTGGCTGGGAATGGGCTTTGCGGTGTGGTCGATACTCAGCATTCTCGTAGCCGCAATGCCGGAGGTGGCATGGGTCTTCGCGATCACGAGGTTCATGGGTGTTGGCCTGTTTTTCCTGGTGGTGAATGCTTGTGTGACGCGGGAGCAAGCGAAGGCGCTGTTCTGGATTGTGTTCCTGAGTTCGATTGCGGCGGTGCTTGTTGGATTCGCCGCACCCCAGGTGGCTGCCGGAGCAGCGGTCGGTCGGGTTACGGTCGGCGGTTGGGATGAGAACGCTTTCGCCAGGGTTCTCATGTCCGGGCTGTTCATGGCGCTGTTCCTGCTGTACGCCAGCAAGCGTTGGCTGAAGGTTCTGGTCTTGTTGGGTGTGCTTGTGGTACTGACGGGGATCGCGCGAACGGGCAGCCGTTCTGCCTACATTGCCTTGGCGGTGGGGGCGATCGCGGCCATCCTGACGTGGCGCGGCATGGGCCTTGGCCGGCGCATCCTCCTGGTGCTCACCGTCACCGTCGGCCTCGCGGTGTTTGTTGTCGTGGGTACGTGGGCCGGATTGTGGGACATCGGACTTGGAGCACGGCTTGAACGACTTCGCGAAATGGGCCTGAAGGCCGGCGGCCGCTTGCAGTTGATCCAGTTCGCCTGGCGGATCGGCTTGGAACATCCGGTCCTGGGCGTCGGCATCGGCAACTTCCTGGCCGAGGCCATAAGATGGGGCGAGTTCCACGGGTCCGTGCACAATGATTTCCTCTCGGCCCTGGCTGAAACGGGATTCCCCGGGCTGTTTTTCTATGTGGCGTTTCTGATTGCGGTTCTGAGGCGGATGTGGCGCGTCGCCATCCCGTGGCTTCGTGTCAGTCTGATCGGCATGTTCGTAAGCGTGGTCGTGTCGAGCACGGCGAATCCGACGATCGGGCTGAAGACCTTCTGGCTTCAGATGGGCGCTTGCGCGATGGCCAGCGTGGTCTTCGGCGCCGCGAGCGGCGCGCAGCACGCGCCGGACGCTCCGGCCGACGGCGGCCAGCCGGCGAGTGTGCCGCACGGCTTCGGGGGAGGACCTCAACACCCGGCACGGGCACAGTGATCATCTCGCGGACGCCATTTCGGATCAGTTTTGCGGGCGGCGGCACGGACCTGGCGGCGTTCTGGCGCAACGATCCCGGCGCGGTGACCAGTGTGGCGATTGATAAGTACATGTATATCACCCTAAACCAGCGATTCGACTCGACGATCCGCGTGAGTTACTCCAGGACCGAGATCGCCGCGGGCGTCGATCAGATCGAGCACCCGATCGTCCGGGAAGCACTGAGACTGACCGGCATGACGGAGGGTCTCGAGATCACCAGCATCGCGGACCTGCCGGCCGGGACGGGAATGGGGTCGTCCAGTTCCTTCACGGTCGGCCTGTTGAACGCCCTGCACGCCTACGCCGGCCGCCACGCGCCCGCCGAGCAACTGGCCCGGGAGGCGTGCCGCATCGAGATCGACATCCTCGGCGAGCCGATCGGCAAGCAGGACCAGTACGCCGCCGCCTACGGCGGGCTCAACCACATCCAGTTCAACCCGGATGAGACCGTGTTTGTCGATCCCGTCATCTCGGCGCGCGAGACGCGAGAGCAACTGGGCGAGAACCTGCTCTTGCTCTATACCGGCGTGAAGCGGTCGGCGTCGGCGATCCTCGCCAAACAGAAAGAGGACACGAAGGACAAACTCGACGTGCTCCGCCGCATGCGCGACATCTCGAAGGAGATGGCCGACGTCCTCCAATCCGGCCGGCGGCTTGCCGAGTTCGGCAAACTCATGCACGAGGCCTGGCTCCTGAAGCGAACCGTCACCAGCGGTATCACAAACCCCGACGTGGACCGCTGGTACGAGGCGGCGCGACAGGCCGGCGCGCTGGGAGGCAAACTCCTCGGGGCCGGCGGCGGCGGATTCATGCTCCTGTTCGTCGAACCGCAGAACCGCGGGCGCGTCCGCGAGCGCTTGGCCGAACTGCGGGAACTGCCGTTCCGATTGGAACCGCAGGGGTCGAAGATCATCTACGTAGGAGGATAGGCTGCTGTGAGTGAACCCTTTGTCGAGAACTACCTGTCAGGGCTGCGCGGCGTGCTTGAGGAGGTCGACATCGATGCCGTCGTCCGCGTCATCGACATCCTTTTCGAGGCCTACAAGAAGGGCCGCCGAATCTTCATCATCGGCAACGGCGGCAGCGCCGCCACCGCCAGCCACATGATGTGCGACCTGGCCAAGGGATGCGCCGTCGAGGGAAAGCCGCGCATCCGCGCCTTGAGTCTGACCGACAACACCTCGATCATGACCGCCATCTCGAACGACATCTCCTACGAGAAGGTCTTCACCGAGCAGTTAAAGGTCTTCCTGGAAGAGGGGGACGTGGTCCTTGGGATTACGGCCTCCGGCAACTCGCCGAACATCCTCGACGCCATCCAGTACGCCGGCGGGCGCGGCGCGACCACCATCGGCTTCATCGGGTTCGGCGGCGGCAAACTGAAGCCCATGGTGGACGTCGACCTCACCGTTTCGAGCCGCAACTACGGCCACGTCGAGGACCTTCACTGTATCCTCGAGCACCTCGTCAGCCAGTGCCTGCGCCAGAGGATCGAGAGCGAATAGGCTGACAGGAATCGCTACCGGCCCATGCGAGTCGCGCTTATCGGCCAGGATGTGTTCAGCGATGCCCCGCCGGCGCCCGACCGCGTCGGGCGATGGCTCGGCCAAATGCTGTCGCGGCGGCACAGCGCCGACGTGCACTATCTCCTGTTCGCGCCACACCTGCACGAGGATCAGATCGTCGAGCACACCGGGATGACGGTGCACCAGGTGGCGTGTCCCGGACGGGTCCGATTCGCCTTGCGGCAGTACTTCGGTCCAGGCCGCCTGATGGCGCGGGCGTTGGCGCGTCTGGGGCCGGATGTTGTGCATTCGGAGTACTTGGACTTCGCCCCGTTCGGGTTGGATGCGGGGATTCCAACAGTCGTCACGGTTCATGGCATCTATCATAAGGAAATGCTTCTGAACCCGTGGTGGCGGCGCATGGCGGGAAAGTATCATCTGCACTTCTACTGGAAGGCGCTTCGACGCATGCGACACGTCATCAGCATCAGCCCGTACGTCGAGCAGGAACTGCACCGCCATACAAACGCCACGTTCTGGAACATCCCCAACCCCATCAACCCACGCTTTCTCGAACTGGACCCCGACCGGGCCGAACCGGGACGGTTCCTGTATGTCGGCCTGCTGATTCCCCGCAAGTGCGTGCTTGAACTGTTGCGGGCCTTCTCGCAAGCCCGGCGGCGGCGCCCGGAGATTCGCCTCCGCCTCATCGGCGATTCACGGGGTGCACGTTACGCCCGGCGGCTCCGGGAGTACGTAGCGGCCGAGGGCTTGGCCGAAGCCGTCACTTTCCTGGGGCGCGTCAGTGAGCAGGAGTTGCTGGACGAGGTCGAGCGTGCGTCGGCACTGGTCCTGATGAGCCGCCAGGAAACGGCCCCGGGCGTCATCAGCGAGGCCATGGCCGCCGGGACGGCCGTGATTTCCGTGCGAATCTGCGGTATCCCGTATATGGTGGAAGAGGGCCGGACCGGCACGCTCGTTGACCCGGGTGACGTGGCAGGCTTTGCCCGCTCGATCGCCGAGTTGGCGCAAGACCACGCGCAGTGCCGCGAGATGGGCCGCCGCGGACGAGAAAAGGCGATTCGCGAGTTCCACCCGGAGCGGGTGGCCGATGAGACCTTGCGAGTGTACAAGTGTATTATCGGCGACGCAACCGAGCGATGAGCGCCGGAACTGATCCCGATGTCTCCCGCGAGCGTCTGCGGTTTCTCTTGTCCGCAGGGCGGCTTGGCTTCGTGGACGAACGGGTCGGGGCAGAAGGATGACACTCGGATACGAAGACTTGGTCTGTCTGGACTGCGGCGAGGGACCGGTGCGCGCGCTACTTGTGCGACAACCGAAGGACGCAAACTTCGCGTTCAGGGCTCGGTCGGATGTTGCGCCCGATGACGATAAGTATGTGTTGGTGAAGTGCGGGAACTGCGGCAGCGTATTCTTGCATCCGTATTACTTCGAGGAGGCTGGCGCCGTTTACAGCGATCCGCGGTACTTCACAAGATACTATCCGGAGAATATTCACACGGGAGGTGGACCGAGAGAAGGGGCGCGCTACGGCCGAAGGTATGAGCCCAGGCGTGCCCGCCAGATCCTCAGGGTGTCGGGCCTTTGTCGGTCCGCTGCCCCGTTGAAGATCGGAGATATCGGCTGTGCCCATGGCTTCTTGGTGCGGGCCTTCACCGAACTGGGGCACGATTAGTTCGGTTGAGAGTTGTGTTTGGTATGTGTGTATGTTGAT